>JANWVM010000014.1 GCA_025056115.1 Gloeomargarita sp. SKYG116
GCCGAAACATAACGCTGGAGTTCTTCTAGGCAAACGACAGCGCGGGCATCGTTGTAGAGCAAAACAGGCGCAACGGGTTCCCCTTGTTCATCGGCAAGTAGTACCGTCCCCGATGTCCCAGCAATGGCGATGTGATGGATACAGGGTTTCAAAGCTGGGGGAATCGTTTGGAGTACCTGTTCGAGTGCCGCCCGCCATTGGTACGGGTCTGCCGGGTCACGCAGGGGTATCCGGTCGGCATGGTGAATCTGCCCTTGGGCGTCAATCACCATCGCCTTGAGCGCCGATGTGCCGCAATCAATTCCCAGGCTGAGCGTCCCACACCCCTGTTCAACCATCCGGCCACCCCCTAGGATGGAAACTAAGTACCCACGACAAGGACATGGCCGTTCCTACCAATTGCACTGCACCCGACTGGCATACCCTCTCCATTCCTGACACCTTAACCTACCTGAAAACTAGCCCCGACGGTCTGGCGCCAGCGGAAGCCCAGCAACGACTCGCCCAATACGGGCCGAATGAACTAGAAGAAACCCACGCCCGTAGCCGCTGGGACATTCTCCTAGACCAGTTCAAAAATGTCATGCTATTGCTCCTGATTGCGGTGGCAATCTTGTCAGGAGTGCTGGATGTTCTGGAATCTTTACAATCGCAGGAATTTATCTTTCCCAAAGATACCGTTGCCATTCTAGCGATTGTGGTCTTGAACGGCCTGCTGGGCTATATCCAGGAGAGCAAGGCGGAACAGGCTCTACTGGCTTTGAAAAAAATGTCGGCGTCGCGGGTGCGGGTGGTGCGGGCCGGCCAAATCCAAGAGGTAGATGCCACGGAGCTAGTACCGGGCGATGTGGTGCTGGTGGAAGCGGGCAATAAAATCCCGGCAGACGGGCGCTGGCTGGTGACCGCCAATCTCCAGGTGCGGGAGGCAATGCTAACCGGTGAAGCCATGCCGGTAACCAAACAGGCTGACGTGGTACTTCCCCCCAACACAGAAGTGGGTGACCGGGTGAATCTCGGGTTTATGGGCACGGAGGTGGTGCATGGCCGGGGGACGCTGGTGGTGACTCAGACTGGCATGCGCACAGAACTGGGGAAAATTGCGTCGGCGCTGCAAACCGTCGAGGTGGAACCCACCCCTTTGCAACGACGCATGGACCAACTGGGTAAGGTACTCGTCACAGGCGCCCTGGCGTTAGTCGCGTTGGTGGTCGCCGCCGGTACCCTGTACAACCCCCGCATGTTCGTCACCTTGATTGAAGTCTCCCTGAGTATGGCGGTGGCGGTGGTGCCCGAAGGCTTGCCGGCGGTGGTGACGATTACGTTAGCCCTGGGGACGCGGCGGATGATGCGGCGCCATGCCCTGATCCGGCGGTTACCAGCGGTGGAAACCCTGGGGTCGGTCACGGTGGTGTGCTCGGACAAGACCGGCACCTTGACCCAGAACAAGATGATGGTTCAAACCCTGGCCCTGCCTGACTTGGGGTATATCCACGTCACCGGTAACGGCTATGCCCCTGAAGGTGAGTTTTTCTATCCCGACCACACGCCTTTTCATCCCCAGGCGCATCCCGAGGTGATGTCGTTGTTGTTGACGGGCCTGTTGTGCAACGATGCCACCTGGAAGCAGGAACAGGGGGAATGGACGATCCTAGGCGACCCCACCGAAGGGGCGTTGCTCCCTCTAGCCGCCAAAGCCGGTTTGACCAAGGAGCGCTATGGCTTGTCAAGGGTGGCAGAATTTCCCTTCTCGCCGGAGCGCAAGCGCATGAGCGTGGTGGTGGACACGGATGACCAACCCCTGTTTGCGTTTGTGCAGGGGGAGTTTCTGCTGCTGTGCAAGGGGTCGCCAGAACTGACTTTGGCGTGTTGTGACCGGGTGCAGTGGGGTCAGGAGGTGTATCCGCTCACACCGGAGCAGCAACACCTGATCCTGGAGCAGAACAACACTTTGGCCAGCCAGGGGTTGCGGGTGCTGGGGTTGGCTTACCGCCCTCTGGATGCCCTGCCCGCCGCACCGGATGCCGCTGACCTAGAGCAAGGCCTGATTTGGTTGGGGTTGGTGGGCCTGATGGACCCGCCCCGTCCCGAGGCCAAAGCTGCCGTTGACCGCTGCCATACCGCCGGTATTCGGGTAGTGATGATCACCGGCGACCACCAATTGACCGCCTGCACCATTGCCAAGGAACTGGGCATCTGGCGGCCAGGGGATGAACTGCTCACTGGGCGCGACTTGGAGGCTTTGACCCTGGAAGCCCTGGTGGAGCATGTGGAGCGGGTGACAGTCTATGCGCGGGTGTCGCCGGAGCACAAGCTCAAGATTGTACAGGCGTTCCAGAAAAAGGGGCATATCGTTTCGATGACGGGGGATGGGGTCAACGATGCGCCCGCCCTTAAACAGGCCGATATTGGGGTCGCCATGGGTCTCACCGGCACCGACGTCAGCAAAGAAGCCAGCGACATGATTCTGCTGGATGACAATTTCGCCACCATTGTTGCGGCGGTGGAGGAGGGGCGGGTGGTCTATGGCAATATCCGCCGCTTTATCCGCTATATCCTGGGCAGCAACATTGGCGAGGTGATCACAATTGCCATGGCGCCGCTGCTGGGGTTAGGGGGGTCGCCCCTGACGCCCTTGCAAATCCTCTGGATGAATCTGGCCACCGATGGGATTCCCGCTTTGGCGCTGGCAGTGGAACCGGGGCGGGCAGTGGTGATGCAGCAACCCCCCAAGGACCCGCAAGAGAGTATTTTCGCCCGTGGGCTGGGGTCCTACATGGTGCGGGTGGGGCTGGTCTTTTCCACTGTGACTATTGCCCTGATGGTCTGGGCCTTTGATTACACCCAAACCCACACGGCCCCTGGTCTCGACCCACGCCGCTGGCAGACGATGGTGTTCACCACGCTCTGCTTATCGCAGATGGGCCACGCGCTCGCGGTGCGTTCCGACAGCCGGCTGCTGGTAGAACTCAATCCCCGCAGTAATCCTTGGATTTGGGGGGCGGTGAGTTTGATGACTCTGGCGCAGGTGCTGATTGTCTATCTGCCGCCGCTGCGACATTTTTTCAGCGTGTTTTACCTGCCGCCCCAAGAGATGTTGGTTTGTGTGGCATTTAGCACCTTGGTCTTTGTGTGGGTAGAGCTGGAAAAATTGGTGATCCGCTGGCTGTGGCCGGGCCACGACCGGGAGGGCTAGGTCTAGGTGACTTCCTGAGCCGGCTATGCGACGATAGACTCTAGGAGTAGCCAGTCCATTTTCAACTTTGCTTATGACGGCAACCTCGCTCCACGACCCCGTCCAGATTTTGGTGATTGACGACAGTATGGTCGTGCGGGAGTTAATTTCCCAGTACCTGGAGGAGGGGGGGTATATCTTGGAGACGGCATCCAACGGGGAAGAAGCCTGGGCAGCCATTTGTGAATCTCCCCCCGATTTGATCATCAGTGATTGGTCAATGCCGGGCATTTCGGGTATTGAACTCTGCCGTCGGGTCAAATCGGACCCCCAGTTGCAACACATTTATTTCCTCATGCTCACGGCGCGGGAGGATGCTGCCGACCGGGTGCTGGGTCTGGATACAGGCGCCGACGAATTTATCACCAAACCGATTAATGCCGAAGAATTGCGGGCCAGGATTCGGGCGGCGTTGCGGGTGCGCCAGTTAACTCGTTCCCTAATGGAGGCCAACCAACGGCTCAAGGACCAGTACAATCTTTTGGCGTCCATGTCCTTAATTGATGAAGAAACTGGCGTCCTTAACGAACGGGCCTTGATGTCGGCATTACCGGGGTTGCTGCGGCAGGTGGGGGAACGACCACCCGATGCGCCAGTGGACGAAAACTATGTGCTCTACTACCGCTACGGCAGTCTTTGGTTGATAGCGGTGGATGATTGGTCAACGTGGGAAGCCCAGTACCGGCCAGAGGTGCGTCGCCAAGTGCTGACAGTGGTGGCGCGGCGGTTGCAAAGCCGGGCGTTGCCAGGGAGTTTGGTTTATCGGATGGGACCAGCGCAATTCGCCTGTGTGACGCTGGGGTTATCGCCGAAACGGGCCTACGACTTCGGCCATGTTCTGCGGCAAGCCATTAGCGAACATCCGGTGAGCCTGACAACCGAATTGTCGCTGCCGGTCACAGTGAGTCTGGGGGGAGTGATGCTCACGCCGGAGTCAGTAACTAATGCGGATGATGCCCTAGCCCAAGCCCACGTCGCTCTCACCAAGGCCCAAAGCCAGGGAACCAACCAGCTCTTGCTCTTCGGCTATGAATCATGAAAGGGCAAACGCCGGATTTGGTCCATCATCGCCAGCGCTTGGTCGTAATAACTGCCGCCGAACAGGTTGAAATGATTGAGGATGTGGTAGAGGTTATAAATGACCTTGCGCTGGGCATATCCTGTGTCTAACGGCCACGTGGATTGATAGCCTTGGTAAAAGTCGGCTGGAAATCCCCCAAATAGTTCACTCATGGCAATATCCACTTCCCGGTGCCCGTAGTAAACGGCAGGGTCAAAAGTGACCGGGTCACCAGCCGTCGTAAAGGCCGCATTACCCGACCATAAATCTCCATGCACCAGCACCGGTTCAACCGGGATTCCCGATAGCAATGCTTGCACCCGTTCCAGCAATTCGGCCACCTGGGGAAATCGCCCACCCCGCCGCTGCGCCAGTTGAAATTGATACCCCAGCCGCCGGGTGCAGAAAAATTCCGCCCAGTGGTCATGCCAGTCATTTTTTTGGGGCGTCGCGCCAATGTAGTTATCCCGTTCCCACCCATAGCGTTGCCCTACACATTGCCGGTGCAGTTGCGCCAGCGCTTGCCCCATACGGTACCAATTGCCCCGGCGCTGGAGAGGCAGATATTCCAAGACCAGGAAGGCTTTTCCATCAGCTTCTCCCCACCCAATCACCTGGGGAATTTTCAGAGTTGGTGTGGCCCCCAGCGCCTGTAATCCCTGAGCTTCCGCGATGAACATGTCCAAAGCCGCGGCGTGGTTAACCTTGACAAAGTATTGCCGTTGTCCATCCCCCAGCACCTGATTGTCGTGGATACAACCGCCACCAGCACTGCCCCGGGGTGTCCCTGCAAAGGGTTGACCCGTCGCCTCAGTAATCGTTTGATTGACGACCTGCCAAAAAGAAGTCATGCGGGCTGGAGTTTTTGCAGAAATTGCTGAGTGACGTCGCCGGGGTTGGCAGCCGTCATGATGGCGCGGACAACAGCGACCCGTTGCGCCCCTGCCGCCAGCACGTCCCCGCAGTTGTCCAGGTCAATGCCGCCAATCGCAAACCAGGGTTTTGTCCAGGTACGGGCAGCATAGGCCACATAATCCCAACCCGCTGGCGGTTTACCGGCTTTGGTCGGAGTGGCATATACCGGCCCCACCCCGATGTAGTCGGCGCCCCCATCAATGGCCCGTTGCAGTTCGCTGGGGTTGGTGGTGGAACACCCCAGGAGTCGTTCTGGCCCGAGTAACCGCCGCGCCACTGGCAAGGGCAAATCCTGCTGGCCGAGATGCACCCCATCCGCCCCGACCGCCAGGGCAATATCCACCCGGTCGTTGACAATAAACAGCGCCCCGTAGCGATGGCAGAGTTCGCATAGTTGCTTGGCGATGTCGTAGCGTTGGCCGTCGGGGGCATCCTTGTCCCGGTACTGGACGAGCGACAATCCTGCCTGGAGGGCCGATTCGACTATCTCCAGCAATTGCGGCCCCGGCATGGTAATCAGATACAAGTAGGCCTGCTCCAGTTGGCGCCGCCGTTCTTGGCCCATCGCCGCTGTTTCCAGTTCATAGACCCGATAACGCAGTTGCTTCATCGCCTGGGCCATTCCTCCATCCACCAACTTGGCGTATTCCTCCAGCACCCGCAGAGCTTCCTGCACGCGACCAAAGTTGGCTTGCAACAGAGCCTGGACATCGGTTTTGGTGACTTCCTGGGGATGGGTCATCCCTGTGCCCACATCGTTGACCGTATCGCGGGCGGCGCGAAATTCGGGGCGATGCCAGCGGGCTAATTCCTGCCGGTAGTCTTTGCACAATTCGGCCCAGTGGGATGCGTTCAACCCCAGCCGGTACCACTCTTCGATGACGCGCAGCCCCTCTCGTGCCCGGTCGAGATTGGCATCCAAAATGCGGTAAATCCTGGCCGTTGTCTCCACGTCTCAGGGGCTAAGAACGAGCGCCACTGCATCCCCGATTTTAGCATTGAAAAACTGGGCGGCATTTCCCTGGTGACAGGCGACTTCCACATATCCATGACTGCCAATCAGCGCCACTGGCGTTCCCACTGGGACATCGCTGTAACATCGCCCCCAGGGAATGACGTGGCCGGCTAACGCAACCTGGAGTCGGCAATCGGGAGAAATGACATTCGCCGGCAGGGTGGTAATCAAATTGCCGAAATGGTCAATGTACTGAATCGTTCCCTGCCAGCCGTGGGCTGTTGGCTGAGGGGGAGGGGGCGACCAATGGGCCAAGGTCGTTATGTCAGTCGCTTCCCCTAGCTCCCGCAACGGTACGCCTGCTGCTAAATAGGCCGCTGCCGGGGCAAAAATGTCTCGCCCGTGAAAGGTCTGGCTAGGGCTGGGGGTGCGCCAGTAACGGGAATGGGTCAGCGCAACAACCGCATCAGCCTGCGGGAACCAAGGGGTAAACAGCCCGTTGTCTGGGCCAACGCCGTACCCCCAGGGGGTGTGGAGGGCAATGGGCCGGCGTGTTCCCCCAACCCCAGGGTCCACCACTGCGACATAAATGGTGCCAGGTGGGAAGTAGGGATACGCCTGTTGCAGGAGAAATTGGGCTGCTGACCATTGATAGGCAGGAACGCCGTGACCAATATCCACAATCTGCGCCTGGGGAGCAATGCTGAGAATAACCCCCTTGAGGACGCCTACATAGTGGTCCTGAGCGCCGAAATCGGTCAGTAGCGCGATAACCGCCATGTTAACCAGTTTCCCCCACTCTCGATTTTGGCAGAGAGGCACCAGCGCGGGTGTTAAGATACGAATGTTTATGATTCATGCTAGGGACTGCCATGGTGACGTTGAAATACACTGTTTACGCTGTTATTGCCTTTTTTGTCCTGTTATTTGTCTTTGGTTTCCTCTCCGGCGACCCCTCGCGTAACCCCAAACGGCGCGATTTAGAATAGCGCTTTTAGGAGCATTGGCGAGCAGCCTGCGTCTTTAGTGGTGTGAGGTTCCATCAACAACCATGCCCTATTTCGCTCCCCTAGCGCCGGGAGTGTCGCCTGAGGTAGCTGTCTTGCAGGATGTACGTCCGGCATCCGTGCAGGATATTAACTATACAAATCTGCCCCAGTGGGAACGCATTGCCCAGGCGATTGACCCCAAGCAGCGTGTTGAGGTGGATGCGGACCAGCAAACGTTTAATGAGCAGACTCAGGTCTTTACAGCGACGGGGAATGCGGTGCTCCGGTTTCGGGGGGCGGTGCTGCAGGCAGACGAAATTGAAGTGAACTTGATTACCCGCAAGGCGGTGGCCACGGGCAGGGAAGTGGTGCTGACGCGCGGCGAGGAGGTATTGCGGGGAAAACGCCTAGAGTACGACCTCGACACCGAAAGCGGGGTGTTTTACCAGGTGCGGGGTGGGATACGGGTCCAACCGTTGGCTCAACCCTCCCCAGACCGGCCTACCCTAAGCGACCCCTTAGTGCCGCCTTTAGTTGTGCCCACACCCACGGCAGTCGAACGTCCTGGTCGCGGACTGCGTCGTTTCACGGCGGATGAACTGACGTTTGATGTTAAGGGAAATGGTACGGCAACGAACCTGCGGGTGACGAACGACCCGTTTGACCCGCCGGAGTTGGAATTGCAAGCTCGCCGCGCTACATTAACTCGCCTGCCGACGGGAGATAGCGAAGTGCGAGCCGAAGGTGGACGGTTGGTATTTGACCAGCGGGTAGCGATTCCCCTGCTACGAGACCGGGTGATTATTTCCCGACGCCGGCGCGACCCCACCCCAATTGAAATCGGCTATGACCGGCAGGATTTGGGCGGGCTGTACATTGGCCGACCGTTCGAGGTGGTGGACACGCCGGAGATTGCCTTTCGAATCACGCCTATCCTGCTTGTCCAGCGAACCTTTGAATCGGGGTTTGCCCCCTTTGGCAATAACTTTGCTTTGCGTACCCAGTTGGCAGCAGATGTGGCTCGCGATACGACGGTTAAAATTGATGCTCTGCTCAGCCGCTTTGATTTTCGGGATGCCAACGAACGCATACGGGCCAGGTTGCGATTAGAACATCGCTGGCTGCCTCGCCACAGCCTTATTGCCGATGCGGTTTATCGAGAGCGGGTTTTTAATGGCTCTCTGGGGTTTGAAACCGTGCGCTTCGGGGCAGGCGTGGCGTTGGCCTCGAATGAACCCATTCCTTTAGACCCAGCTCGCACCACCCAATTGCAGTACCTCTTGAGTGCGCGGGTGATCACAGCAGGCAGTGATGATACGGATCAGCCAAACGGCGAGCGCACCCTAGGGCGCTACCAGGCAGCAGTGAACGTCAATCGTAGCATTCTCCTGTGGCAAGGAAAACCGTTGCCGGCGACGGCCACCGAGGGTTTACGGTTTAGCCCCACCCCTGTCGTTCCCTACGTGAGTCTGGATGTGGGTGTGGTAAGCATTAATAATTTCTACAGTAATGGCCGCACGCAACTGGTTCTTGGGGGCGATGTGGGGTTGAGAACGCAATTCGGCCAGTTTGCCAAAAACTGGTTCGACTACACAGCCTTCAGCATTACCTATTCACCCCGATTTCGCCTGACCGACAAATCTCCTTTCTTCTTTGACCGGCAAGAAGACCAGCAAATTTTGCGGTTTTCCCTGACTCAGCAAATCTATGGCCCGCTACGCGCTAGCGCCAACATTACCCTGCGATTGGATGGAGGTAACCCGCGGGTGATTGACGCCACCTATGGGTTGGAATACAGCCGTCGCACCTATGGGATTTCCCTCTTTTTCAACCCAGAGCGGGCCAGCGGCGGGATTTTATTGCGGATCAGCGACTTCAACTGGGTCGGGGAGCCGGAACCATTTCTCGACCGGGATCGGTTGTTGCCTCCCGGCGACATACCACAATAACTAGCTTTTTGGCAGGATCGAGAGCATGGGGAATACGTTTGGACATTTGTTTCGCGTTACCACATTTGGGGAATCCCACGGGGGCGCTGTTGGTGTGGTGGTCGATGGTTGCCCGCCTCGGTTGCCGTTGGATGTTCACGATATTCAAAAAGAACTTGACCGCCGCCGTCCCGGTCAGAGCGCCATCACCACACCCCGTCAGGAAGCCGACCGCTGTGAAATTCTGTCGGGCGTGTTTGAGGGACAAACGCTGGGCACCCCCATCCTCATCCTGGTGAAAAATCAAGACGCCCGCAGCCAGGATTACCAGGACATGGCTACCACCTTTCGCCCATCCCACGCAGACGCTACCTATCAGGCCAAGTACGGGATTCGCAACTGGCAAGGGGGTGGCCGAGCATCGGCGCGGGAAACGATTGGCCGGGTGGCAGCGGGGGCGATTGCTAAAAAAATCCTCCAGCAGGTGGCGGGGACGGAAATCATTGCCTACGTCGAGCGCGTCAAAGACCTGCAAGCCCAAGTGGACCCGGAACGGGTCACGCACGCTGATGTGGAAAGTAATATCCTGCGTTGTCCTGACCCGGACATCACCCCTAAAGCCATTGAACTGATCGAAGCAATGCGGCGCGAGGGCAATTCGGTGGGGGGCGTCATTGGCTGTGTGGCGCGTTCAGTGCCGGTGGGATTGGGGTCGCCGGTGTTTGACAAGCTGGAAGCCGATTTGGCCAAAGCGGTCATGTCCTTACCTGCTAGCAAGGGATTTGAGATTGGCTCGGGGTTCGCCGGTACGTTACTGACAGGACGCGAGCACAATGACGAGTTCTACTGCGACGACCAGGGCCGGCTTCGTACCCGCACCAATCGCTCCGGCGGCATCCAGGGCGGTATTAGCAACGGGGAGTCGATCGTGTTACGGGTGGCGTTCAAACCGACAGCGACGATTCTCCAGCCCCAGCGCACGGTCAATCAAGCAGGGGAGGAAGTCGTACTGAACCCCCGGGGGCGACATGACCCTTGTGTCCTCCCACGGGCTGTGCCAATGGTGGAAGCGATGGTGGCGCTGGTGTTGTGTGACCATTTGTTACGACACCAGGCCCAATGCCGGCTGTGGTGATTAGCTAGGTAACAGCTTTTTGAGAATAGAGGCCTCCGCCAGCAGGACTAACAGGAAATCAATCAGGCGCAGTTGCCCATCTGGCAATTCCATCACCACTGGTTCAAATACAAGACTGCGGGGCCGTTGTAGCGCCTGTAATGCAGCGTCAACAATGCGGGTAGAACTGGGCAGTTGCAGTTTTTCGGCTTTCAAGACTTCCACCAGCAGTTGGATAGGCCGTTTGGGATAGATTTCGGAGCTATAGACCTGTTGCATGTGGGACTCAAAGCGCTGGCGACCAATCGCGCCAATCACCTGGCCATTGTCCACAATCATGATGCCGGGGATGTCGGGATGGTCTTTCATGTAGGCCATCACGTCCCGCGTCAAGGTAGAAGCTGGCACCTGGTAGTCATAGGACGGTAAAACGTCCAAAGTCGCATCGGGCTGGAGATGACTGAAATCCGGATAAGACATAAAAACCTCAACAACACAGCAATCGGGGTAAATCCCCCCCAGCTTTAACATAGCCAGTTCGTGGCCGTGCCATCGTTAAGGTCGGATTAAGGTTTGGCCTGGATTGCCCAGCGCCCCTGGCGAATCATGCCCCGCAATAGAGCCAGTTCCTCTGCCGATGGCGCGGCCCGGTGCAACAGGTGCCGAATTTTTGCCATGCGTCGCGCCCGCGTGTGGGGGTACAAGTAACCGATTTCCAGCAGCCAATTTTCTAAGTCGGCCAGGTAGTCTTCTAGGGCATCCACAGGCGCTGGTGGTTGGGGAGGAGGTGGAGCCACGTGCGTCTGGCTAAATTGATAGATTTCGTACAGGCAAATCCCCACGGCCTGGGCCAGGTTCAACGAAGGGTAGTCGGGGTGAGTGGGAATGGTCACCTGCCGGTGGGCCAGTTGCAGTTCTGCCCAGGTCAACCCCCGGTCCTCAGGGCCAAAAACGAGGGCTACCGGCGCCATGTCGTGGAGAAACCAGGGCAGGACGGCCTTCAAGGGTTCGCCGGGAGGCGTGCGTCCCAAGGTGGCAATCACTCGCACACAGCCCGCCAAGGCAGTGGTTAAATCTGGGGCCATGCAGGCGGTGGTGAGGATGTCAGCGGCATGAACGGCCAGGCGCCGCGCCTCGTCTCCTTGCCAATCACACCGGGGTTGTACCAGCACCAGCTCCCGACAGGCAAAGTTTTTCATCACCCGGGCGATGGCCCCCACGTTGAGTGCGCCGGCGGGTTCAACGAGAACGATGCGAACGGCTGGGTGCATGGCTCAATCCTAGGACAAATCTTGTTAGGCTATGGGTGTCCGTCTGGAGGTCCGGCATGTTTCTACCCGATTTCGGTCGGTGGTGGCAAACGGCGACGTACTTTGAGGCGGTGCCCATCGTCAACTGTGTACAGCGCTTGCTGGGGATGCATCCACCGCCAGCCACCGTCACTCCCCAGGGGGAAATCATTTTTGACATGACACGACCGGAGAGTGTGTCGGTCTGGGGCGCCCTGGATGACGTGGTGATGGGGGGACGTAGCCAGAGCGGTTTGGTGCCCGACCCCGCAGGCGCTCGCTTTGAAGGGGTGGTGACCACAGAAAACAATGGTGGGTTTGCTTCCGTCCGCACCCGCAATCTCCAACCCCCTTTGGACTTACGAGGCCACAGTGGTCTGGTCCTGCGGGTGCGGGGAGACGGTAAACGTTACAAATTTTTGGTGCGGGATGACGCGAACTGGGATAGCTTGGCCTACAGCGCTCAGTTCGACACGCAACCAGCTACCTGGATCACGGTGAAATTGCCCTTTTCTGACTTGGTGCCGGTGTTTCGCGCTAAGACTGTCCCCAATGCCCCGCCACTAGACCTGAGCCGCATTGTGTCATTGCAAATCATGCTCAGCAAATTCGCCTACGACGGCCAGCGCAACCCCACCTTTGCACCGGGGCCATTCCGGTTGCAAATCGCGAGCATTGGCACCTACCGCGAGTGACGGTCCCCGATTAGACTGAGGGTAGGGCGGGAGCGCAGGCGCATGGACCTAGACCCGATTACAGCGGCTAGCTTTGCGACCATTGACCGGGAAATTGGCCCGCACCCTTGGGGTTGGTGTTATCCCGAATATGTCATTATCCGCCGCGTCATCCATGCCACGGGAGATTTTAGCTTCAAGCATCTGATCCATTTCAGTCCCCACGCGATTGAGTTGGGTATCCGCGCCCTGCGCCGAGGTGCACCGGTGGTTACCGACGTGGGGCTAGTGGCCCAGGCTATCAAAGCCCACCTGACTACCCATCTGCCCAATCCCCTGATGAATGCCTTGGAGCTGGCGACGACCCCTGCTGATGGTGAAACTCGCGCTGCCACAGGCATGGAACAGGCCCTGCGTCAATACCCCCAGGCAGTCGTCGTCATTGGCAACGCCCCCACTGCTTTGATCAAACTCTGCCAATTACTCCCTGACCTGCCCGCGCCGCCTGCCCTGGTTGTGGGTGCGCCGGTGGGATTTGTGCGGGTGCTGGAAGCCAAGGCGATGTTGAATCAAACCACCTTGCCGCGCATTTGGGTCGCCGGACGCCGGGGCGGGTCGCCAGTTGCTGCTGCTATCACCAATGCCCTGATTGATTTGGCCGTTTCAGAACCGCCCCACCAGGCTACGCGCCGTGCGGATTAGTTCCTCTTTGTTCACCGGTTTGGTCAGATAGGCCGATGCGCCCTGTTTCATTCCCCAAAACTTGTCAATATCGCCCTGCTTGCTCGAGCAAATGATGATGGGTACATTGGCCGTCTCCGGTTGCTTCTTGAGCTGGCGGCAGAGTTCAAACCCACTTTCCCCCGGCAGAACGACATCCAGAAGGATCAAGTCGGGTTTTTGCTTGGCTAAGTACTGACGGGCTTCTTCGGCGCTGGCAACCCGTTGCACCAGAAACCCTTCCCCCTGGAGATAACCCGCTAGAAGCGCTGCTTCGGTCTGGACGTCTTCCACCAGCAGGACAGTGGGCATTGGTCTCCCTCAATTCATTCCCCATCCTACCAAGGGGGGCCTACAGGAGTCTAGGAACGTCCAGCTCCCACCGGCGTTCTAGGCAAGACCTGGTCCAATTGTTCCAGTCGCCGGGCTTGCAGCCAGCGGGTCAATCCCATCCCTAGCCAGTGGTCCAGGGAAATCGGACCGGCTCCATTGACCAGAAACAGGAGGAAACAAGCCGCATACAAACTCGACAGCTCGATGTAAGGAATGCTCAAGCCTGCCACCTTGATGTGATGGTAGATAGCCACCGCCATCGTGGCGAACAACCCTAGCGCCGCCAGCCGCGTCGCCGCCCCAGCGATTATCAATACTGAGCCAACAATTTCTGTCCAGGCTGCCACATAGGAGAAAAAGATCGGGAACGGCAACCCAATCACCTGGACATAGGCCTCGGCAAACCCTGGAATATCCGCCAGCTTGTCAAAGCCGTTGTGAATCATCACCACGCCAGCGACCACCCGCAACACCGTCCAGGTCAATTGCTGGCCCCACGACCAATCGCCATTGGCACGCAAAAATTCCACCAGCCGCATCGCCCAACGCGCCATCACCATCGCCTCCTTGAATTCGGCTTAACGTAATACTAAGATTTATTGCCGATTGTAACACAACTTTTCAGGATTGGCGGGGTAGGGTCAGGTCGAAGGGAGGCAGGGCTGTCGAGGGGGGTTGTTGGAGGACCGTGAGCAGGGTTTGGGCCTGGTTGACCAGGGCGGTAAAGTCCCAGTTAGTTGGCAATTCTGGACAGCGGCGCAAGCGAGTCAAGCCTTCAGCTAGGAGCAGGGTTGCCCCCCGGTAGTTCCCATGACGGTAGTGATACCCGGCCACGGCAATTTGCAATAGTCCCTGGTACAAGGTACGTTGAGGTTCCGGCGCATCGTACCACAGGGCTTCGAGCGTGTCATGGCAGGCGTAGTACTCCCCCTGATTAAATTGCTCGACCGCCTGGGCAAAGGCCGGGGGAACCTCCATCGGGTTACTCGTCCTGGGGCAACTCAAACCGGATGTGCAGTTCTTGCAACTGTTCAGGTGTAACGGGCGCAGGGGCGTCGGTGAGCAAATCCCGGGCCTGTTGGGTTTTGGGAAACGCCATTACTTCCCGAATCGAGTCAGCGCCAGCCAGCAACATCACCCAGCGGTCCAGGCCGTAGGCAATGCCGCCATGGGGAGGTGCGCCGTACTCGAGAGCCTCTAGCAAGAAACCAAATTTTTCCTCGTACTCGGCGGGCGTTAACCCGATGAGCTGAAAGATTTTTTCTTGAATCGGGCGTTGATAATTGCGCAAGCTACCGCCACCAATTTCGGTGCCGTTCCACACCAGGTCGTAGGCCAAAGCACGCGCCCGCTCTAAATGCTCCACATCGTCGGGGTGGGGTGCCGTAAACGGGTGATGCAATGCCTCATAGCGCTGTTCCTCCGGGTTCCACTCCACCAGCGGAAAATCCACCACCCACAGCAGGGCAATGGCCTCCGGGTCAATCAGGTGCAATTCTCGCCCGAGGTGTTGCCGCAGGTGGTCTAACGATTTATTCACCACGGCTGCTGGTCCCGCCCCGAACAGGAGTAAATCCCCCGGTCGCGCTTGCGTGCGTTCTAGCAATGCCTGTTTTTGGTGGTCCGTGAGATGGTCTTTGATGGCCCCAATCGTGTCCAGTTCATAGCCCTCGCGCACCCGGATGTAAGCCAAACCCTTGGCGCCGGCTTCCGTGACTAACCGGAACAGGTCCCCCCCTGGTTTGATCCGCACATTGGAAATAGTTTGGGCATGGTGGCCTGGCACGGGCAGGATTTTGACGCATCCCCCCGTTTGAACGGCTTCGCGAAACACCCGAAATCCGCAGTCGGCCAGCACATCGGAGACATCTACCAGTCGCAGGTCAAACCGGGTATCGGGGCGGTCGGTGCCGTACTGGGCCAACGCCTGCTGGTAAGTCAAGCGGGGAAAGGGGCGTGGCAGTTGGATGCCCTTGATTTTGTAGAGCACGTGACACACCAGCTCCTCGTTCAACCGGAGCATGTCCTCCAGCGACACGAAACTCAATTCCATGTCCAACTGAGTGAATTCCGGCTGGCGGTCGGCGCGCAAATCCTCATCCCGAAAGCAGCGGGCAATCTGGTAGTAGCGGTCGCAGCCGGAGACCATCAGCAATTGTTTGAACAATTGGGGCGATTGGGGCAGGGCGTAGCATTGACCAGGGTAAACGCGGGAGGGCACCAGGTAATCGCGCGCTCCTTCCGGGGTGGACCGAGTTAGCATCGGCGTTTCCACTTCCAGAAACCCCAGTTCGTCTTCGAGATAGCGGCGGATGCACTGGACAACCCGATGCCGCAGGCGCAAGTTCTGTTGCAACCGGTCACCGCGCAGGGCCAGGTAGCGATACTTCAGGCGCAGTTCTTCCCGCACCGGTTCATTGCCGCTCACCGCAAAGGGCAGGGCGCGCGTCACGGGATTCAGAATGACCAGCTCCGCGGCGTAGATTTCAATAGCGCCGGTGGTAAGCCGGGGATTTTCTGAGCCAGGGGGGCGTTGGCTGACCGTGCCCTTGACCTGAACAACGGATTCCAGGCGCAGCTGCTGGGCCACTGGGTAAGAGTGGGGGGTCCGTTCCGGGTCGCTGACAATTTGCACTCGCCCGCTGTAGTCCCGCAGGTCAAAAAAGATAACCCCGCCATGGTCGCGGTAATGTTCAACCCAACCACACAGTTGCACCGTCTGGCCAATTTCCGCAGGACTCAGTTGACCACACAGATGACTGCGCATTGCCCACGCCCGAAATTGCTTTTTTATAGTAACCCCTTCCGGTCACCGGTTGGGCTAGAATCGGGCGGAAGGCTGTCACCCAACCCCTATGGATGCTGCGCTTGACCGGATGTACCGCTACCGTTTGCCCTTTCTACAAAAAGAACTCGCCCATCTGCCAGAACACCTGACACTGGGGGATTTACGCGGCTTAGACCACTACCACTACTGCGGCACGACGGCCATTGACCAAGCCATCCAACGGTTAGACATCACGGCCCAATCCCATGTACTGGACATTGGGGCAGGCGTCGGGGGCACAGCGCGTTACTTGGCCGAGCGGGTGGGTTGCCGGGTGACGGGATTGGAATTGCAGCCCTGCTTGTGCCAGATGGCCATCGAACTGACGGAGCGCACAGGGTTAAGTGAACGGGTGACATTTATCCAAGGCGACATCCTGCAGGGATTGTCAGGACAATACGACGCCTGGTTATCGCTCCTGGTTTTCTTGCACATTCCGGACCGGGAAACGTTATTCCAGCAATGCGCGGCAGTTCTCAAACCGGGTGGTCGCTTTTACATCGAGGACTACGTTCAGCTACAGCCGTTGACCACCAGCGAGCGCGAAACGTTGGCCCACATGGTGGCTTGCCCCGACTTGCCCACGATTGAGCAGTATCAAGCTCATCTGCAGCAGGCTGGGTTTGGAGACATCGCCTGGGAAAATGTCACGCCTGCATGGCGCGAGTGGGTGCAACAGCGCTTCCTGGCATTTAGGGAGAAACAAGATGACTACCGCCAGAAACACGGTGACGAACTGGTGGAGAGTTATTTAAGTTTCTATCAAGCCGTAGCGGAGCTTTTTGCAGGCGGAAATGTAGGCGGTGTACGGATTTGGGGGCGACGCGACTTCTGAACAAGTGGTGACTCAGTCCTCTAACACTTCATCATCCCTCGGGTCGCAGGGGGCAGCCCCGTTACCAGTTTTCCCCAGGGAGTAGCTTGGCTATACCTGACCATCGCAGACCTTTGCGCTGCTGGACGAATTACTTGATACATTAGGGCTGTGCTCCTAGTCGCAGCATGGTCACGCCACCGCTCAACGTCGGCAATATTTTGACGCTGGCGCTCCAGATATACAGGCAGCGTTTTTGGCCGTATTTGTGGTTATCGTTGCAAGCGCATCTATGGTTGCTGGTGCCGGTCTATGGCTGGGCCAAGTGCAGTGGTTTGCTGGGAGCGATCGCTCGCCTGGTCGTGCAGCAGTTACGGGGGATTACAGAACCTCCCCAGGCGGCTGTGGCGATTGGCGAAAAGAAGATGTGGCACTTGTTTGGGGCGGGGATGCTCTACAGCGTCACAGCGACGATACTGCTGGGGTTGCTTGCCCTGCCGATGCTGGTGTTGACCGTGCCCTTGGGAGAGATGTTGACACGCACACAGGCGTGGGCAAACCCCTGGATGACCTTAGGTTTCGTTCTATGGGTACTGCTGGTGGCGGCAGGCGGATTATTCCTATGGGCGTGGCTCATCTGTCATTTACTGCTGTATCCCTTGCCAGTGGTGATGGAAGACGAAGTGACTTATGACCGCAGTTTGGCGCGCAGTTGGCAACTCATCCAAGGGTCGGTGCTCCGGGTGCAACTGGTGATGGTGTTAGGGATACTGCTACTCATGCCGTTGCAGATACCTGTGCAGATAGTTCTCAATGTTTTGCAAACGTTTTTGTTGGTGCTGGCCAGTACCGTGGGCCTCATGGCTGGCATGGTGGTGTCCATGTTGACCGGTGGCGCTGAAGCAGTCGTAGGTGTTGTCATGGTGGCGCCGCTGGCCCTGGCGTTTGTCATACCGCCGTTGTTGGCAGGTGCAGTTTTTGCTCCGTTTTGGCAAGCGGTCTTGGCAGTCATCTATCACGATGCCTGTTGTTGCCGCGAGGGTTGGGGGTTGGTTTTACCGGCGGTAGACGCATGAATGTTTGGCGCACGTTCCAAATTGTCACCCCAGAGTACACGGAATTGTCCTTTGTCTTAGCAGGGCCGGGAAATCGCTTGTATGCACTGGTCGTGGATTATTTGTGCTTGGGTGTTGCTTTGTTGCTCGAAGCTGTGCTGGTTTACGCTATTTTGGTCAGCGAAATCCTCCAAAATTTTGCCGATGCCCGCGGCAATTGGTTGGGAGCGCTGCTGTGGTTGGCTGCTATCAGTTTGTTGGTCGCTTTTGTGATTTACACAGGATATTTTGTGTGGTTTGAAACGCTCTGGCAGGGGCAAACTCCAGGGAAAAAGGTAGCCCACATTCGAGTGATTCGTGAGGATGGCCGGCCACCGGGACTGCAAGAAGCAACACTGCGGGCCTTGTTGCGTCCTATGGATGAATGGTTCCTAATTGGAGCGTACCTGGTGATGTTTGGCCGCCGGGAAAAACGCCTGGGGGATTGGGTTGCCGGCACTGTGGTGATTCAAGAAACGCCAACACCCCAACCTGTGACGCTACCGCCAGCCGCTATGGACGTGGGACAGGCTTTGTCGCCCATCGCTCAGCAGTTACTGCCCGATGAGTGGGTCGTCGTGCGAGGCTATGTCCAACGGTGCGCCCAATTGCGACCCCAAGCGCGGCGGGAATTAGCCCAGGCGTTGGCTAGGCAATTGCAGACCCGTTTGGATGTGCTTGATGACGGTACAGACCCCGATGTGTTCTTGCACGCCCTGTACTGGGCTTATCAACAGGGGTCACGTCTTTAGGTCAGGACGGGAAAAGGCCATGATGATGGGCAGGGAGTCCACTTTGGCCCAACGGAGACCCTCACGGCGGAAGGCTTGCCAGGATTGATAGACGTTTCGGAAGGCGGGTT
The DNA here is from genome assembly GCA_025056115.1 of Gloeomargarita sp. SKYG116. Lineage (GTDB taxonomy): Bacteria > Cyanobacteriota > Cyanobacteriia > Gloeomargaritales > Gloeomargaritaceae > Gloeomargarita. The sequence goes on from JANWVM010000014.1 coordinate 18,807, forward strand.
CGCGCTGGCTCAGGTCGGCTAACAAATCTTGAGTCACTTGCCACGCTGTTTGCAAAATGTCATCGCTGTAGCGGCGCAATTGAACTCCCTCAGCCGTGAGCTTTTGCAGGGCTTGCTGGTTGCGGGCCTCGTACTGGGAGAGCATATAGAGATTGGTCGCTTGGGCCGCCATCTCCAACGCCTTTTGATAGCTAGGGGGCAGTTGCTGCCAGGCAGTTAAATTCACCAGCAGTTCCAGCGAGGGGCCGGGTTCCCACCAACCAGGGTAGTAATAATAACGAGCTGCCCGCGGTAACCCCAGGCGCATGTCGTCGTAGGGGCCAACCCACTCGGCAGCATCTAATGCCCCTCGCTCGAGCGCCAAGAACAACTCGCTGCCCGGCAATACCTGCACGTTGACGCCCATCTGAGCCATGACTTTGCCGCCCAAGCCAGGCAACCGCATTTTTAACCCCTTGAGGTCTGGCAAGGAGTTCACTTCTCGCCGGAACCAGCCCCCCATCTGAGCGCCTGTGTTCCCTGCCGGAAAGGTGATCACCCCAAAATCCCGGTAGAGTGCTTGCATGGCGGCCAATCCCCCACCGGCGTACCACCAGGCGTTTTGCTGCTGAGCCGTTAATCCAAAGGGCAAACCGGTGCCGAAAACCAGGGCTGGGTTTTTCCCTAGATAGTAATAACTGGCGGTATGCCCAGCTTCGACGGTTCCCGAACGCACGGCATCCAGTACCTGCAACCCTGGCACGATCTCTCCTGCGGCAAAAGGCGTCAGGGTAAAGCGTCCATCCGTCAGTTGCTTGACCTGTTCGGCCAAATAGCGCACCCCGCCAAACAACGTGTCTAGGGATGTCGGCCAACTGGTGACTACCCGCCAGCGCACCCGGGGTTGGGTAATGACGGTGGGCGCTGAAACTCGCTGACAAGCCGTAGCGGCCAGTGCTCCCAGTGCTGCTAAACCAACCCGCCTACGCATATATCAACCGGTCTGTCAGCAAAACCCATCATCCAGCCATCTTCCCTGTTTGTCAATAAATTATTAAAGAAGGGTTTAAGGGGTTTGCATCTGGCAAAAGATGGCGACTCGACGCTGGCTGTTGGCTGGGGGACTGGGATGGTTGGCTGGTTGCACGGCTGCCCGGCAACGGACTGGGTTAAATGTCCACCTGTTAAAAAACAGCCTGCCGCCAGTGTGGTTACGTCGTTTCCAGCGCCGCCACACCCTCCATATCCGTAGCCATGACCAACTGCCCGACCTCTACCAACAACTAAGTCGCTCTCACCCGCCGGATGTGGTGGGCTTGGGACTGGCTTGGGTAAGCGAAGCGCGAGCGCAGCAGCGTTTATCCCCATTACCGACTCCCTTGCGTTGGTCAGAACTGCCGGCGGCTTGGCGTGCTATCACCCAATCCCACGGGCAAGTTGATTGGCTACCCTACCGCTGGGGAACGACTGTGCTGGCCTACCGGCGGGATTTACTCCCCTGGCAACCCCGGGATTGGTCTGACTTGTGGCGACCGGAATTACGCCAGCGAGTGAGTACAGTAGCGAACTTTCGAGAATTACTCGGCATCACCTGCAAGAGCCTGGGTTTATCCATCAACCCACCGCTGCCCTGGCCCGCGCAGGAATTGCAAGAACGGCTGGCGGCTTTGCACCGACAAGTCCGTCTCTATAGCGACCAGTACTACATCCAACCCCTGATCCTGGGTGATGTCTGGGTGGCAGTGGGGTGGTCGAGCGACCTGATACCCGTGAGCCGCCGGTATCCTCAAATCACCGTAGTGACGCCAACAAGCGGCAGCGCCATCTGGGCAGATGGTTGGGTCGTGCCAGCCGGGCAACCAATTTCCCAAGCTGTACGCGACTGGTTGCACTTTGCCTGGGAACAGGAGCAAGTAGAAGCCCTCACTACCCAGGGCATTGCCTTTTCCCCTCTGGCTCAACCGCTGGGCGCCCACGAATTCTGGCTGCCGATGGACGCGCCTACCCGACAGGCGTATCAATCCCTGCAGCAATGGTGGTTGGCACAGCCCCTAGCGGCCCGTCGCTACGACCAGTACACCGACCACTGGCCAACCCGCCTGCTGTAGGGTGTGTTGCGCAGCCCGCGCTGTTGCCCCTGTTGTGTAGATGTCATCCACGAGCAGAATGGGTCGCCGCCGATAACCAACGTCTGGGTTCAGGGCAAACGCCGTTGCCAGGTTGGCTGCCCGTTCGCGAGCCGACAAGCAATGTTGCGCCTGGGTATCGGTTCGCCGCACTAGCAAATCGGGGTACAGCGGCAGACCGACATATCGGCACAAATGCCGGGCCAGCAATTCTGCCTGGTTATAACCCCGCCGTTTGAGCTTCGCTGGGTGCAGGGGAATCGGTGCCACTGCCGGTGTTTGGGTCAAACCATGCCCCCCCGTCAACCACACATCCCCCAGGTAATGCCCTAGCGGTCGGGCCAGCTCCGGTCGCCCCTGGTATTTCAAGGCCCCCAGCGCTCGTTTCAAGGCATCCTGGTAGCGTCCCCAGGCCGCCAGCGGGAGTTCCCCTTGCCAAAACCGCCAGGGTCGCGCAAGCTGCGTCGCTGCCATCTGCCGCTGACAATCCCGACAAAACTCCCCTGTCGCCGGTCGCCTACACAACGGACAGGCACGGTAAAACACCGTCGTGACCAGGGTGCGCCACATAGCTCTAGCCTAACTGACCCACCCTGCACCATCGCGATACCCGTAAAAAAACCGTGAGCAAAAAGTCAACACCTTAACAAATCATTAAAAATTATGATAGCTTCGATAATTTGTATCAATTGGTAGGACGGGAAACGGTCAAACTCCCTCGGGAAGCGCCCAAAGCTCTACAAATTTCTTCATAGAGAGTAATGAATAACTTTTTGTTATCAGGGCCATAAAACCTTTGAAAGTTGCAGAGGGCAAGCGTCATGATAACGTGAAATTAAACCCGTCTTTATCCCAGTTCATCCCGTTGTGATGTAGGGAAAGGTCATTGGATGAGACGGCACGATGTGATGGAAAGGAGTTAGGAAATATGGCCCCACGAACACAGACCCAAGCTGGCTTTCAGGCCGGGGTAAAGGACTATCGCCTCACGTACTACACACCGGATTACACGCCCAAAGATACGGATTTGTTGGCTTGTTTTCGGGTAACACCACAGCCGGGAGTGCCGCCGGAAGAAGCGGCTGCTGCGGTGGCTGCTGAGTCTTCCACCGGGACCTGGACAACGGTATGGACGGATAACTTAACCGATTTGGAGCGGTACAAGGGCCGGTGCTATGACATCGAGCCGGTGCCGGGGGAAGAAAACCAGTACTTCTGTTTTGTAGCCTACCCGCTCGACCTGTTTGAAGAGGGGTCGGTCACCAACATGCTCACGTCCATTGTGGGGAACGTGTTTGGGTTCAAAGCCCTGAAGGCCCTGCGATTGGAAGACATCCGGGTGCCGGTGGCCTACCTCAAAACGTTCCAAGGCCCACCCCACGGGATCGTCGTCGAGCGCGACAAATTGAACAAGTACGGTCGGCCGCTGCTGGGATGCACGATTAAGCCCAAGCTGGGGTTATCGGCGAAAAACTACGGGCGGGCGGTCTATGAGGCGCTGCGGGGCGGCTTGGACTTCACCAAGGATGATGAAAACATCAATTCCCAGCCGTTCATGCGCTGGCGCGACCGGTTCCTGTTCGTGCAGGAAGCCATTGCCAAGGCCCAGGCGGAAACCGGGGAAATCAAGGGGCACTACATGAACGTGACCGCCCCCACCTGCGAAGAGATGCTCAAGCGGGCGCAGTTTGCCGCCGATTTGAAGACCCCGATCATCATGCACGACTACCTGACAGCGGGCTTTACGGCCAATACCACCCTGGCCAAGTTCTGCCGGGACAACGGCCTGTTGTTGCACATCCACCGGGCGATGCACGCAGTGATTGACCGGCAAAAGATTCACGGGATTCACTTCCGGGTGTTGGCCAAGTGCCTGCGGATGTCCGGTGGCGACCACCTGCACGCGGGAACGGTGGTGGGCAAACTAGAGGGCGACCGCAACATCACCATGGGGTTTGTGGACCTGATGCGGGAAGACTACGTGGAGGAAGACCGGTCGCGGGGGATTTTCTTCACCCAGGACTGGGCTTCGATGCCGGGGGTGATGCCCGTGGCGTCCGGTGGGATTCACGTGTGGCACATGCCGGCGCTGCTGGAAATCTTCGGCGATGATGCGGTCTTGCAATTTGGCGGTGGGACGCTGGGTCACCCCTGGGGGAACGCGCCGGGGGCAACCGCCAACCGGGTGGCGCTGGAGGCCTGTGTGCAAGCCCGCAACGAGGGTCGAGACCTGGCCCGCGAGGGCAATCAAATCATCCGGGAAGCTGCCAAGTGGTCGCCTGAGTTGGCTGCGGCCTGCGAACTCTGGAAGGAAATCAAGTTCGAGTTCCAGGCAGTGGACACGCTGTAGGTTACAGGGGAACCGGCAGGCTTCAGGCATTTATGGCAGCATGGAGTTTACCGGTTTCCCATAGACGGCGATGGACTACCCTCACATTGCCCGCCAAACCAGTCAAGTCCTGAGCAGTTATCTCACCTATCAGGCGGTACGGGTGGTGATGGCGCAACTATCCCAAACCGATCCCCCCCTCGCCATCTGGCTAAGCCGGTTTTCTTCGACCGAGAGAATCCAAGATGGGGAGCGGTACCTGCAAGAGTTACTGCGGGAACGGCAGGAGCTGGCCTTTCGGGTGATGACAGTGCGGGAGCACCTGGCAGACACCATCCTGGATAGCTTGCCAGAAATGGTGCGCACCAGCATTCGCCAGGCCAACATGCAACAGCGCAAACAGCACCTGGAACGCATCACCCAGATAGCGCCTGACTCTGCTGCCAACTGGCCCGAACTCGAATCTTGAGTTGTAAATGTCGTTGACGAAGGAGACTGAGACCATGAAAACCCTACCCAAACAACGGCGGTACGAAACCCTCTCTTACTTGCCGCCTCTGACCGATGCCCAAATTGCCAAGCAAATTCAATACATCTTGGACAAGGGCTATATTCCGGCGGTCGAATTCAACGAAACGTCTGACCCAGGAGACCATTTCTGGACCCTGTGGAAGTTGCCGCTGTTTACTGCCACCACAGCCCAAGAAGTATTGAACGAAGTTCAGGCCTGCCGCTATGAATACCCCGATGCGTATATCCGAGTGGTAGCCTTCGATAACATCAAACAGTGCCAGATGATTAGTTTCATCGTGCACAAGCCCGCCAAAATCTAACACAGTTCTGCTCACAAAGAACCACTGGGGTTAGTTAACTCCGGTGGTTTTTTATGCCCAAAAGGTAAGCCCTCCACTATAGCTAAGCACAGAATGTTTGACATGGGCAGCAACTGGAAGCCTTGATGCTTCAAGGTTGACCGCTGCCTACGTGTGATTCTGCCCTACGATTGAGAGGACTGGGCTTGGCGAATCTCCTGGGCCAACATAGTGTCAATTTTGTAGATGTGATCGACCAACCAATCACCCAGGGCCGCGTGAATCCGGCGAGCTTGTTCTTCACTGCCGCCGCTTTCAGTATATTCCCGATGCCATTCGTTGAGCATTGCCAGGAAACGGGCATGGGCTTTTTGGTTAGTTTCTGCCAAGGGGCATTGGTGCCGGAAGGCGCAGCTTTCCTCTTGACCAAAGTGCCATTCTGCGTAGCCCTTGAGAAAGGCGATGAGTTTTTTCACCGCAACGGCACCTTGATGGCTTTCAATCGCATCCGCCAAATCATTGATGGCCTCAATCAACTCCCGATGTTGACTATCAATGAGTGGCAGGCCCACTTTAATCCGGTCATCCCACACATAACGTGTTAATGTTGGTGTCGTCATAAGTTATTCTCCTCAAACATCAGTAAGCCTACGAGGACATCGCTAAAGTGTTGCTACTGCCGGTGAGAAATTCTTGCAGCTGACTGACTACGTTTTTAATTTCCAAATTGACAACCCCTAGCTTGGCCTGCCGGTCTGCTAGCACCAACAGCACTGCCTCTTCAGTGCAATTGGTGATAATGCTATAGCCCTGGGCCCCCTCGACCCAAACCCGCTCAATACTCCCCCGGTTCAATTCGCGGCCAATCCGTTCACTTAGCGACAGGAGCGCCGCTGCCATCGCCGACACCCGTTCTTCGTCCATCCCTGGCATCAAACAAGAGGCCAAGGCCAATCCATCAGGAGATACGACTGCTGCTGCTTGTACATTGGCCACTGAACCAACGAACTGCTGTAACGCTGCTGTCAATTTCGCTACATTGATAGACATAGCTTCTGCACTCCAAAACCTACATTTTGCTGGTACTTTTTATTATGGATACTCCATGATTAAATGGTGCCGTTTCTTTAGGATTTATTTATTTTAAATTGGGCAATCTATTATACAGAAATACCCACTTCTTCCCCAGCTAATTATGGGAATATTAGAGGACTTATCCACCAAATGTAGAAATTGGGTCGAGAGATTCTGAACAGTTATCCTCGCATAGGATACAACCTCCTAAACAGTTGATGCTGCTTGTTGGGTATAACAACGCTGTACTAATGCTGCTAACGCTGCAACAACTGATTCTTTTCGGGTGGCATTCACCTCTAGGGTTAATGCGGGATGAACACCTGCTGCCAAAGCCACATAGCTTAAGGGCCAGGCTTCGGAAAGATCCAGATGGGTCACACCTACGAGATAGGGCAATTTTACCCGCTGTTCCATAAAGGTCAAAATTCGCCGTGCTTTGCGAAAAGCGCTGGGCTGGTGACCAGGTATGAGCAAAATATAGGCATGAGCATAACGAATCAAAATGTCCCACATAAAATCAAATCGTTCTTGACCAGGTGTTCCATACACATGCAAGCTCATTTGCTGACCAAATGTGATGCGACCGAAATCCAATGCCACTGTGGTTTTGGGCTTGATCAAAGCTGTTTCATCGGTTGCATACCGATCCGTATCCACTGGCTGAATTTCACTCACTGTGCGTACAAATGTACTTTTCCCTGACCCAATGGGACCCGTTACCACTATCCGCATAACCGCCATACGTGTTTGGCCTCCTTGCTGGGATATTTTTTTATAGTCTCACCCGCATAACCCATTGCAGGTAGCCAACTCAAAAAATCGCATCATACAAATAAGTCCAATCGGTATCTTTAGCTAGAGATCATGCGAAACTTTTTGCCAATTCTTGTGACAATAATTTCAAGACAAATTTCGTTGCAGAAAGGTCAATAACTGCTGGAAAAATCCTTCATTTGGAGTAGATACTGGCGCTGCTAATGGTGTTAAATGGGCATGGGGCAACTCTGCAACAATACCTACTGTTAGTAAACGAAAAGCCAATTTTTGTACTGTCAATACAGGTACCCCCCATTTCTGAGCGATTTCTGCCAGGCTCATCTGGCCATTGCTATATTCCCACAGTTGCCATTCTTGTCGATTTAGATGATAGCGAGGACGTCCACTAGCACTGATGAGACCAGAGGTGGGATCGGGCAGTTTATCAAGGAGATGTCGCCAATCCCGCAGTGCCCGCAGACCGGCCAAGACAACTGCTAGGGGTTCGGCTTGCAGGCCAGTAAGAACCAGACGGGGTAGGTGCTTCTGAGGCTGAAAACTAAAAGACGCATCGGGCAACGCAAACAGGCGGCAGATAGGACGTACTACTTGCTGCGTAAACAACCAGCGGCTCTGTTGGTCATTCAGCACCCCCTGGGTGACTAACCATTGGCCGAAAGGCTGCTGGATGGCTTGTCGGCAGTACAAATAACGCAACCGCTCCAGAGTTTCTGGCCGCAGCCACCCCTGAACCACTAAACTCTGGTGCCAGTCCCAAACGCGCAGGGAAGCACCGACAATTTGCCCTTTAATAAACCCCAACTGTATATCGTCCAACTGTAATAGACCTGTTTGCTGTCCTTCTCCCAAAAGACGCAGTAACTCAGCCAAAGAAAAATCGGCTAATCGTCCTTGAATATTCATTATGGCCTCCACTGTAGGAAAGCTTGGAAAAACTAGTAGTAAACCCCTCATGTAGGAGCTATTTCACTCTAAAATATCGTTCCTTTATCCCCCACCGTAATCCTACGGAAAGGCCCCAAAATTTTGTAAAAATTTGGCTTCCGTAAAGATGAATTTACAAACCGAAACACACATCATGAGTAAATCTTTTGGCAGCCGAATATTCCTTGATAAATCCTCAGTATTTTCCTAGAAAAAAACCAAAAAACCGTATTTTTACTAATATGCTGTCCAGATTGCGGACCTGATGTCCCACACGAGAACCGCTGCGCATGGGGAATGCTAGAGTTCTCTGAGGGGGGTGTTACCACTGGCATGACACAAGAAATTTATTAAGATTTGATAAGACGATGAGTGGCCCTCGACCATGCTGGACAGGTTTCAAGGCAAGGTTGCGACGGTGAAGGGCAGATGGTCATGGTGGATACTGGGAACTGGATTAGCCGCTGGTTTGGTGGTGCTGGGGCGCTGGGTGTATTTGCAGGTTATGAGCCAACCAGCATCGGAACCAAGGCCAGCAATGACACCAGCATCGCGTCCGATGGTGGCAGCGCTAGGGCGAATCCAGCCCGAGGGAGATGTCATTACGTTGTCAGCGCCAAGTTCGATTGAGGGAGCGCGGTTAGCGGAGTTGCGGGTCAAGGAGGGGGAGGTTGTACAAGCAGGGCAGGTATTGGCAACACTGGACACGACCCGCAAGCGCCAGGTGGAGGTGCAACTAGCGGCCAGTCAAGTAGCCATTGCCCAGGCGCGGTTGCAGCAGGTACTGGCGGGGGCCAAAACAGGGGATATTCAGGCCCAGCGAGCCGAAATTGCCCGGTTAGAGGCGGAATTACAACTGGCGCAAACCGACTTGCGGCGGAACCAGCAGCTTTTTCAGGAGGGGGCAATTGCCGCAGCCGACTTGGACCGGTTTCGCCTGCGCGTGGAGACGTTGCAGAAGCAGTTGCAGCAGGCCAAAGCCGTGCTCAACAGCGTCCAGGAAGTGCGTCCTGTGGATGTGCAGTTAGCGAAAGCCCAACTCGCAGAAGCCCGACAACGGCTGGCCTTGGCCCAAGTGGAACTGGATTTGAGTCTGATTCGAGCGCCGGTTCCAGGACGGGTGTTGAAAATCCACGCGCGGGTCGGCGAAACCATTGGCAATGCGGGAATTCTGGACTTGGGGCGCACTGACCGCATGTTGGTTGTCGCAGAAGTGTACGAGACGGATGTGCCCCGGGTGCGGGTCGGGCAACGGGCGGTGATTACGGCAGCAGCTTTACCGGCGCCAGTCCGCGGCACAGTGGTTGAGGTGGGCTGGAAAGTCGCCAAGAAAGATGTGTTGAACACTGACCCAGTGGCGGATGTGGACGCGCGGGTGGTGGAGGTGAAAATTGCCCTGGACCCGGCAGCAACGCCACACGTGCAACGACTGACCAATATGGTGGTCAACGTCCGGATTGAGTTGTAGCGATGGGGATTCCCTTAGCCTGGTTACAGTTATCACGAGAGCGCATCCGGTTGCTGGTGGCGCTGGCGGGGATTACCTTCGCCGACGTGTTGATGTTTGTGCAGTTGGGCTTTCAGGATGCGTTGTTTGAGGCGGCAGTGCTGGTGCATCGGCGATTGCGGGCCGATCTGGTGCTGGTCAATCCGCAATCCCAAGCATTTTTTGCCATGCAGCGGTTTCCCCGGCGGCGGTTGTATCAGGCCCTGAGCTTGCCGGAAGTGGAGAGTGTCGCTCCCCTGTACGTGGATTTGATGCCCTGGAAAAGCCCGGTTTGTCCGCCGACGCCGCAGGCCACCAGTTGTACTCGTTCTATCTTGGTGCTGGGCTTTGACCCGGCGGTATCGGTCTTGGATTTCCCGGAGGTGGAAGCCAATCTAGCGCAGATTCGTAAACCAGATGTGGTGTTGTTTGACCGGATTTCGCGAGAGGAATTTGGCACCGAATTTATCGTGAACGAATTTGAGGCCGGGCGTCCCGTGCAGGCGGAGGTCAATCGGCGGCGGGTGACGGTAGGCGGGTTATTTGAATTGGGCGCTTCTTTTTCAGCAGATGGGAATGTGATCACCAGCGATTTGAATTTCCTGCGTATGTTTCCGGGGCGGCAGGCGTCGCAAATTGATGTGGGGTTGATTCGCCTCAAACCCGGCAGCGATGTGGAACAGGTGCGGGCGAAGTTGCGAGAACTGCTCAATACCCAACTCAAAATGCCAGGGCAATTCCTGTGCCAGGGAGCCAAGCCTTCCCCCCAATTTGCCAATGACGTTTGTATCTTGACGCATGATGAATTTGCCGAATTGGAACGGCATTACTGGGCGACGGGCACGGCGATTGGTTTCATTTTTGGGGTGGGGACGGCGATGGGCTTTGTGGTGGGGATTGTCGTCGTCTATCAAATTCTCTATACCGATGTATCGGATCACCTAGCCGAATACGCCACCTTGAAAGCGATGGGTTACACCGACCGCTACTTGTTGCTGGTGGTGTTTCAGGAGGCCATGATTTTAGCGGTCTTGGGTTTTATTCCCGGTTTTTTGGTGTCGGAGGGACTGTACTGGCTCACCCGAGTCGCGACTCGCTTGCCTATCGTCATGACCCTAAATCGCGCTGCGACGGTGCTGGTACTGACAGTGGTGATGTGTTTTGTCGCCGGGGCTATTGCGGTACGCCGGTTACAAGCAGCCGACCCAGCAGATATTTTTTAGCCGTTCTGGGCAGCCCCAAAGCACGGCAAACCAACCGTGGGACTGGATTCTGCGACCCAAGGGAGGACATGGCGACAGAGTTCACCAGCTCCATAACCAGTACAATACATTACTGGTGGTTGTGAATCGTCACCCCATGACCCCGGAAGCGCTGGCACAGTACATGGAGGCCACAGGTCGCACCAATCAGCCCTGGTTGTTGACGCAATTGCGCCTACTCAAACTCCAGGAGGAACGCCCTCATCTACCGCCAGAGGTTTACATCCAGCGTTTGCAAGACATTCACCAGGATTTGATGAATTTAGGAGAATGGTGGGTCGGTCGGGAAGCGGAGGTTTTTGGAGACCGATGACCACTTACCAGGCTGAAATTCAAATTATGCTCAAGCCGTCCGTACTTGACCCAGCAGGCACAGCCGTGACCAAAGCACTCCAACAACAGCATTATGACGGTGTACAGCAGGTGCGCATTGGCAAGTTTATTCAACTCACCCTCCTGGCCCCTGATTTGGCTCAAGCGCAAGCCCAGGTGGAACGCATCTGTCGCGAGGTTTTGACCAATCCCGTCATCGAGACTTACCGGTTCACGGTGGAGGCCAAAGCGTGAAGTGCGGGATTGTGGTGTTTCCGGGGTCCAACTGTGACCGGGATATGGCTTGGGTCACTCACCATTTGCTCGGTCAACCGACGCGGTTTATCTGGCATGAGGAAACCGACCTTGGCGAGGTGGATTTGGTCATACTGCCGGGGGGGTTTAGTTATGGGGATTACCTGCGTTGTGGCGCACTGGCGCGGTTTTCGCCCGTGATGCAGGCGGTTGTACGACACGCAAAGGCCGGTAAGTGGGTGCTGGGGGTGTGCAACGGGTTTCAGATTCTGACAGAGGTGGGTTTGCTGCCAGGGACTTTGATGCGCAACCAGGATTTGCAGTTTATTTGTGACCGGGTGCCGGTGCGGGTTGAACGAGTGGATTTGCCCTGGACGTGCCGTTACCAACGCGGGCAGGTACTGACGCTACCGATTGCGCACGGGGAAGGGTGTTATTACGCGGAACCGCAGGTAGTCCAGGAATTGGAACAGTCTGGTCAAGTGGTCTTCCGCTATCTGCCCCCCAATCCCAATGGGTCAGTTGGCGACATCGCGGGTATTTGCAATCGCCGGGGGAATGTCCTGGGAATGATGCCCCATCCAGAACGCGCCAGCGACGCTGATTTGGGGAATACCGACGGGCTAGGGCTGTTTACCAGTTTGTTGGCGTGGTATGCTGAAACTGCCTGTCGGAGTTGTTGAGCAATGAACGCCGAGGAACTGTTGGAACGCTATCAAGCCGGAGAGCGAGAATTTGGCGGTCTGGATTTGCAAGGGGTAGATTTATACCGGGCGGGGTTGAACGGGGTGAATTTGAGTGAAGCCAATCTAGCAGGGGCCGATTTGAGCGGAGCGCGGTTGACCGGAGCGTACTTGGCGGGGGCCAATTTGTCCCAGGCGAAGCTCAAACAAGCGGTCTTGCGGGAGGCGGATTTAAGCGACTGCCAGTTGGTGGAGGCGAATTTGGCTCAGGCGAAATTGGTAGGGGCTGTGTTAGCAGGGGCAGACCTGACGCGAGCCGACCTCAGCGGGGCCAACCTTAGTCGCGCGGATTTGAGCGGGGCGTTGTTGCTCCAGGCCGACTTGACCAATGTGGATTTAAGCGGCGCGTACTTGTACCGGTTAGACGCACGGGCGGCGAATTTTTGGCAGGGAGATTTGTGCCGGGCGATTTTGCGGGAGGCCAATCTGGCGGGGGCGAGTTTGCGAGAAGTGGACTTATCGCGGGCGATTCTGCGGGCAGCGAATCTGGAAGGCGCGAATTTGAAAGGGGCGAGCTTGAATGGGGCGGTGCTCCAAGGGGCGAATTTACGGGAGGCGTACCTGCTGGAAGCAGATTGGCAACGGGCGATTTTAACCGATGTGAACTTAACGGGCGCCACCTTACCCCACGGCGTGGTGATGGATGCGGCAGTGAACTGAAATCGTGATACTATTTGGCCGGGTGATCCCATTGCCGAGGGAGAGTGATTTGGCTCATTGGGACGGTCTTGACCGATGCGTTAGGTTTAAGAGCGTACCCTAACCCAAATCAGACCTATGCTAGAGCTTGTGGTGATGACGACCCCAGCTTTGACGGATTGGTTACAAGCGACCTTGGCGCCAGTGGACTGCACAGGTAAAGGCGTCCTAGAAGACGGTCAACTGCGGGTGCTGGTGGATGGCAGAACCGTGCCGCCTGTGACCCAAACCATGACCTGCTTGCGGGAAGGGCTGCCGCGGTTGAGCGGGATGGATATTCGTTCCTTGCTCGTCTTTGGCCGGGTGCAGGGCGAGGAGATTCCCCGCTGGGCAGAAACGTTGACGGTCACGCCGGCCATGCGGGGTGAATCTGTACAGGAACGCTTAGCTCGGTTGCGGGAAACCCTCCAGCGACAGTCCCAACTCGGGCAACGGGTACGAGAACAGATAGGTACCCTCCGTCCCCAAACCATCCCGCCGCAGCGCCTGCAACCGGAGACGACGGCTGTGGCCGGGGCAGAGATACGCCAGCGACTCCAGCAAGGGGAACGGAATTTTAGCCAAGCCCATTTGAGCGGCGTGGACCTCAGCGGGATGAATCTGCGAGAGGTATGTTTTCGGGGTGCGGACTTGTCCCAGGCGAACTTGCGAGGCTGTGACCTAACCGAAGCCGATTTATCCCAGGCGAATTTACGGGGCGCTAATCTGGCTGAAGCCCGGTTGGTGCGGGCCAATCTCAGCCGAGCGATCCTAAATAGCGAACCCCGCAGCGCCACCAATCTCCAACGCGCCGATGCCCGTTTGGCCCAAATGACCGAAGCTACCCTGAGTCGCGTCATGGCCGCAGGCGCCAATTTTGCCGGTGCCAACCTCAGCCGAGTTGATTTGAGCCGGGCTGATTTATCGCAAGCCAACTTCACCGAAGCCAATCTAGAACAGGCTGACCTTTCCCGCGCCAATCTCAGCGGTGCCTTTCTCGCCGATGCCAATCTATCGCAAGCGAATCTCACGGCTGCTGACTTGACCTGGAGCGACTTACTGCGCACCAACTTGGAACGAGCCGATTTGTCTGAAGCCAGCCTCAACCACGCCCGGATGCAAGGGACCTATCTCCAAGACACGGTTTTCAAGGGAACTATCATGCCCAATGGTGTGGTGACCTACACGGCCCCAACCGAGTAGAGATGGCTGCTCCCGACCTCCAAGCTCGTCTGGAAGATTGGATAGACCGCGCCGAACGCACCTGGCAGGTCATTGTCAGTGACATGGTTGGCCCGCCAGAATTACAGGTCGTGGCAACCTACTGCCAGCGGCTCAGTACCGTGCATTGGGTGGCCTGGGGCGGTTACCCGCAAGCCGAACGGGTCAGGGTCGCCGTAGCGCCGGTGGACCTTCCTCTCTCGACCGCAGATATTCCCCTAGCGCTGCTTGGCATCCAGGGCAATTTCCTGTTTGACCCAGCCAGCCACCGGGATTTTCTGGGGGCAATTTTGGGAACGGGCATCGTGCGAGATAAAATTGGCGACATTCTCGTGCTAGGGGAACGCGGCGCCCAGGTGATTGTCGTCCCGGAGATGGCTGACTTTCTCTGCACTCACCTCACCCGCGTGCGCTCCGTACCCGTCACAGTCAGTCGCCTGGACTGGTCAGAACTGAAAGCGCCGGAACCCCGTACCAAACAATTGACTACCGTAGAAGCGTCCCTGCGTTTAGATGCCCTCGCGTCGGCAGGGTTTGGGCTATCCCGCGCCAAGATGGTGGAGTGGATCAAGCAAGGCGAGGTGCGGGTGAACTGGCAAACTGTGACCCAACCTAGCCACTTGCTCAAAACCGGCGACGTGGTAGCGATGCGTGGCAAGGGCCGACTCGTGATTGGTGACATCAGCCTTACCAAAAAAGACCGTTACCGCGTTGAACTAACCCGCTTTACTTAATCGCTCCGTAGCCAAGCCACTGTCGTTTATCGGGAGCAAAGACCGGGACAATGACGCGCTGCCGCTAAACCACCTTGTCAGAGAAAGAACCCCGCGAGGCTACGCCCTGTAACCCAAGGGATGACAAGCATACATAACCCAGCTATTAGGAGAAAAAACCCCCAGGTGTTCCCCAGGGGCCAGTGAGGCAATCAGACGTCCGTTGACCCAGGACTAGACATGGGCTGGCAACGACTCCAGCGCCCGCCGTACCCAAGTCGCGTGCCGCGTTTCGGAGCGAACAATCTCTTCAAACACCCGCGCGACTTCTTCTTTGCCTTGCTGGCGAGCCAATTGCGCAAACGCTGGATAGGTCTTTTCGCTCTCGATAGTTTCCACTTCCAGCGCCGTTTCCAATGCCCGCCGCAACCCCCGCGGGTCTTTCGCCACCACTTCCATCTGGGCTTGAATTTGGGCTACTAACCGTTTGGCTTCCTGGGTCTGGGGCGAATCCTTCACCTCCAGTTGCTGGTACAACTGCCGCACCAGTTGCGCATGCTCCCCCTCCTCACGGGCAATCGCATCGAACATCGCCCCAATTTCGGGATGACCCGCCTGCCGGGCAATCTCTGCAAACGTGGGATACATGCACTCGTGCTCGTACATTTCCACTTCCACCGTCGAGGCTGCGTTCAAGTCCGTTTCATCGTGGTACACCGCCTCTTGGAAGAACCGGTCAATCCCCATAAAATCTTCTTGAAAATGGCTCAGACTCATGTCCAACTCCTACATCACGATGGATTACAGGTTGCCATCAGCATTATGACCTATGGCTGCACCAAAATCCGTTTCATTTTGTTGCAACTAATTCTGCAATTTTTTACAAAAACCTTGACAGAGACTGACCCCAAAACTATGCAAAGTTTAATTTAGAAGTGTTGTCACTTTCACCCCCAACCCTTGTCCCTGGAGGAGAGGAGAGCTAGAGGACTACAACTAGGGGTGGGCGCCCTTGTGACCCCCTATAGATGTCTTAACACCACTGCGTAGCACTTATAAGCCAGTTGAACAGGTCAGAGGAATAAACCAGGAATGGGGCCGCGCCCTGCGCCATACATAAAGGACGACCAACCCTAAGCCCTATACGGCCACACCTGAGAACCAGCAAAAGTAAAATTGTCTAAAGATTTTTATCAAAATTTTACTGGTGGCGCTAGGCTGCTTTAGTTTGTTCAGAAAGATGATGGAAGAAAACCCACAACGGGGCTACGCCCGGCGACCCAAGAGACGACAAGGAAAATTTGGCGGTAACTACTTCGCTTCCTGCCAATTTCGGCCCGCGTGGATGTCCACTTCTAGGGGCACCGATAAAGGCATAGCTTGCGCCATGATGTCTCGGATTTGGGATTGGAGTTGAAGCCATTCGTCTGGGGGCATTTCAAATACTAATTCGTCGTGGACTTGTAACAGTAAATGCGCTTGGTAATGTTGCAGCAATTCATGGATGCGAATCATGGCAATTTTGATAATGTCGGCGCTAGAGCCTTGAATGGGAGCGTTGGCAGCCGCTCGCAATAAACCGGCATCAACAGCATTGATACGTTTTTGCACCATCGCCCAGTCGCTTTCGGTGAGCGTTTTTCCCCGCAACTGTTGCAGCAGGGGGCTGGTAAATCGAAAGTAGCGCCGTCGTCCGGTAATGGTTTCTACATAGCCCTGGGTAATCGCTTGTTTTTCCGTATTGCGTAAGTAATCAAAGACAGCCGGATAGCGCTGGTTAAACCGTTCAATAAATTCTTTGGCTTCGGCGAAGGAAACGCCCGCTTCCCGCATGAAGCGCTGAGGTCCCATGCCATAAACGATGCCATAGTTAATGATTTTGGCCAGGCGCCGGTCTTCAGGGGTAATCTCGTCTTTTTCTAGGAGCAATTGCGCGGTCAAGCGGTGAATGTCCTCACCTCGTTGAAAGGCGGCAATCAACACCGGCTCCTGACTCAGATGGGCCAAGATACGCAATTCAATTTGGGAGTAGTCAGCGCTGACGAGCAGCCAACCCGGTTGGGGAATAAAGGCGCGGCGAATTTGACGGCCAATTTCTGTGCGCACCGGAATATTTTGCAGGTTGGGGTTTGACGACGATAACCGTCCCGTTGCTGTGATGGTTTGGTTGAAATCGGTGTGGACCCGGCCCGTATCTTGGCGACAGAGTTGGGCGAGCGCATCCACGTAAGTGGATTTCAATTTCGCGAGCGTCCGGTGCTCCAGGATGCAATCAATCACTGGATGTTCATCGCGCAATTTTTCCAGCGTCGCCGCATCAGTGGCATAACCGGCCTGGGTTTTCTTCGCTTTTTTCTTGTTCAGTCCCAGGGTCTCGAACAAGAGCGTGCTTAACTGTTTGGGAGAGTTCAAGTTAAATTCTTGACCCACCAGCTCATGCGCCCGTTTTTCAACCGCTTGCAATTGCCGGTCGAACTCCTGGGAAAGCTGTTGCAAAACCTGTAAATCCAGGGCAATCCCCTGATATTCCATCGCTGCAAGCACCGGTTCCAACGGCAATTCAATTTCTCGAAACACACGATACAAACTGGGAATTTGTTTTAGCTCTTGTTCAAGAATGGGCGCCAGTCGAAAGGTGAGATACACATCCATGCCGCAATAGTTGGCCACGGTACTGATGGGTAAATCGGCCATCGTCTGGTTTTTGGCCACCACATCTTGATAGGACTGGGCATATAAACCTAGATATTTGGCTCCCAAATCGGCGAGTTTGTGGTTGCCTTCAGGGTCGAGAACGTAGCTAGCCAGCAGCGTGTCGAACACCACCCCCCGCAATTCAATCCCCTGGACTCGCAAGACATTACGGTCAAATTTGGTATTTTGAAAAACCTTGGGATGGACTTCACTTTCAAGAATGGGTTTGAGATGGTGTAAGACCAGAGTTTTGTCGAGCTGTTCCCCCTGATGATGCCCAACCGGAATATAGGCCACTTGGTTCTCCGCCCAGCAACAGCCAATCCCCACCAGTTCCGCATCACGGGGGTCTAGGGCGGTGGTTTCGGTGTCCCAGGCGACAGGCGTTTGGGTGCATTGGTGGAGCGTCTGAACCAAGTTTTTTAACTCGGTTTCACTCCGAATAATTTGCACCTCAAAGGGGGGCGTCCAGGGCTGGTGTTGGTGTTGAGCTGTTTCTTCCGCCGAAAAAAAGTCCAATTCTTCTTGTTGAGTGCCCCCCAGTTGCCGGTAGAGTTGGTCAATTTGCCGCTGAAACGATTGCATTTCCAGCTCCTCCAGCAAGGGCATCACCTCTAAAATATCAAACCCCACCAGTTGACAGTCTTCCCAGGTAATATCTAGGGGGACGTCCTGGTGAATTGTCGCCATAAAACGTGAATGATAGGCTGCATCTTTGCCCTCTATCAGTTTTTGCTGCTGGGCTTTGGGAAGTTCGTCCAAATGGGCATACAAATCATCTAAATCGCGATATTTCTGTAATAAACTCACTGCTGTTTTCGCCCCAATGCCTCGCACACCGGGAATGTTGTCGGAACTATCGCCACACAGGGCTTTGTAATCAATCACTTGCGCTGGTTGAATCCCTAACTTTTCCACCACGCGGTCAGGGTCGTATTCAATCGGCGGGCCGTTTTGCTGGGATAAATGCAACACATGAATCCGGTCGTTGACCAACTGGAATAAATCCTGGTCGCCGGACAGAATTTTCACTTCAAACCCGTCCTGTTCAGCCCGTTTGGCGAGCGTGCCTAGCACGTCATCGGCTTCGTACCCAGGCGCCATCACCACTGGAATCTGCAAGGCCCGCAACAAGCGCTGGAGATTTTCCACGTCGGGATGAAAATCGTCCGGGGTTTCAGCGCGGCCTTCCTTGTAGCGGGCATCGGCGACATGACGAAACGTGGGCGTCCCCAAATCAAACGCCACCGCTAGATGGGTAAAGGATTGCCGGTTCAAGACTTCTAACAGCGCCTTCAAAAACCCGTAGGTGACGCTGGTGGGAATGCCCGTGGTGGTGCGCAACCCCCCTTCCCGTCCCTTGGCAAACGCATAATACGACCGAAACGCCAGGGAATGGCCATCCACCAGCAACAAACGGGGGGCATTCATGACGGGGCGGGCAACCCATTTTGTTGAATCAATTCTATCGCCCGCTTCACTTTCTCTGGAAATACCACTACCAAACTCCCGGGCGTGGCTTTGCCCAAGGCGGTGCGAATGGCGGTGGTTTCATCCAGGATAATTTCCCAGCGACAGGTGGTCCCGGCTTGCATTAACCCCCGGCGGATCAATTCGGCAACTTCCCCCGGCGCCCGACCCCGCAAGTCGTCGTCTTCCTTAATAATCACCCAATCAAACACCCGCCCGGCAATTTCCCCCAACTGCATCAAGTCCTCATCCCGCCGGTCGCCTGGCCCACCAATGACGCCAATGCGCAGTCCCTCTTGCCACGACCGCACAAAATCCGCCACTGCGGCGTATCCATGGGGGTTGTGGGCATAGTCCACCAAAGCGTGAAACGACCCCACCGGCATCAAGTTCATCCGCCCCGGCGTCTGGCTCGTGGAAGCGCTGAATGTCCGCAAGCCCTGGCGAATTTGCGCTAACGTCACCCCCTGGGCATAGGCCGCCAACACCGCCGCCAGCACATTGGCAATCATAAACGGCACCCGCCCACCCAAGGTCAAGGGCACATCCGCCGCCCGCAGAATCCGCAGCGTCCATTCCCCCTGGTAAAGCCACAACTCGCCCTGGTCATAGACCGCCGCCAAACCTCCCCGTCGCCGGTGGGCTTGAATGCGGGGATGGTCCGCCTGGAGCGAAAAGTAGGCCACTCGACCCTTGACCCGCTCGGCCATCGCCGCCACCCGCTCGTCCTCGGCGTTCAATACCGCTACACCGCCCGGGCGCACCACCTCCGCCACCACGCTTTTGACCTTGGCCATGTCGTCCAGGGTGTCAATGTCGTAGCTCCCCAGGTGGTCCGCCGCCACGTTCAACACCACGCCGACATCGCACTCGCGAAACGCTAGGCCTGAGCGCAAAATCCCGCCCCGCGCGCACTCCAGCACCGCAATCTCCACCAGCGGGTCGTTGAGAATCAAGCGAGCGCTCTGGGGTCCCGTGTTGTCCCCTGGCTCCACCAGGTAATCCCCCACATACGTCCCATCGGTGGTGGTAAATCCCACGACCTTTCCCGTCTGCTTGAACAAGTGAGCCGTCAGGCGCGTCGTGGTCGTTTTGCCGTTGGTACCGGTGATGGCAATGATGGGAATGCGACAGGGACGCCCCGGCGGAAAGAGCGCATCCACCACTGGCGCCGCCACATTGCGGGCGAGTCCTTCGCTCGGGCGGTAGTGCATCCGAAACCCCGGCGCGGCGTTGACTTCTACCACCACTCCGTCTGTCTGGCGCAGGGGCCGGGTAATGTCGGTCGTCACCACGTCAATCCCGGCGATATCGAGTCCGACTGCTGCCGCCGCCCGCACCGCCAGCCAGGCATTTTCCGGGTGAATGTCATCCGTCCGGTCCACCGCCGTACCCCCGGTGCTGAGATTGGCCGTGCGTTTCAAATAGGCGATTTCCCCCGGCGCTAATACCGTCTGGGCGTGGTATCCCTGCTGGGCCAGAATTTGCTCAGTGGTCTCATCCCAGTTGATGCGCGTTAAGACATTGTCATGGCCTTCTCCCCGCCGCGGGTCGCGATTGACCTGAGCCACCAACTCACGAATGGTATGCACCCCGTCTCCGACCACGTGGGCCGGCACCCGTTGCGCTACCGCCACCACCTGGCCGTTAATCACCAAGATGCGATGGTCGTGGCCCTGGTGAAAGCGCTCGACGATCACCCGTCCCGCCCGCGACTCCGCCATGGCCAGGTCGTAGGCCGCCAGCGCCTCCTCAAAGGTGCGAATGTCCAGGGTGATCCCCCGCCCGTGATTGCCGTCTAAGGGTTTGAGCACCACCGGATACCCACCGACTTCGTGAATGGCATCCGCCAGCTCCCGCTCGCGCCGGATCACGGTTCCCTTGGGCACGGGAATCCCCGCTTCCTGGAGCATTTGCTTGGTGCCCTCTTTGTCACCGGCCAGCTCCACCCCGAGAATGCTGGTGCAGTCCGTCTGGGTGGCCTGAATCCGCCGCTGGTAGCAGCCGTAACCGAATTGAATAATCCCCCGCGCCCGCTCTTGCCAGGGAATCCCTCGCGCTTCACACTCCCGCACAATCGCTTCGGTACTCGGTCCCAGCGCTGCTTCCGCCCGGATTTGTCGCAGTTCCCCCACATCTTCAATCAGCTCTTCTAGGGGGTAGTCCTGCTCTTGGGCCAGGGTATGCACAATCCGCACCGCTGCTCGACCCGCAACCCGTCCCGCCTCCGGTTGTTCGTACTCAAACACCACCTGGGCTACCCCCGGCGTGCTCGTCCAGCGGGTGCGACTAAAGCTCACATTCATCCCGGCAATGTACTGCAGCTCCAGGGCCGTATGTTCCACCACGTGGGCTAAGGATGTGCCGTGCTGCACCTCTTGCAAAAAACCACCCCAGCGATGGGCCACGCAGTAGTGTTCCGCCAGCCCAGGGAGCAAGCGCGTCAACCGCTCATAAAACCCGGGAATGTCCGTCGTGCGCACCTCCGCCCACCGGCCCAGGTCCAACCGCAACACGATGAGTTGGGTGCGTTCAATGCTCCAGTAGTTAGGGCCGTTCAACGTCAGGATGCGCAGGATGTCCACGGCTCTTTCCTCACACGGGACAGTGCTGGTAAACGGGGGGTAACACCTTGCGCCGCTGGTAGTCAAACCGGTCACCCCGCCGCAACAGATGCACCCGCAGGTTGTGAATGCTCACCGGTGTCCGGCTGTGGGGATAGGGTTCACAAAACGACGACGCCTCGCCCGCATCCAGAATCATCACCGTTCCACGTCCGACCACCAGCAATTCACCCGACGGTTCAAACAGAGCGCACGTGTCCTCGTCCACACCCACGCCTAGACATTCGGGGTGCATCACGACCGCACTGAACAGTCGTGCCACCCGATTGCGGTTGTGGAAATGCTGGTCCACGATCACGTCCGGTAAAAAGCCCAGTCCGTTGGCCATGTTGACCAGCGCCGGATGGGGCGATTCGCCGTTGCCGCCACCGGCAATCATGTGGTAACCCATGGCCGCTGCTCCTGCACTGGTACCTGCCAGCGTTAAACGCCCCCGCTCCCGATAATAATGTAACGCCTCTAGCAATGCCGAATCCGCCAGCAGCGTCGCCAAGCGCAACTGGTCGCCCCCGGTCAAGAAAATGCCCGTGAAATCCTGCAAGCGTTCATGCCAGCGGGGGTCTTCGCTCTGTTCCCGCTCCCGCACATCCAGCACCTGCACCCAGCGAGACCCCATGTTTTCAAACAAGCGCTGGTACAAACTACCGATGACCGCCGGTTCCCCCGAAGCTGAAGGGATAATTCCAATCCGTGCGTGGTATCCCCCTGCTCGTTTCCAGAACGTTTGGAGAATTTCCAATTGATTTACCTTGTCCTCTGCACCACCAATGACCAACGTCGGGGCTTGATCCATCGTGTTGTCGCTTGCTTACCGAAACTTAATCTTCAGTTAATCATAGCGGTTCCCCTAAATGGTGTTCCAGGATGCAATTTCTTCATCGACACGCCCGTAGCAAGCCATGCCAACGCTGCTCAACCAGGCCCACAGTTGGTCGCCCCAGGAAAAGTGCCACCACTCCTCGGGATGTCGCACAAACCCCGCCTGCATCATCACCTGCTGCAACAACCGGCGGTGGCGCCCGTACAGACTGTCCGGCGGGTAGTAATCCGGGTGCGAACGGGGCGACAGTTCATCAATGGGTGACCCCATCGCCACCGGCTGGCCCTGCCCATCAAGCAACGTCACATCCACAGCGGCACCAGTGCTATGGGGGGGTGGCGTCAACGGGTCCTCGCTAGGCACGGCCCATACCTGGTACACCTGCGCCCATAACTTGGCGGCGGGCTGGTCGGGATACTGGCGGGCCAATTGCGCGTAGGTATAGTCCACCATAAACGCCTGCACCCGGTTAGGCCGGTAGCCATCGTAGATTTGCAAGCGCCAGCCCGGTTGAAGTGTTTGTAAATAGTCTTGCGCTTGTAATAATTTCTCCACCACGCGCCGGCGCAACCAAAAAGGTGATGCGGCACCGTAGGGCGCTCCCAGGATGACGTAGGGATGGGGGTGAATGAGAGCCAGGCGTTCGGCGGGAATGGGAACCAAGGGTTCACCGCACTCTTGAATTGGCAAGTAACGATAGGGTTTCACAGCCCGAGAAACGTCACCATCTGTTGCCAGATCAGGTCCAGGCTCCGGTGCAAGGTGTGGTCGTCGTCCACCGGCACTAACGTCACCCAGGCGCGGGTGCGGGCGTAATCTTCGCTCACTGCCAAGGGCACCACATCATCCTGGCGGCCATGCACGATTAGCGTGGGCACCGGGCGTTGCAAGTGGCTTTCATCATACGTCTGCAAATCCGGCAAAAACCCGTAGTGCAACGGCAATTCTTTACCTTCGCCGTAGTGATAAACGGGGATCGTCCCCTGGGTGCGCCATTGCTCCAACTGCTCGGGCGTCAATCGCTGGAGCCAGTACTCCGCCATGCGAAACGCCGGTGCCAGTAACACCAAATGACTCACCTGCGGGTGTTGTTCCGCCACAAAGACCGCCGTTAGCCCCCCAAAGCTAGAACCAATTAGCACCGTTGGTTCCGGGGTTAATACCTCCGCAACCCGCTGGATTTGGCGCGTCAAGGTCAGGTGGGTAAAATCCCCCTGGTTCAAATCGGGCACGGCAATCGGGATGCCGACCTGGGCCAGTTGTTTTTGCAGATACTGGGCTTTCCCGGAGCGAGGACTTGACCCAAAGCCGTGGATGTAGATAGCGCGGCTCGGTTTCATGGTGCAGGCACCGTTTCCACCAGGCGTTCGAGGGTCGGCAATGTCACCGTCGGCTGGCGTTGGTACCGCACCATGGTGGTCGTCAAATTTTCCTCAAACCCCAGCCGTTCGTAGAACCCCTGCTGGCTACTGGTCATCAGATACACCCGTTCCACCGACCGGATACTCGGGTGGGCCAGCAGCGTTTCCACCAGTTGCCGACCTAAACCCCGGCCCCGGTACTCCGGATGAATCACCACATCCCACAACACCGCCCGGTACACCCAGTCCGATGTCGCCCGTGCAAACCCGATGAGTCGTTCCCCATCCCAAACCGTCACCACCGGTTCGCTGTGGTCCACCGCCGTCTGCAAGTCCTCCAGCGTTCGGTTCACCGCCCAAAACGCCCCGATATTTAGCAGATGTTGTAGTTGCACCAGGTCCACCTTTTGCCGGTCGGTGCTCACGATAATGGTCATCGTTAGATCAATCTAGGGGCCAACCTGTATGAGCATAGCAAAAATTGCGGTCTTCTCACTCCGTTGGCGAGCGGCGACTGGTTACAACCTGATACTTTTTGACCCCAACATTTAGGTTCATTTCAACTTTCCCCCTGGGGCAGCATGAACGGGGGAATCTCTAGCGTGGGGTCCAGCAGCAATGCCCGGCGAATATCCCCGATGGCTCCCCGTTTATCCCGCAGTTGGTAACGCAGCAAGCCGCGCCGGTAATAGGCCAGGGCAAAGTTGGGGTTCAAGCGCAACGCCTGGTTGTAGTCAGCAATGGCTCCCCGCCAGTCCCCTTTTTCCGCCTTGGTATTGCCCACCGCGTAGAAATCCGCCGCATCGTGCCGCGTGGGGTTCAATGCTGTGCCGTGGATGTAGGCAAAATTGGGGTTCAGTCGCAGCGCCTGGTTATAGTCCTGCACCGCTTCCCCATACTGGCCCATCCGTCGCCAGGCAATACTACGGTTGTAGTAGGCATCAACTAAATCCGGTTGCAACTCAATCGCCCGTGTGTAGTCGGCAATCGCGCCTTCCCGGTCGCCCAGTCGGTAGCGCGTCAATCCCCGCTGGTAGTAGATGTCAGCCCGCTGGGGCAAAAGTTGCAACGCCCGCTGATAATCCTCCAACGCGCCCCGGTTATCGCCCTGTTCAAACCGCAGCCACCCCCGCCGGAAATACGCCTCGCCGCACTGGGGGTCCATCCGCAGCGCTTGGTTGAGTTGGGTTAATGCCTCCTGGTGCCTGCCTTCGCGAATGCACGCCAGCGCCTTTTGCACATACTGGGCCGCGACGGTCGCCACCTGGGGACGCGGAGGAACGGTGGGTCGGGGTTCAGGTTGCACCCGGTTGAAGTCCTCCATTGCTCCCCGCCGGTCGCCCACCATAGCGCGCGCTTCCCCCCGGTGGTAATACACCTGCGTCAAACGGGGGTCCAGCAGCAACGCCCGGTCGTAGTCGGCAATCGCTCCCGGCAAATCCCCTACAGCTTGGCGCGCCAACCCTCGCTGGAAGTACGCCTCAGCGAAATCCGGTTTCACCCGCAAGCACTGGTTATAGGCTTCAATGGCCGCTGTCCAGTTGTTTAGCTCTGCCTGGGCCAACCCCTGCTGGTAGAACCGCTGGGCGCTATTGTGGGCCACCGCTTGCGCTGTCCCGTGGATGTGCGTGTAATTGGGGTTCAGTTTGAGCGCCCAAGTATGGTCGGCCACTGCGCCCTGGTAATCCCCTTCCCGGCGTCGCGCGATACTGCGGTTGTAATAGGCATCAGCAAAATTCGGTTGCAGTTCAATCGCCCGCGTGTAGTCCGCAATCGCTCCCCGGCGGTCCCCCGAGCGATAACGGCTCAAACCGCGGTGGTAATAGATGATGGCTCCGTGGGGTTCGTACTGAAGTGCCTGGTTAAAATCAGCAATCGCCCCCTGGTAGTCATGGGTGTGAAACCGCACCAAACCCCGCTGGTAGTAGGCGGCGCTGTAGGCCGGTTGACACTGTAACGCCTGGTTGAAAAATCGAATCGCTCCTGAGTAATCCCCCGCCTCCACCTTTTTTAATCCCGCGTGGTAGAAGCTTTCCGCCTGTAATCGGAGCGTTTCTGATGCCCGTTGTTGGGATGGAGCAACTTGGGGATCAATATCGGGCATGAATGGATGACCTCAGTGGGAGCCTAACTCCATCCTTATAGCTAGGTACAAGGTTTGCGAGTGATAGCAATCACAGTGAGACCCTTTTTTGGCAAAATTGGGTGTTTTTGCGTACAGCTAAGCTTTTTAAGGTTGTCATATAATGAACGTGTTGCTAGGGAGTGAGAAAATGCCTAGACCGTATAACTATGATTTGCGCAAGAAGGCGGTAGAAGCCATCTTGAATGGTGCCACTATCATGGAAGTCAGTCAGTTCCTAAACGTCAGCTATCGAACGGTACAACGCTGGCTCAGACAATGGTCAGAAACAGGAGATGTCCACCCCAAGGAAGGCTATCAAAAAGGCCATAGTCATAAGCTGAAAGACCTAGAAGAATTCCAGCAGTTTGTGGACGCAAATCCTGGCTTGACTCAGCGGGAGATGGCCGCTCACTTTAGCGTGAGCCGTGCCACTATCTGGAAGGCCCTGCAAAAGATAGGATATACCCACAAAAAAAAACGTATTTCTATCAAGAGCGAGACCCCAGAGAGCGACAGGCTTACTGTGAGTTAATCGAGCAGATACCACTAGATCAGGTGCTCTATATAGACCAATCTGGCGTAGATTACCGGGATATTGATGAATATGGTTGGGCGCCGAAAGGAGAGAGAGTTTAATCGTGGAGAACGAATTAGCATTATGGCGGCTTACCAATCAGGGCGTGTGATTGAACCATTTACTTGGATAGGCTATTATCCGGTGGTTAAGTGAGAGACTTTTACCAGCGATTGGTTCTGGGAAAGTTTTGGTACTGGATAATGCAAGTTTTCACCGGTCTGCAGCGGTCAGAAAGGTGGTGGAAGCGGCTGGATGTCGCTTGGTTTATTTACCAAGATATTCACCTGATTTGAATCCGATTGAGCAAGTATGGTCTTGGCTAAAACGGTGGGTTAACCATGCGTGGAGTTTAACCAAACGGAACCTACGTTCTCTCGTGGATGAAGCTATCCGTTTTATATGTCAACCTTTGTCAGCTTAGCTATAGAAAATGGTTTGGTTTATGTCTATATCAGCAAAATTACTGAACTTGTATTGCCAACCGACGAAAACTTTGTGTATTGTCAGCACAACTGACCTATAGCAGAAAACATTTAGGTTGTTGCCCTTGGGAAGCCATCAACATAGAAACATCTAGGGTTCCGGTTGCTGCCTGTGTCAAGCATTCTGTGCTTAGCTATATAGCCAAGCCATCTATGGTTGTCAGCCCTTGAGTCCCGGAGCACGGCCCCGCCTTTGGGTTTTCTCTCCTCTTTCTGACAAACTAAAGCAGCTTAGCTATAGTATAGCTAAGCTTGTTATATCTAAAATCATAAAGCTTGACATAATTTACAGATGGTTTTATTGACCAGGGATTGCAGATTTTCGATTGGACTCACCTGTAACTTACGCACCTTTTGCTTAATCCGATACCACACATGTTCAATCGAATTCAAATCTGGTGAATATCTAGTATTAGCTCACACCCAGCCGTTTCCACCACTTGCTTTAGCACACTATAGCTAAGCACACAATGTTTGGCATGAGCAATAAATGGGAACCTTAACGCTTTGGCCTTGCCTGCTTTCAAGTACGCCAACTTAAATGTTTTCTTCTATATCCCCTGGGTCACAGGCTGCAGCCGCGTCCTTAGTTTTGCCATTCTCTCTCTATACTGAAGTGTCAATCTTTTGTGGGTGAGGATGGCAATGGAAGCAAGCAGATGTCGATTACTCTCGCGATTTGAAAGCGAAAAGTTCCAAGACCTTAACCGAAGGATATGTTGACAGTGATGCTATAGAGTTTGCCAGCTCTATCGGAATTAACGCATTTTCGTGCCTGCTACTGAGCATTGCTGGAAGTGTAGCTAGTATTCTATCAAAATTGATAATCTTAGACGAATCGGGACTTTGAATAAACTTATCCATTGGAATGCAAATAGGTATGCTCAATACCAGGCGACACCGTTCATTCATCACTATAAAGACTTTTGCTCCGTAGTTCGTGTCTTTTCCATAGGGGGCACCACTGGGAGGTCGGCTCTGAATCTGTTCACAAATATAAACGTGGTCAGGGATAAAAAAGTGATTGGATGGCGCGTTCTTACCTAGCAATAAATTTAAGTGATCAACAAAGATACCTGTTTTTTCTTGGCCCACTATACTGATAGGATATCCTTGCAAATAAGCATGCAACAAGAAATTTCTAATAGGGTTAACCAATTTTGAATATTGAGCGCGAATTTGCAATGGGCCATCTTTCAGAAACAAACAGCGTTTGAGCGTTTCACGCTTATTAGATTCCCAGAAATGGCGGATGCCCGTGAACAACAGCAACGTCTCATGAATATTCATGTACGCCGTAGCGACACTTTCTGATGCGGCATTTTCACTCATTTCTAAATGAAAGCCGAGCATGTCGGTAATAAAAACTTTCTTACCACAAGTTTGACACACTCCTTCTTCTTGATCAAAACTTAGGGTCGCATTATGTGCTTCACCGTCAATTTCACTATGCGGACATTGAAAATCAGGCAATGAAGAGCGGGGAGATTTAGACCACTTTTCATAGGCAAGCCATTTGAGAGTCTCCATTACTTCTCCTTGAAGAGAATCATCCTTGAGCGACTCAAAAATAATTTGGCGAGTTGCATCGTAAACGCTAAGTCCTCTCAAATAAACATGCCTTAGCGGGAAAGCTGTTGCATGATAGACAGCCGCTTTAGCCATCAGGTCTCGTAACGCCAAAGGATGTGGTTCGTCTTTGTCGATTCGATTTAGAGCGGCTTGGTCTACCATCATCAGGGCTGTCTTGATAAACGCAATCTTTTTGTACGGAGGACGTTCATCTGTTACAGGTTGCCATGAGCCGTCAACAGCAAAGACTACGTCAAGAGGCTCAGTGCAGGGAGGAAAGGATTCCCACGCAACATCCAACATATCCACCGCTTCAGGCTGCTCAAAGTTTTCAACAATTTGTTGAACCAATGGACTCCTGAGCACTTCTAAATGCCCCAGCTTACTAGCGCGCTCACCTGGCAGATTTCTTCCTGCTTGATATGGCATAGTATTGACTCACAATAGTGATGGTTGACTGGTATTTGGATCAAATTTCAGCGCTTGTATCGGTACAACAAATCTGTGCGAACGGGTCAGCATTCGAATGTAGCCTGGCGTTTTCGCGCGCAATATGTCGTCCTTCATACTTTTATAGGCTATGTTCATTTTTGCAAGTACATTTACTTCATCTTCCGATGACATATGAGCAACGAAGAAATTCTCAGTTTGAGCTAAAAGATCGCCACTTATTGTGGATGGGGATTGTGTTGAGTAAACAATACCTATGTGGTACTTTGCACCTTCCTTTGCAAAGCGACTATAGATGTCCTTTGGCTCCTTTTGACGAGGGAAAAGATTGTGAGCTTCTTCAAAATATAACTGGATGTATTTATTTCCCAGGTTGTTATTACTGAACTTATCAACTTGATGGCTGAAAACGGCTTTGGACAACAAATCAGAGAAGTATTCCAAAAGTACAGGATGAGCATTACCTAGGTCAAGTATTACAGTCTTGCCATCATCTAGGAACTGCAGAATCTCTTTTATGAAATCACTTGCTTGAGGATCATGATAAATACGGTATGGTTGAATTATGGCTGGTCCACTTCGACCAGGAGATGGCTCAAGAAATTCCAGTAGCGCGATGTCATCTGGATCAAAAAGCGCATTGCCACTCTGGCTGGTCAAGCTTGAATGACTCGGATCGTTCCGTCGAAACCTGGCTATAGTCTCCATCTCACGCATAAGCTCGTCTAATGTGCAAGGCGGCTGTGGCACAGTCTGAACTCCAGCAGCAGAATATGCTGCACTTCGCAACCCTTGGCTGAAGCCAGGATTAAATCCACTTGCAGGTTGACCTGATGGGATTATGGATCTTAGCTTTCCTTCATCTGCTTGGAAGCCAGCCTTCTTTAGTACGGCCCAAAACATTTGTATTTTGCGATATGCTCGTGTTTTATCACCTATGTCATTTATTCTTCTGATTTCTTCCAGCGGATAGAACTCAACGCTCATAAAACTTTGGATGTAATTCGATGTGGCGCGATTGTCTTGCGTAATTAGACTTGTCAAAATTTTCTGTGCCGTATCGGGCTGTTCATAAAAATTCAGTTTCAGTGGTCGAGAAGGAGTTGTAGCTTTAGGGGTCAACGCATAAACAACACAACGATTAGAGTTGGCGCTTCTTAGAGATTTGCTGCCGTCCTGCGGATTATCGTTTGCATATTCACCGTTGATGTCAAAAATTAACTGTCCCACATTACTGTCCTGCGCAGTAGCATCAAGAATACTCTGGGCAATAAGTTTCACAACGTTGGATTTACCTAGACGAGTTTTCCCAAACATCGCCGTTCGGGACCCAAGAAAATCCCTTGGAGATACGTAAACTGGGACTTGCAAAAGTGGTTTATCTGGTAAGGGTAGCCGACATTCTGTCAGTCGCAAAGTGCCTATCTTGAATCTCTTATCTTGCGAGACAAGCGAATTTATCACTAAATCCAAGATAGCATCATCAGGCGCATAGACGCGATACTTGTGGGCACTGACAAAATTGTTCATGTCCGCTGAGAATTCCACTGCATCTTGTTTTTCGGGATGGGGGTAGAACATCCCAAGCACCTCGGTATTTAATGCTCCCCACTGTAGTTCAGACTGGGTGAAAATGTCGAGCTCGGGCATTGATTTTTTTTGCAACTCAAAGTAAGTCTGTTGAGTCTCTTTACTTAACGGTGTAGGAGCCGCATCTAAAACGCGCAGCAGTGTGAAGTGGGGAGTAACTATTCTTTCCTGTCTTGCAGGCGTCATTATTAGTAGTGAATTGCGCGGTATACCACCAACAGCAACTTTGTAGGGATCGGAAGTGATTATTGTGACAGTTTCATAGTTTATATCAAGAACATAACCTACAAATCGCATCTCATCATATTTCTTAGCAGTCTCGTTCGCCTGTTCTCTGTCGAGAAAGTCTTTGAGAACTCGTAAAGGATGATGCTGTTGGGCTGCGCTCTCAAAAAAGTCTTTCATAATCTTTCTCCACTCTTGATTCGGTAGGATGTGATAAGTACTTCTCCAGAATCAGACGTGAGTGTGCCAGGCATCTTACCTGTTCCACGAGGGATTCTCAACGCATAGTTTCCCTTAAGCAAACATAAGATATCTCTATGGGACGAAATGGTCATTGCCCACTTCACACCCCGTAGTTTTGCACATTGAAGAGAATTTGTAAGTCGTTCATAATCGCTGTATTTGAACTGTTGCCAAACGTAATGGTTGTTTATGTATTCTTTATAGCCTGGGCGATAAGGTGGGTCAAGGAAGATGAAGTCCCCTCTTTGCGTTTGATCAATAATAGGCTGAAAGTCTTCACATTTTAAAGATACCCTACGTAGTGCAGTTGCACAAAAAATGAGATCTTTTTCTGTGATTACCCATCGTCGTGCCTGTCCTCCATACCCTACGTTGAAACGTCCATCGCGATTGTGACGCCACATCCCTTTGAAGCATGTGCGATTAAGATACAAGGTTCTAGCAGCTCGCTCAATAAGTGTCTTGGGTTTATACTCATCTCGGATGTAATGATAATCAGATTTCGTATTCCCAAATTCGCAATAAACAGCCCAAACCTTTCGTGGAGCATACCTTATAGCTCGATATAAGTCTATTAACTCTGGGTTCACATCCGAAAGTAGCGCCCTTATCGGTTGCAGATAGAAAAAAGTAGCTCCGCCTCCAACAAAAGGCTCTACATACATCCCATCAATCTCACTGGGGTCAGGAAGATAATCCTGTAGAAAAGTTAGTAAGCGACGCTTGCCACCAGGGTAACGCACCAGAAGTTTTTGGTTCACCGACATCTCTAATTCCGTCAGTGGAATTTGCTGCAACCCAACGGTACCACTAATGTAGCACAGCACTCTTGCCAGTTGTACCTAAACCATGTCCAGCAGGTAATTTTTAAGAATATCCCCCACCCAGGCGGGCAGGGGATATATATATGCTTAAAGTGTTGGTGTTTGATCAGCCGAAGATAGACGCTGTTGAAGCAATTAGGAACGCCGCATAGGTGAAGATATACCCCACGGTAAAGTGCGCCAGACCCACCAACCGGGCTTGCACGATGGACAAAGCCACCGGCTTATCCTTCCAGCGCACCAGGTTGGCTAAGGGCGTGCGTTCGTGTG
>JANWVM010000150.1 GCA_025056115.1 Gloeomargarita sp. SKYG116
CCTTGATGGACTTGGAGCCAGATTCCTATGTGGCGAACATGGCTCTGTTTTTCGTCCAAATTGGGCATTGCCAGCAATTCAAACATAAGGAGTTGAGGTTAGCAGAGGATGAATAAAATTAAGAGCAGAGAAATATCTGTTGTTGTTCAGGGACCTATTCATCATCAAGATAACTTGACGAAGCGGGTTCTAGAGAGCGTTCGAGAGCATCTTCCTGATGCTGAACTCATACTTTCTACTTGGAAGGGCAGCGATGTCTCAGGGCTGTGTTTTGACATCTTAGTCGAGAACGACGATCCAGGCGCATTCAAAACAGGTTACAGCATCGATAATGTGAATCGGCAAATTTTATCCACGCTAAACGGAATAAAATCTTCGAGACGCCATTACATCTTAAAAATCAGGACCGACTCAATTCTAACATCAGATAAATTTTTGTCATTCTATTTCCAGTTTCCAAAACGAAATTCGTATTATTCAATTTTCAACCATCGCATTATAACGCTTACGCTTTTTAGTCGAGATCCTAGTCTTTACTGTCGGCTTTTTCATCCCAGTGATATTGCCCAGTTTGGTAGTCGAGCAGATTTGCTGATGTTGTGGGACGTTCCTCTTTTAGATCAAAGTAAAATGCCAAAAAAAGAATTTACTGAGTATGTACCAGAGTCTTATATTTTTCTCAATTCTTTGAAGCGAAATGGATTTATTGAAGAAACTTATAGATGTTTAAGATTCTCAA
>JANWVM010000151.1 GCA_025056115.1 Gloeomargarita sp. SKYG116
CGGCTCCAAGAGCGCCTCTACGCCATACTCACCCTGCAAGCGAAACTGCACCACTTCAAACTGCAATTGCCCCACTGCGGCAATGATGGGGTCACGCCGGCTGTCATCGGTGGAATAAAGAATTTGCACCGCCCCCTCTTCCGCTAATTGGGTCACCCCTTTTTGAAAGGATTTCGCTTTCGCTGGGTTGGGGTTTTTTAGGTAGGCAAACAACTCCGGCGAAAAGCTGGGAATCCCCGGAAACCGTAATTTGCCGCTAGTGGAAATTGTATCGCCAATGGCAAAGACCCCCGGATTATTGAGTCCAATCACATCCCCCGGATAGGCTACCTCCAGCGATTCCCGCTCCTGGGCAAAGAGTTTCTGGGGGCGGCTCAGGCGAATGGTTTTCCCCGTGCGGGCATGGAGTACCGTCATATCCTTCACAAACTTGCCCGAACACACGCGCACAAACGCCACCCGGTCTCGATGTTTGGGGTCCATATTTGCCTGCAATTTGAACACGAACCCGCTGAATTCGGGATAGTCCGGCGGAATGAATCCCTGGCTACTGTCATGGCCTCCCGGCGGCGCTGCTAATTCCAAAAAATAGCGCAGGAATAACTCCACCCCAAAATTGTTCATGGCGCTGCCGAAAAACACCGGCGTCATATCGCCCCGCCAGAGCGCCTGTTGGTCCAAAGCCGGCATCAGCCCATCCAGCAATTCCAGGTCGTCCTTCAACTGATAGTACAA
>JANWVM010000152.1 GCA_025056115.1 Gloeomargarita sp. SKYG116
GCTTAGCTATAAAACTTACAGCCAATACGCCATGTCTTGGGTTGCAGGGTGCAGCCCCGTTCTTGGTTTGCCCAATCATCATCACTGACGACCAACGAGCCTTTCTTTCGTCCTAGCAATCGTTGGAAATAGATCACTAGACTTTTCCACAATTGCCGCCGCGCTGTAGTAAAGCATGGCATTGAACCCACCGGTATCCCCTGACCTGCGGAAGTCAGTACGGACGGCAACGACCGGAATCCCTTTAGCCACGGCATAGCCGCATTCCCAGCATGTACCGCTATCGGCATCAGCGCCATCGAGAATCGCCACCACCAG
Organism: Gloeomargarita sp. SKYG116; assembly: GCA_025056115.1. Taxonomy (GTDB): domain Bacteria; phylum Cyanobacteriota; class Cyanobacteriia; order Gloeomargaritales; family Gloeomargaritaceae; genus Gloeomargarita. Next base: position 319 of record JANWVM010000152.1, read on the forward strand.
GTCAGAATTTGACAGACCATCGAGACAGGTTCGGTAAATGTCTTCTCCTTCTTTACCCTGACACTCCACTTGTGGGCAAAAGACGGTTAACCCCTGTTCTTTGAGATAGGCAGCCAAACTCAGATTAAAACTTTGTTCAGCTAGGGTAAAGAGCGGCGCTGCCAGATAGACTTTTACCATAAAGTTACAGTATACAGGCTCTAAGTCCTCTCTGCCTAGAGCAATTGATCTCTGCAAGATACACCTTTACAGCCAAGTTACAATCTAGATGGCTGGGAATGCCAGCGTTGACCCAACGGAAAATCAGGCCAAGTCGTAACCGGAATCAGCCTATGGATTTACCGATTTCTCCTTCACTCTTTCTGACGTGGGCTATTGCCATTGCAGCAGCCTTGGTTTATGTCCCTTCTTAC
>JANWVM010000153.1 GCA_025056115.1 Gloeomargarita sp. SKYG116
CTTTTTGTAGGGGGCGTTGGGCTGCAACCCCAAATCGTGCATCGCGTACAAAATTCGCCGGTGAACGGGTTTGAGACCGTCGCGCGCATCCGGCAACGCCCGCCCCACAATCACACTCATGGCGTACTCCAAATAGGAGCGGGACATTTCGTTGCTTAAATCCGTCTGAATAGTGCGCGCTTGGGCACTGGTCATAGGCAGTTACGGGTACGCACAACGGTCAATTGCCTTACTTATTCTAGCTGAAATGGACCCCCTATGAAGGCGGTGACGGCGATGATTGTCCGACGCAAAAACCTTGTTTTAGAAGCCACTTTAACTAATGGAATAACGGTTCAACAATTGACTTTTTTCAGGGGGCTTTTCCCAGGACGCGATGGTGCCATTTTTGACCGTGATAGAATCGGTAGCAGTTTGATTCATCCCCGTCTCTTATGGCCAATCTTGCCCTTGTGTCCACTGGCTTACTCACTGGGCTGTTGGCAGTGGGACTGATTTTTTTTGTACGGGCGGCAGTCAAAGACCGGACGCAGACCCAAGTGATAGCCCCAGCGGAGATAACCAGTGCCATGCATCAATTGGGGTTATATTTGCAACGGCGCGGTTATTGGCCAGTGACAGGTGCAACTGGTAACGATACTCAGGTTTGGCAAGGACAGGTGCGTCCAAGTGTGTTTCTCGCGCTGCTGTTGTCACTGCTGGTGGGCCTGAGCGGTCT
>JANWVM010000154.1 GCA_025056115.1 Gloeomargarita sp. SKYG116
GGCGCTGGAAAAAAAATGCAATGTCTTCAGGGTCTCAGGGTTAGGGTCGGGAAAACGTTAATCCCAACACACGGCACACACACCCCCCGCGCCCGGGCGGGGACTCCCCCAACACAGGGTTGACAGATCCTTAACAAGGCCCCGGCGTTGGCCCAGCGCCGCGTCGACAGATCGTTAACAACCTCGCCGCCCGCGCCGGCGCACCCCCAAACACCCCTAGCCCGGTCGAGACGACCAGGCTCCGCCGCTCCTGGCGGCTACCCCAAATCCCTACTGCCTGGGCGCAGCCGCCAGGTTAAATCAGTTTATCCTGCCCAGCGCCTGGGTTAGGTAGTCAGGTACGGGTCTGCAGCGGTTTGCCAGTCTCAGGGCTACCTGGCGAGCGGTGCAGGGGGTTCGTTCCCTAGGTACCTTCCCGGGTTCTGCGGCGGGTTTTGGTGAGGTTTGACATCGGGTTACCAGTCTCAGGGTTACCTGGCGTCGCGATGTCGGGGGTTGACAGGTGAGCCGTTCCGGTTGCCATCCTTCCGCGTTCCAGTTCGAGAGTGGGAACTAGCGGCGTTGACCCCCAAGCTAATGGACCTCGGTCCTTTACTGCTCCCCGGTTCGTTCGGGTGGGGCGGACAGCGGGGCACGGGCCGGCGGGTACCGTGTCGTGTCCCTCTATTTATTATATCGGCTATGCGGGAAAAAAAGCCAACCTGCGGGGGTAGCGGC
>JANWVM010000155.1 GCA_025056115.1 Gloeomargarita sp. SKYG116
TTTTCCAGGACATAGCCCCGGTGAGAGATTTTCAGGGCCTGGCGGGCGTTTTGTTCCACCAGCAGGATGGTAATTCCCAGGCGATTGATCTGCTGGATATATCCCATTACCTCGCCGACCAGCTTAGGGGACAGGGCTGCCGAGGGTTCATCCAGTAGTAATAACTGGGGATTGCTCATCAGCGCCCGTGCCATCGCCAGTAATTGCCGTTCGCCGCCGGAGAGGGTGCCGGCCCGCTGGTGATAGCGTTGGCGTAGGACAGGAAAAAGGTGGGTGAGTTCATCAATACGAGTTTGCAGTCCTCTACCTCGCTGCGACCGAGCGCCAAGTTGCAAGTTTTCGGCAACGGTCAGGGAGGGGAAAACATTCGCCAGTTGGGGCACATAGGCCATGCCTTGAGCGACCAGTTGATGGGTAGGAACGTTCAAAATATCACGCCCCTGAAATTCCACACAACCGCGCCGATAGGGGAGTAGATTAAAAATGGCCTTGAGTAGGGTGGATTTCCCCGCGCCATTCGGACCAATCAGCGTGACCAATTCCCCTTGATAGAGCTGGATGCTGGCGCCCTGCAAAATGTCCAAACCGGCGACATAACCGGCGTATACCTCATGCACCCGCAGCAGGGATTGGCTCATGCAAATTCCTCGTGGTACTCTGGATTATTATCCTACTCAAGTTCTAAGAGCGCCAAACAGGGGAGTTCAGCAACAGCG
>JANWVM010000156.1 GCA_025056115.1 Gloeomargarita sp. SKYG116
GAAACGGCACTGCGGGTCAAGACGCCCTTTGTCACTATCATTTTCAATGACGGCGGCTATGGGTTGATCGAGTGGAAACAACATCAGCACTATGGGCATAGCCAGTACATCCGCTTTGGCAATCCCGATTTCGTGAAACTGGCTGAGAGTATGGGTCTCAAGGGCTATCGGATTGAAAAGACGGAGGAATTTATCCCGACGTTGAAAACCGCTCTAGAACAGCCGGTGCCAACAGTGATTGACTGTCCGGTGGATTACCGGGAAAACCTGCGTTTTACCCAGCGGGCTGGGGATTTGGTTTGTCGTATCTGAAAAGCAGGGTGCATCTGGCACAATAGAAAGAGTATCGCATGGGTTCGAGGTACAGTGGGGGCGACAGTGAAATCACGGTCTTCCTTGGATTACGGGCTAATAGGGAATGGACGGATTTGTGCGTTAGTCTCACCCGTGGGGAGTATTGACTATCTCTGCATGCCCACGTTTGAAAGTCCGTTTGTGTTTGACCGTTTGCTCGATGCCGAACGAGGGGGTTATTTTGCTATCGAGCCAGTGGATGCCCACCTATACACAATTCGCCAGGTTTATGAACGAAACAGCAATGTTCTATTAACCATTTTTGAGTCGGCGTTCGCAGGGTTTATCCTTCATGACTTTGCGCCGCGCTGGGAAATTTGGGATGGCAATCGCTCCTACACACCGCCGGAGTTATGC
>JANWVM010000157.1 GCA_025056115.1 Gloeomargarita sp. SKYG116
CCCCACAATGACTCGGCTTGCGGCACGCATTTCAAACTGCTGCACTGCATAACCTTGGCTATGCAAACTTGTCAAAAGCTTTATCCAGCGATCTTTATACCGAGTATGTAACTCAGTGATTCTTCTTGTTTTTGCTGACGGATCCCTACCAAATAGATGAAGCACCTGCTGCCGCTTACTCGTCTCTGGCTTAACTTCTAGTTCTTTCCCCTTCAATGACCATTCCGCATAGCGGTCTAACCAAAGACTGGCATTAAGCTCATCAAAGGTCACCTGCTGCTTCTCCAAAAGTTGCCTAACGTCATTGGCCAAGGGAAAACGCCAGGATTGCATTGAAGATGACTCACTTGCATCAGGTTTAGGCTGCTTACGATGCGACCTTTGTGAATACGACATCGGTCAGTCCTCCTGTTCATCCGTTGGCAGTTCGGCTTCAGCAAAGCGCTTCAGCCAGTTTAAGAATGCCAGTGCTTCCACAGTGGCGCGGCGGTAGGCATTACTATCATTGTTAAGCAACCAATCAAGTAAATTGGAATCGCGGTTGTTTCCATTCATCTGACTAAGAACCCAACCCGAAAGGTGCCGAAATACTACAGTATGTTCATTATTGGGGTCATTTTTACCTTTAGATTTCAGAAATGCTAGTGTCTGTCCCAAACCGTTTGTGAGTACAAAAGTTGGCGTCTTACGCGCAAGTGAACCATATTCCT
>JANWVM010000158.1 GCA_025056115.1 Gloeomargarita sp. SKYG116
AGCGCGGTTGTTTTTGAGTTATTTCGTCAACAAGCGCGTTCTCTTCAGCCGGGGTGAAATAACCGTGATGGTAACCAGCAATCACCAAGTTGGGATTCCGTTGTTGCCAGTAACGAATTGCTTGTTCGGCCACGCCCGGCGCTCCCCCTAGGAAAAATACGAGTTCACCCTGGAGACGGTCAAGAACTTGACTGACCAGATCAATGCCCGGCGCATGGTAGGTTCCCCGACCCCGTAATTTGAGGTACAACGTAATGCCCACACCATCCGGTACCACCAATTCGGCTTGTTGAATGACAGTTCGGAGGGCGGGTTGACGGCAAGCCTGCATGACCATTTCAGCGTTGAGCGTGACCACGTGGGTTCCCTGTCGCTGCTGCAAACGCTGGTAGAGCGCATGGTAGTAGTCGTCGTATAAATCTACTGGCAAACCTTGAACGGTGAGTCGAGAGGTAGTCATCACCTATAATGCAGAGGCAAAGGGCGGTGTATCGAGGCGGAATATGAGATGGTGGCGCGTGGGGGTTTGTTTTATCCTGGCATTGTTTATTGCCATTACCCCCGTCACCTGGGCGCAAACCCCTACCCCCACTGTAGCGGAAGAAACTGCCCCAGTCATTCTCGATGGTCAAGAACTGTTCCGGGTACCTGCTGCCAATGTTTTTAGTGCCCAGGAGCGGGCCAAGGCGATTGCCAATCGTCTGGAACA
>JANWVM010000159.1 GCA_025056115.1 Gloeomargarita sp. SKYG116
AGGCGGGCGCCGATAGCGTCCCTGAAATCCCCACTCGTCCCCCAGCAGTTGCGACCAGACGGCAAAATAGGCCCGCGCCGCCGCTCCCTCAATGCCCCGCACCTGATCAATTGCCTGCTGCATCTGCACCTGTGCTTTGTACTGCTTGAACTGGTTCTGGCGACTGCCCCGCCGGTACAGAACTATGTACTGGTTGTGAATTTTGGCCATCACAATGTTCTTGACCAAGGCCAAGCGCCCTGGCGTATCTTGATAGTGCTGGTACTGGGCCAAACGTAATTGTCCATTGCGCGAGCAGGCTGGCAATGTCGAACCTAAATACTTCCCAAAACTTGACAAGTAATGCACCGTCATGCCTAACTCCAGCGCGTACATCAGCGCATCACCTGTTAGACGGGGATTGCCGAATAAAACAATTTGCTCGACGGTCTGGGCTGGAATCGAGCGCTTCTGCCAGGAACCGTTGTCTTGTTTCAGGGCCACTTCAAACCCTTCGTAGGCTTTGCTCAGCACAGCATCCGGCTGGGTGATGTAAAGAACAGACATACAGGTTAGACCCCCCTTAGTTGTTGAACTTCCTGCGGTAGGCAAATGCCTTGAATGCTACAAGCTTCACACTTTTTCCGGTGTTGAATCGGTGCGGGAATCTGGGAAGTTATGGCGGCACGCGCTGCGGCAATTGCTGCCTCCGTTGCCTGTCTCAGTGCT
>JANWVM010000015.1 GCA_025056115.1 Gloeomargarita sp. SKYG116
CCCACCCCCCGTTGCGGCACTTGGACAGGTAGAGAAATCGCCAGATGGATGCCCTGTCGTTGCCAATACTCGCTTCCGGCGACAATCGCACCCACAGGAATCGGGCAATCTCCCGCCACCGCCTGAACCATTTCCCCTTCCGTCCACAGGCCCACCGGTAATGCCAGCATCCAACAACCGGTTTGCAGGTGGGCTTGAATCATGGTGGCGGCGTCCTGATAACGGATTTGCCCTAGGCGTTGCAACTGCCGCAGGCGTTCTTGGGTAACTTCGTCGTAGGGTTGTTCCACCCGCTGGAGCGCCGCCTGCACCTGAGCCAGCGTGAGACGGTCGCGGGGCACATACGCGCAGGCGCCCTGGTGTAACATCACTGCTGCCAACGCCGTATCGCGCGGGCCGAGGATCAAGCGGGATAATTGCGGCCATATCTGGGCGACTTGCTGCACCAGGTTCACTTTGCGCCCGTCTTCTATGTCCACCCAAGCGGCGATGGCGCCGGGATACCTATCCGCAGAAACCTGGTCCGGCGTCAGCCACTCCCACGCCCGTTGCAACTGGGTGAGACACTCCCCCAACGTCTGCGCCAACTGGGAGTCAGCGCTGATAACCAAAACCGATGCCATGCCGCCAGGTCAGGGACGTTTCGTAAGCCCATTCTAGCCCCTGCATCAAACCTAGCGGCGATTCATCCACGCGCTGTACAGGTGCACGGGCTGGCCTGGCTCAGGCAATGACATTGCGACCCCCGCCGGAGGGCTGCCTGTACCTGCGCTAGGTTGAAACCAGTGCGAGGCAGGTAAGCACACGCGCCCTGGTACAGCATGGCAAGCGCCAACCACGTATCCCGCGGCCCCAGGATCACTCGGGACACCTGCGGCCAGAGATGCGCCACTTTGCGAACCAACGCCAGGGCGTCTGCGTCCTTAACGTCAACACAGACGGCTGTCGCTGGGGGATGCCTGTAGGGAGAAACTTGATCCGGCGTCAACCAGGCCCATGTCTGTTGAAGCTCGGTGAGATACTCCCCTAGGGTCTGCACCAACTGCGGGTCGCCGCTAATGACCAAAACCGATTCCATGCGGCTGGACCGGGGATGCTCTATACATCCATTCTAACGTCCCCGCACGGAACCATCGGGCATCAGCGTCCCCCGCCAAGTCACGCTCGTTAACAAAGCTCCTTGCAGTTGCGCGCCGTATAGATTTGCCCCACTGAGATTGGCCCCGGTGAGATTGGCACCAGCCAGGTTGGCGCGACTCAGATTGGCCCCCGTCAAATTCGCATCTCGTAAATTCGCCCCCTGTAAATCCGCGCCGCTTAGATTCGCTTCGTTCAAATTCGCCAGGGATAGGGCGGCAAATTTGGCGTCGCTGTCGGATAAATTGGCCTGGTACAACTGGGCTTTGACCAGCAGCGCCCCTTGCAAATCGGCTTTGTGCAAATTGGCCCCGCTCAAATCCGCATCCCGCAAATCGGTCTTGCGCAGGCGCGCCCCTGTCAAATCGGCCTGTACCAGCTTGGCTGTTACCAGGAAGGCTTCATCGAGCAGTGCCCCGCTGAGGTTGGCTTGACTGAAATTGCTCAGGATCAAATTGCACTGGCGCAGGTCCGCCCCGCTTAAGTTCGCCCCCGTGAAATTGGCCTGTTGGAACACGCTGCCAGTGGCTTTGACCCCCGCTAGATGCGCCCCCTGCCAGTCGGTGCTGGCCAATTCACAGCGCAGGCATTCTCCTTGGCGCAATTTAGGGATGTGGTCGGGGTTGGGTTTGCGGGTTTGGGCTAGGACCGCTCCCGTTCCCCCTGCTAAAAGCAAGGCTAAAACTGTGATGGTGCGTTGCATTTCACCACGTTCCCAACTCACTTCCCATTTAAGCCCAAAGACGTGGCGTTAGCCGGGAAGGTTCTTACGATACACTAAGCAGTACGCAGCCGATTGCCATTGCCCCACCATGACCGAGCGTTTACCCCCCCAGTACCAACCCCATACGACGGAACCCCACTGGCAAGCCTATTGGGAAACGCACCAGGTGTTTGTGGCTGACCCGGATGCGCCGGGGGAACCCTACTGCATTGTCATCCCACCCCCGAACGTCACCGGTAGCCTGCACATGGGTCATGCCTTTGAACATGCCCTGATTGACGTGCTGGTGCGTTATCACCGGATGCGGGGGTACAACACCCTGTGGTTACCAGGGACGGACCACGCCAGCATCGCCGTCAGTACCTTGCTGGATAAAGAATTACAGGCTGAAGGAACCACACGGCACCAGTTGGGACGGGACGCCTACCTGGAACGGGCCTGGCAATGGAAGGAAACGTCGGGGCGGATGATTGTCGAGCAAATCCGTCGCCTGGGGTTGTCGGTGGACTGGACGCGGGAGCGGTTTACGATGGATGCGGGCCTATCGCGGGCGGTCTTGCATGCGTTTGTGCAACTGTACCGGGCGGGCTTGATTTATCGCGGGAAATACCTGGTGAACTGGTGTCCGGCTACCCAATCGGCGGTCTCGGATTTGGAAGTGGAAATGCAAGAGGTGGACGGGCATCTGTGGCATATCCGTTACCCGCTGGCGGAAGGCACTGGCGATGTCGAAGTGGCCACTACCCGTCCCGAGACCATGCTGGGAGATACGGCGGTGGCGGTGCATCCAGACGACCCCCGTTACCGGGCGTTGATTGGCCAACAGGTGCGCTTGCCCCTGGTGAACCGGTTGATTCCCATCATCGCCGACGCCAGCGTGGACCCGGAATTTGGCACAGGCTGCGTCAAAGTCACCCCCGCCCACGACCCCAACGACTTTGCCATGGGCCGCCGCCACCAGTTGCCGATGATCAACATCCTGAATCCCGACGGCACGCTGAATGAAAACGCGGGGGCGTTTGCGGGTCAAGACCGGTTTGTGGCGCGCAAAAACGTCGTGGCGGCGTTAGAGGCGCAGGGCTATCTGGTGAAAGTCGAACCCTACCGCCACGCGGTACCCTACAGCGACCGGGGTAAAGTGCCAATTGAACCCCTGCTTTCGACCCAATGGTTTGTGAAGATGGGGCCACTGGCCGAGCTGGCGCTCCAGGAGTTTGACCAGCATCATTCCCCCCGCTTTGTGCCCGAGCGCTGGGGCAAGGTGTACCGGGACTGGCTGGTGAAACTCAACGACTGGTGCATCTCGCGGCAGTTGTGGTGGGGCCACCGGATTCCCGCTTGGTACGTAGTGGCACAGACGGGTGGGGTGATAACCGATGAGACGCCGTTTGTTGTCGCGGAAACCGAAGCAGAAGCCTATCGCCTGGCGCGGGAGCAATTTGGCCCTGATGTGGTCCTAGAGCAAGACCCGGATGTACTGGACACCTGGTTTTCGTCGGGGTTGTGGCCGTTTTCTACCTTGGGCTGGCCGGACGAGACCCCCGACTACCGCCGCTATTACCCCACAACGGTGCTGGTCACGGGCTTTGACATTATCTTTTTCTGGGTGGCCCGCATGACCATGCTGGGGCGCTATTTCACCGGCAAGATTCCCTTCCAGACGGTCTATATCCACGGGCTGGTGCGGGATGAAAACAACAAAAAAATGTCCAAATCGGCAGGCAACGGCATTGACCCCCTGCTGCTGATTGACAAGTATGGAGTGGACGCCCTGCGCTTTGCCCTGGTGAAAGAGGTGGTGGGGGCGGGTCAAGACATTCGCCTGGACTACAACCGCAAGACGGACGAATCCCCCACGGTGGAAGCGGCGCGCAACTTTGCCAACAAAATCTGGAACGCGGCGCGGTTTGTGTTGATGTACCTGGAGGGACAGACGCCGGACCAACTCCCGCTCAACGCCGCCAATGCCGAACTGGGAGACCGGTGGATTCTCTCGCGCCATCACCACACGATGGCCCAGGTTAACCGCCAGTTGCAGGAATTTCAGCTAGGGGAGGCGGCCAAGACCCTGTATGAGTACATCTGGGGGGACTTTTGCGACTGGTACATCGAGCTGGTGAAACCCCGCCTGCAAGAGGAGCACCATCCCACCCGCCCAGTGGCCCAGGGGATTTTGGCGCACCTGTTAGCGGACATCACCAAACTGTTACATCCCTTTATGCCCCATATCACCGAGGCCATCTGGCACAGTCTGGTGCAACCAGAAGCAGGCGCGAGTTTAGCCCGGCAACCCTATCCCCAAGCGGACGCTGCGTACATGGACCCCCAGCTAGAGGCCGATTTCGCCCTGGTGATGCAAATCATTCGCACCATTCGCCACCTGCGGGCGATTGCTGAGATCAAACCGGGTGTGAAGGTGCCGGTGCTGCTGCAAACCCAGTCGGCCCACGAAGAGGCGATTATCGAAGCCAGTCAACCCTACATCTGCGACTTGGCCAAGGTGCAACCGCTCACCTGGGGTCGCGAGTTCACGTCGCAACGGCAAACCCTGGTGGGCATCAGCGGCACGGTGCAGGTGCTGTTGCCGTTGGCGGGACTGGTGGATGTGGGGCTGCTGCGGGCCAAGATTGAGCGAGATTTGCAGAAAATCCAGGCCCAGGCAACGGGGTTGGCGGCTCGCTTGGCAAACCCAAATTTTATCGCTAAGGCCGCTCCCGAGGTGGTGCAAACCCATCAGGCCCAGTTGGCGGAACTCCAGCAGCAGATGGAGTTGCTCCAGGCGCGACTGCAACAGATTGCCTAGCTAGGGTATAGTAGAGTACGGCATCCATCGGGAACTTGGCCTTGCCTGCGACGTTTGACCCACCCAAGATAGACGAATTTCTCGCTGAACTTGCTGCTATCCAGCAAACGGGTCCTAAACGGATTGCGCTGCTCGGTTCCCGCCACGTGCCCATTACTCACCAGTACTTGATTGAGTTATTGGCCTACGCGCTGGTGCTGGCGGGCAATCGTATCTTGACATCGGGCGCCACCGGGGTGAATGCGGCGGTGATTCGCGGGGCCATGCGCGCCGACCCCAATTTGCTCACTGTCATCCTGCCCCAGAGCCTGAGCAAACAGCCGCCCGAATCGCAGGAGCAACTCAAGCAGGTGATCCACCTGGTGGAAAAGCCCGAAAATGACCATCTCTCGCTGGCCGAAGCCAGTACCTTGTGCAATAGCGAAATTGTTTCCCGTTGCCAGCAGTTGGTGTGTTTTGCGTTTCACGACAGCCACACCCTGATGATGACCTGCCGGGAGGCGGAAGAACAACGCAAGATTGTCACCCTGTTTTATTTCGATTGACGCACGCATGGAGAACCCCCTGCGCCAAGACCTGGCCTGGCTGGCAAAGGTGCTGGTTCTGGCGGGGGCGCTCAGTGTCGGGATTAAACTTTTAGGCCGCTCTGTTACCTTGGCGACGCCGCCGGTGTGGGTGCCTGTGACCGTGGTGCTGGGGACGATGCTCGGGGCGGTGGTGATTTTGACATGGCTGGTTTGGCGTGATACCCACCGGCCAGCGTCAACACACAGGTCATCCGGGGACGCGGCGCACAGGCAACACCCGCCACCCGAAACAACGGATTGAGCAGATTGCTGCGGTTGGGGCGCTGGGGCTGGCCGTCGTCTATCAGCCAATGGGCGACAATCACGCGGGCGTCCGTGAATCCTTGGCTGCGACAGGCGCTGGCTAGACCTTCCCATTGCCCATAGCGCTGCAACTGTGCGGCAAGGGAGAGCGCCGTTATGTCCTGGGGGACTAACGCCACTGCCGCCTTTGCCAATGCCGTCACCGGGCGCAGGACGGGCAACGGCTGCACTTGTTTGAGCCAGGCTTGGGCGGCTAGCAATCCCGGGAGACCTTCGCGGGTGCGTTGGGCGGGTTGACCCGGCGGTTGCCAGCGCTTGCCCCGGTAATAGGCGCGCCAAACACCCAAACGGTCGGCATAACCAGGGGGGTCCCGGCGCAGTTGGTTTACTTCGGTCAAAATGGCGCGGGCTAATTTCACTTCTGGACGCACCGGTTGCGCTGCCGCGACCCCACCACTGAGCACGGCCAGGACGCTAATTTTGATACAGTAGAGCCGCAGTCCCATTGCCACCGGCCATGCGTCTATTGGTCAGCAACGATGATGGCATTTTTGCCCCGGGCTTACGGGCTTTAGCCAATACCCTAGCGCAGGCGGGTCATCAGGTCACGGTGGTCGCCCCGGACCGCGAACGTTCCGCCACCGGGCACGGCCTGACCATGCACAAACCGATTCGCGTGGAACCCGTCACTGGTTTTTTCCATGACACCGTGACCGCTTGGGCCTGCACTGGCACGCCAGCAGACTGCGTGAAATTGGCCCTGGGTTGCCTGCTCGACCACCCCCCCGACCTGGTGGTGGCTGGCATTAATCAAGGGCAAAATCTGGGCACCGACATTCTCTACTCCGGCACCGTGTCGGCGGCCATGGAAGGCGTGATCGAAAATATCCCCGGCGTTGCGTTCAGTCTCGCCAGCTACACGCAACCCGAATTTGGGGTGGCCAGCCGTTTCGCCCGCGCCTTGGTCCATCACCTGGAACAACACCCCTTGCCGGTGGCGCTCCTGCTCAACGTGAATATCCCCGCTGTCAGCGCCCAGGAGATTGCTGGGATTTGCATTACTCGTCAAGGTGTGCGCCGTTACTGCGACCAGTTTGACCAGCGCACCGACCCCCGGGGACGCACCTACTACTGGTTGGCCGGCACCGCCATTGAAGAGGAACCGGAACCCCCAGCCGACACCCCGATGCACCACTGGCCCACGGATGTCGCCACTGTCAAAAGTAATAAAATTAGCATTACGCCATTGCAGTACAATCTCACGCATCCGGCGGGCTTGACCACGTTAGCCGACTGGCCGGGCTGGACCGACGGTTTATACTGGCTAAAGGATTGAGGAACGGGCGGGTGTTTTGGAAAGGTTTGTTTGCGGGTACGGTTGGCACCGAAGCGCCGGCGGGGGTTGCCGAACACGAGGTGTTGATCACGGAATGGACGACCCCCAAGGGTGAGCGACTGCCGATTTATTTCAGCACCACCCGCGAGATTGATGTGTATGCCCTGGAGGCCTTGTGCGATGCGGTGGGCTGGGCCAAACGTCCCCTGCGCAAAGTCCGCAAAGCCCTGGCGTGCAGTTTTCTGGTGGGGTCCCTGTGGCTGGAGAAACAACCGCAACGCCGCCTGATTGGCTTTGCCCGCGCCACATCTGACCATGCCTTTAACGCCACGATTTGGGATGTGGTGATTCACCCGGAATTTCAGGGCAAGGGATTGGGCAAGGCTCTGATGCGGCAAATGATCCGGGAGCTGCGCCAGCAAGAAATCAGCAATATCACTTTGTTTGCCGACCCCCACGTGGTGTCTTTTTACGAAGAGCTGGGGTTTCACGCCGACCCTGAAGGCATCAAGGGGATGTTCTGGTATCCCAGTTAAGCGCCTAGGGCCGCCAGTTCGGCATCCTGAAGCGTGCGACCGGTCGCCGCCAGGTACACATCGTCCAGGCTGGGTTGAGACTGCATGATACTGAAAACCGGCAACCCCAGCGCCATCACCTTGTCCTGGAGGATGGTCAAGCTGTCGGGGATGGGGCGAATCACCAGATTCAACGAATTCCCCTGGGCGGTATTGATGATCACCCGCTGGACAAAATCCAGTTGTTGTAAGGCGTCGCGCACCTGTTCGGCTTCGTCCCTGGGGGTGAATTCCCGCACACGCAGCGTCACCCGTTCCCCGCCAAGCGCGGCTTTGAGGGCGGCTGGGGTATCGCAGGCAATCAACGTCCCCTGGTCGAGAATCGCCACCCGGTCCGCTAAGGCGTCCACTTCTTCCAGGTAATGGCTAGTGAGAAACACGGTCGTTCCCTGGCGGCGAACTGTGCGCAAGAAGTCCCAGACCACCGTACGGCTTTCGATGTCTAGGCCTACTGTCGGTTCATCCAGCACCAGGACCTCCGGTTGATGCAGCAGGGCCATCGCCAAGTCCAGGCGTTTTTTCATCCCGCCGGAATAGCCCCCCGTGCGCCGGTCCAGCCAGTCCTGGAGTCCCAGCAGCTCCGTGACTTCAGCAATGCGTTGGCGGGCCACCGATGGGGGTAGATGGTAGATATCGGCGTGCAGTTGCAGTAGCTCCCGCCCGGTCAACACTTTGTCCAGCGCCAGTTCCTGGGCCACGTAACCGAGTTTTTGCCGTACTTGCCGGGGATATTCGGCAACCGACAGGCCGGCGACATAAATTTCCCCCTGGTCGGGGCGGCTGAGGGTACACAAGCAGCGAATCAAGGTGGTTTTGCCAGCTCCGTTGGGCCCCAGCAGTCCAAAAATTTCTCCCGCCGGCACCGTGAAGGAGACCCCCCGCAGCGCCTGCACGGCACCATAACTTTTGTGGATGTTGTGAATATCAATCAGCGCCATGGTTCACCCAGCAACGCTGTCCGTTCCCACTATAGCTAAAACTGCTTGCTGTACTCGATGAGCAAACGGTTATCCCGGTCGGACGACAAGGACCCCCGGATGCGCAACTGGTCGTTGATGCGGTAGGCCAAGGTTGCCTGGGACAGGTTCGGGTCGCTCACCGCATTGCCCACACTGGTGAACATCTGCAAAAAGGACGCAGAAAACCGGTGAATGTCTAACCGCACTTCACCCCCCAGCGCTAGGGCCGATTCTTGCAGGTTGCGACTGCGGTCGGGGGGGACAGGCAGCACCGTCGGGAAAAAGCGCCAAGAGATACCGCCGAAATCCGTTTCATGGGCGCGGGAAATTTGGTTGAGCAAGGTTTGACCAGCCACCGCTGTTAAGAACAACTGGGCGGCATCGTTCCCGGACTGTCCCGAAAATCCCCCCAGCAGGGCAATGATTTGTTCCTGGGTGCGCCGGGGACTGCTAGTCAGTTCCAAACCCTGGGGCAACCGGCTCGCCCGGCCACTAATGCTGGCCTGTACCCGTACCGTCTCCAAGCCCTGCACCCGTTCCCCCACCGCAATCGGCACTTCGTTGGGGAAACGTCCCCGTCGCTGGAGCGCGAGGTTGTCTAACTGGTTCGCCCCTTGGGTCACGGTCGAGGTCAAGCGCAGGTCGAGTTCGGGGTCAAAGCCGTAGCGGGGGTCAAACACCACGCGATTGTGGTGGGTGCGGTCGAGCCGGAAGCGCGTGAGAAACAAATTCACTTCCCCCCGCGGGAGCGCCAACGTGCCCTGGGGCTGGGGCTGGGTCACGGGACCATTCAGGGTGAGGGTACCTTGCGCAACGACATCCAGATTCGGCTGGCGAACAACTTGCAGATTTTGCCCGAGCCGGATTTGCAAGTTCCGAAACTCAGCAGGGATGTGATTGGGCATCCGGGATTGGCCTTTGGTTGCTCCCCCTAAGACTGCGTCTGAGATAAACAACCGTCCCTGGCTCAGGTCAATCACCCCGCCCACTACCGGTTTTTGCGCCGTGCCGGTGAGGGTCAACGTGGCGCTGGCCTGCCCTTCATACACATCTTTTTGCTGGATACGGGCCGGCAGTAACGCGAGGGTTAAGGGGCGACGGTGGTCAGGGTCATCGGCGCTCAAGGGTTGACTAATCGGTAAAACACCGTTGAGGGTCAGCGTGCCGCCATTTACTTGCGCTTGCAGGTCCTGGACCGCTAGCCGGTCTCCCAAAAAGCGAATTTCCCCGGTCAGAGCCTGCACGGGTTCAGCCAGGCCGCTCACTGCCACCCGCGCCCCCTGGAATTGCGCCCGCCCGCGGACACGGGGTTCCCGCCACGTCCCGGTCACGTCCATCTGCACTTCTCCGGCACCGCCGAGCCACTGCACCCAGGGCGTCAAACTGTTGACCAGCCGTAACCCGCTGTCCCGTACTTGTACGTTTAAGGCCATCTGGTCGCTGCTAGGTTTGACTGTACTCCCTGGCCACACCCACGGCAACGTGCCACTGGCGCGCACGGGTTCCACGGCTACCGTATCTCGGAGTTGCAGTTCCGACCCAAAGCGCAATTGCCCCTGACCATAGCTGAAACTGGTGCGGGCGGTTTCAATCGGTGTGTCGTACCAGGTGCCGTCTTGGATCGTGATTTCTCCTTTGGCTTGGGGGTCGGCTAGACTGCCCGCCAGCGTGGCACTGCCACTGATCCACCCCGTTGGATCGCCCGGAATTGGCAATAGGCGGGTGAAATAGGTCACCGGCAAGCGCGTCACGATAAGCTGCCCCCGTTGCTGCGCTCCACCCACCGAGCCGCTAAACAAAAGCTGGCCGTCCCCCTGCACCAGTTGCAACGGCTCCAGCGTCCATTTGCCGTTTTGTAAGGTGCCTTCGTAACGCCCTTGCACCGTCAATCGTTCGGCCCGGTACGGTCCCCAGACCCAATCCCGACCCTGAATGGCAAACGTCGCCGTTAGTTCCCCCCGGTGATTGCCGGTAAGTGTGGCCTGACCCCGCCAGCGTCCTTGCAATTCGCGGACATCCGGCAGCCCCAACGCCTGCTGCTGCTCAGCGATGTACTGCTGTACCTGCTGTTGCACCTGCTCGAACAGCGCCAGTTGAGCATCGAGCGGCCCACTGGGTTGACCCACCGGCGTCACCGTCAAATCGGCAGCCCCCGTTGATTTGCCCGTCAACAGCGCAGGCACCAAGTCTTGCACCACAGCATCCACCGCTTCGACCTGGGCTTGCCATCGCCAGTGGGGCCGCAATTGCGCCTGGCCGCTGAAGCGATACCGGCTGCGGTACTGGTGCAATTCGCCGTTGGTCAGTTGCAATTCCCCTTGGTGCCACCGGAACTGCCCCCCTAATTTCGTTGCCACCAGATTGCCCAAACGAGCTTGCTCCACCTGGAGTTGGCCAACGGCCCGCTGTTGCCGGTGGTCCCAGAGCGCTGCACCCTGTAAAGACCCCTGGAGCAACCCATTGCTGAACAGGGTCAACGGCACCCCCCGGAAATTGAGCGCCAAGCGCCCGTCGCGACCCTGCCCCTGGATGAGCGCCGACCCCCGCTGCACGGTCAACGACTGGGGAATCATGCCCGGCGGCCAAGTCACGGCAATCCGGTCGGCAACGCCCTGGACAGCAAACCGCAGTTCGCCTGTGGGCGTCCGAATCAACTGCCCCCGCAAGTACGGCTCGAACTGCCAGTGGTTCAGCCGCAACCCCGCCAGCACCACATCTCCCTGCACCTGGGGTTGCGTCAGCGTTCCCGTCAACCGCCCCTGAAAATCCACTTCCCCCCGCAACGCTAATTCCGGCGGCAAAGCCAACGGTAACTGCTTCAGGTCGTACTGTTGGACCTGCACGTGCAAGTCAGCCCGACCGGTGCGGGTGTCGAGCGTCCCCTGGGCGTGTAACCCTTCTCCGGCTGCCTGCAACTGCAGTTGTTCCTTTTGCCACTGGATGCGGCCCCGCAGTGGTACTGTTGCTTGCGCAGCGCGAAAATCCAGGTTCACTTGGGGTTGTTGCACCGTTCCCTGAAGGCGGCCCTGGAGCGTCACCGTACCGATACGCACGGGCAAGGGTTTCCCGGTCCAGAGTTGCTCCGCCTGCGCTTGTCCTTGGAACTGGAACGCTAGGCGTTGTTGCCGGTCCGTGCGTCCGCTGCCTTGGAATTGCGCGCCGGGAAGTTGCACCCGAAACCGGGGAATATCTAGCCCGGCTGGAGTGACGACCATATCCGCCGTCGCCTGCTCCACCTGAGTTTGGGCTAATCGGAGTCCCCCAACTGTCGTCAACTGTCCCCGGATGTAGGGTTGGGCAAGGGCGCCCCGCACGACCCAACGGGAGGTCACCTGTCCCCGCACCGGCGTTGACCAGCCCACCAGCGCACCAATTCGTTCTAAAGCCACAGGCGGTACCTGGGCCGTTAGGTCATAGCCCTGTTGAAAATGCACCGTCCCGGTCACAGCCGCCGCCACACCCGCCCACTGGAGTTGTCCTTGGGTCACGTGCACTGCTTCAGGGGTGAGGTGCAAGCGGGCATTTAACTGCGGCGCGACAGTCGGCCATTGGGACGAATGCACCACCCATCCCTGCAACTGCGCTGGCCCGGTGACGTGGGGACGTTGACCAGGTTGCCACTGAACTGCCAGGTCGCTACTGATGCGTCCCTGGTACACCCGCGCTGGTAGCGATACATACCCTGCGACTAGCTCCTGCACCGGTGTTGCCGGTATATCGCGGGTCTGGATTTGGGCGGTTAACGTCTGGTTGTGGGTCTGCCATTGCCCGGCGAATCGCACCTGCCCGGCTCCTGCCGTTATGGCCTGGCCTTGAAACGTCCATTGATTGGCATCAGAGCGGATACGGGCCTGGAACTGTTCATAGGTTTGCGCCCGTCGGCTGGCCCACGGCACCAAGGTAACCCGTCCGCCTTCCCAACTCACTTGCGTAATTTGCACATCAGCGGCCTGGGGTTGCGTCGCTACATTGACACTCAGGCGCAGCCAGCGACGGTCTGCGGACTGATGCAACACCACTTCTGGTTGGCGCAGATGAACCTGTATATCCAAGCGGCGTTGTTGCAGCCACTGCCAGGGTTGAAACCGCACATCAATCGCTTGCAATCTGAGATAGTTGGGGTCCGTGGGCGTCGCCGGAATTTCCGAAGCCCCGAAGCGCACGCCTGTCCAACCGAAGCGTTCCACCTGCCCCAATCGCACCGGCCGGTTCAAGGTCCGGGTCAATTCCTGGGCAATCAAAGGAGCAAGCTGTTCACGAACCAAGTAATTGGCCCCCCACCCCAAGCCACCTGCCGTTCCCAGAACGACCACTCCCCCGAGCCACCAACTCCGGCGTTTCCAGTTGACACGCTGGGCTACTGTCCTAGCAAAAGGGATCAATCCAATCAACATGAACTTAGACCGTGTGGGGCCAGTGGTTACCTAGAGTTACCATAGCCGATCTGCTCATTTTTCCCAACCATATCACTTTTTTTTTTGAGCCTTTGCTGGGGACGCTCACAGGTAGCTAAGAGTTCCTTCCACCTATTGATTAACTGCCTTGGCCCCCTGGAATTCGTGTAAAATGGCAATAAGTGGGGCGGTTTTAGGGATTTTTACGGTTGCATTTTTGTGAAACATCCCTGTGGGCCACACTGACCGGCAGGTGTCTCATCGGAGCATTGACCCCATGAGTGTCCCCAATCTCTTACAACTAGCGCGCCAGGGAGACCCCCATGCCATTGCTGTTCTCATGACGCAAGCCCTGGTGCCCCAGGGAGTCACTGCCCAGGCCCAGCTCCGGCAGGGATGTTTGGAAGTGGTTTTAACTGGCAACCATACGCCTGACCAACGGCACTGCTTGCAGGTCATTCGCCAGGGGTTAGTGCGGCTAGAAGTGCCAGTTATCCAAACCGTTAAGGTTTATGGGTTACGCACAGGAGAAACCTTGCCTGAGTGGATGGAAGTATTTAGTTTAGATGGAGCGCCGCCGGAACGGTCTAATCCAGTGCTCCCGCGTCCCCACGCTGAAATCAAAGAGGGGGTGTATGTGCCAGCCAGTCCCCTGCATTTGACCAGTGATGAAGTAGATATTCCCCTCGAAACTTTTGCAGAAGAGTTAATACGGCGCTATCAAAAAGGAGTACGGGATTTTACTGGCGTCAAGCTCATTCAGGTGTCCTTAATTGGCGCAATTCTGGATGAGGTCATTTTACAGGATGCCGATTTGAGTCGCGCCGTCCTGCGGGGCATCAAGATGCGGGGCGCCATTCTCAAAAATACCAACTTTTCTGGTGCCAATTTAATCGAAGCAGATTTGACCGAGGCAGATTTAACTGGCGCTCATTTCGGTTGTATGAAGTTGGGGGGGCAGGCAGTCAACAATCTGGTCGGCGCGGCTGTTCCCGTTAGTACCAACCTCAAAAAAGCTATCCTGATGCGGGCGAATTTGACCAATGCCGATTTGAGCCGAGCGGTGATGGAACAAGCCTGTTTTGACGAGGCAAATTTAACGGGGGCTATCCTCACACGCGCTAACGCCAAGGGTTGCTCCTTTGTGAGTTGTACGCTGAACCGGGCGGACTTGAGTTGGGCGACGTTTGAAGAGGCGAATTTTACGGACGCGAATCTGAGCCGGGTGAACTTGAAACGGGCAAATCTGAGGGGGGCTGATTTAAGCCGGACCAATCTGTGGTTTGCGGATTTAACAGAAGCCGATTTAAGCCGGGCCAATTTGAACCGAGCCAATCTAACAGGCGCTAAGCTCGTCGGTACCCGTATGCCGGATGGCCGTATTATGCTCGATAAACGTTACACCAGTTGACCCGTCCTACAGGTCGTCGTCAAAATTTCCCGTGTTATCCCATTCCAAGTCAGATGCCTCTGAACGAGAGCGGCGGGGGGGATATTGAGGACGAGGACGTCGTGACCGTCGCTCAGTTGTCACCATTGCCGTTTCTGCAGCGCCAGATTCACTGTTGCGGTAGCGAGGCGCCGTTTCCTCCTGAATAGAAGCCCTAGCTGACTGAGGTAGTTCCGCCTCCCATTCATCCACCGAATCAATCACCACGTCACTACGGCGTCGCCGGGGCCGTGGGGGTTCGGTATACTCCTCTTCGCGCCGCCGGTGGGTTTCCGTTTCCCGATAGGATGACGGGCTGTAACCTTCACGGGGTCGCCGAGGTGAGACATCGCGTGGTCGAGATGGGGGATTTTTGCCGCGCAGCACTAAGTTTTCCCACGTTAAAGCAATCAAAGCTCCCACCATCAAGACCTGCTGGAAAATCAAGCCAAAGTTTAGAAGGTTGAAATCAATGATGAGAATCAGGCCGCTAATCAGGGCAATGAGGGCATAAACAATGTCCGAATCCCGACGCAGCGCTGGTCGTAGCCGCCCTAGGAAAAAGAGGAACACGCCACCGACAATCAGCACAATGCCAAGAAAAACTGGGGCGGGAAAACCAGTACCCACAGGCGACTCCTTACAACAGCCAACCTTGACCCTATTCTAGCGGTGACACTTTAGGACGACCGCCGGATTTTATCTTTTTGACTGACAAACAGCAATGCTGCTGTTACGGGAATGACCACGACGACCAACCCTGCCAGCAGGCTGTAGAAAAAGTTCACCAAACTCGGAGTCATAGGCGCAGTCTTGTCAACGGTTGCTCTTGTTATCTTAACGTAACTGCGACAACCTACGGCGCCGACCGCAGATTTGGTAAGCGCGCTCCCTTGACATTGGCCCCGTCTAGGGTGTCACTCAAGCGGGCTTCACGCAGGTCAGCTTCACTGAAATCCGTCCCTTCGAGCAGGGCATCGATCAAGTCCGCCTGGCTGAGAATCGCGCGACTGAGATTTGCTCCCCGCAGGTCAGCCCGATGCAGATTCACGCGGGTCAATTCGCGGCGGCTGAAATCCACACCCTGCAGGTTACACCCTGACAAATCAGCGCGGTGCAGTATGGCGTCGGTGAGTACCGTCATACGCAAATCGGTCCCAGCCAGGTTGGCCCCGGTGAGATTGGCATTGGTCAGATTAGCGCCCCACAATTGCGCCCCCCGGAGGTCAGCGCCGGTGAGAATTGCCCCACTCAAGTTTGCCCGAGTTAAATTCACCCGCCGCAAATCAGCATCCGCCAAGTTGCTATCCGTCAAGACCGCCGAACTGAGGTCAGTCCAGCCGTCGCCCCCGTGCAAATTGGCCCCTTGCAACATAGCCCGGTTGAGAATGGCTGCGCTCAAACATGCCTGCCGCAAGCACACCCGTCCCAATTCTGCGCCCGTTAAATCCGCGCGAATCAAATTTGCTCCTGTCAAGTCAGCCCGGTACAAATCCGCCCGCGTGAGATTAGTGCCCGTCAAATCCGCCCCCCGCAAATTCGCTCGGGTTAAACTCACCCCACTCAGCTCACCACGTGCCAGCACAGCAGCGGCCAAGTTGGCTTCCCCCAAATCGGCGCCGGCCAATTGCACCCGTGCCAAATAGGCCCCTTGTAAATCCGCCCCGCGCAAGTTGCAACCAGGCAAAGTGGCCCCATTCAAACTAGCCTGGCGTAGATTGCTATCAGCAAGATTCGCTTCCGTAAGGTTGGCGCCATCTAACTGAGCTTGAAACAAACTCGCGCGGGCCAGGTTCGCCTCCAGAAGATTCGCCCCTCGCAAATCCGCCTCACTCAAGTTCGCCTGCTTGAAATTCACCCGCACCAGTTCCGCATGCCGGAGATTCGCTTGGACAAGATTTGCCCCTAGCAACTGGCTGTAGCACAGATAGGCCCCTTGGAAATTGGCGTGCGCCAGATAAGCCTCACTGAGCACCATTCCTTCTAGCAACTGCCCCGCCAGTTGTACTCGTGGAAAAGACCGTTTCCCAGCGTTGTAAGCCTCTTGTAACTCCAGCGAGGTTAACATAGGGCTAACCAAGGGGGCTTGCGATAGATATTATTGTCGCCGGAAAGCCCGAATGAAACAAGCAAGCGGCGATAGTCAGTATAGCCAAAGATTGATGTAGTGCGCTTCCGTGGAGTGACGTAGCTTTTGTTCCACGCCTTACTCGTCAGACTTACTTAGAAATTCCTATCATTCATGCAAGAGTCATCTAAAGATTGGCATATCTATAGCAAGGCACAGAATGTTGGACATGAGTGACGGCTGGAATCCTTATGTTTGCAGCGTGGATTCCTGCCTAACCGCGACAAACTGACTGTTTTCAAGTATAGAGTAATAGAGTATTATCTGGCGCCGGCTATAGCCAAGTTACTGTGTAGTTAAACCATTCTGAGTTATCAAAGTATGGTCATATGATAGCCAAACTTGCATTTACGCCAAGGCCACATCCAGCACCAGCATCACTACAAACCCCAGCATGACGCCTGCGGTCCCCTGTCGTTCTAAGCCGCGCCGGTGCGACTCTGGGATAATTTCGTCGCTGATTACAAACAACATTGCGCCTGCGGCCAGCGCCATACCCCAGGGGAGAATTTGCCGGCTGATGCTGACGAGCGCTGCGCCCACCAAACCGCCAACCGGTTCTACCAATCCCGTCAACAGGGCAATTCCCACCGCGAACCAGCGCCCGTATCCCAATCCCCGCAGCGATGTCGCCACCACCAGACCTTCCGGGATATTTTGCAGGGCAATCCCCACGGTTAACGCTAGAGGATTTCCCACGTCTACATCGCCGAACCCGACCCCCACCGCCAGCCCCTCGGGAAAGTTGTGCAGGGTAATCGCTAGGACAAACAGCCAAATGCGTTTCAGATGACCAGCCCGGCCTCCTTCCAGCCCCTTGAAAAAGTGCTCATGGGGAAAAAAGTTATGGGCCAGTTCCAATAACACACCCCCCACCAAAATCCCGATGGCCATGCTCACCGCCGCCCAAGCCTGGGGATAGCCTAACTGCAAGGCCGCTTCAGTTCCGGGAATCACCAGCGAAAACGCCGTTGCCGCCAGCATCACCCCGCCCCCAAATCCCAAGAGCAGGGCCTGAAGACCGACGGTGAGCGCGATAGGGAGCAACACGGGTAAGGCCCCTAGGCCACTTCCTAAACCAGCCACCAAGCTGGCAAAGGTCCCTAGGGCAACAGGATGCTCCGTCACCTCAGGACCCCCCTGGACAGAAACGGACGTAGCGCTCCAAGGCCACTTCCGGCGCCTGCCCCAACAATGTCGCTTCAATCGCCCGCCCTAGGCAGTTCGACACGCGGTTGTAATTCGGGCCGTTGGGACGGGAATAGGCAAACGGCATCTGGTCTAGGAACACTTGCAGCAGGGGATGGTTTGTTAAAAAGGCCTGATACGTGGGGTCCCGTCGCGCCGATTGGGTCACTGGTAACGCCCCCGTCTGCACCGCCCAGGCCACCTGAAATTCATCACTCAAAATATAGTCCAAAAACTGCAGCGCCGCCCGTTGGCGAAGGGGATCGGTGCGCATAACAAACACATTCGCCCCGCCAACAATGGTGGCTGGACGTTCTGCTTGGGGAATTGGCATCACGGCAAATGGCACGCCCGTCTGCGTGAGATACCCCAGCGTCCACGGCCCGGTAATCTGCATCGCCACCCGTCCCTGGATAAACCACTCCTGCTCGTACCCCCGCTCCGGTGCCGATAGCACTGCGACGCCCATACGCAGTAACTCTTGCCAGAAACGCAACGCCTTGAGACTCGCCGTGGTCAGCAGCGACATTCCCTGGTTCACCACCTCTCCCCCAGCGCTAAACCAAAAGGGCAACCAGGAAAAGACCGTCCATTCCCCTTTCCCCAAGGGCAACAGCAACCCATACTGGTCCAGCCGGCCATCCCCATCCCGGTCTTGCGTTAATTTCTGTGCGACTTGCGCCAATTCCTCCCAGGTGCGGGGCAAGGTTTTAATTCCAGCTTCAGCGAACAAATCCGGGCGATAAAAAATCCCCAAATTGCTCATAGTAAACGGAACTGACCACAGTTCGCCTTCAAATTCCATACCCGGGATCAGCGCTGGGTCAAGGTTGTCCAGATACCCCCCATCTTGCAACCAATCGGTTAGGGGAATCACACCCTGTAAATCCACCAAACGTCCCGTCAATAAACTGTCAAACCAGAGCAAATCGGGCGGGCTATTGCCAACAATGGCCGTCAGAATTTTGGGAAATTGCTGGTCAGCTTGGCCAATGTAGATGGGCTGGATTTTTATGTCCGTATGGCGGGCATTAAAGTCGGCGACCAACTGCTCAAAAACCACCCGGTTAGCTGGTGGGTTAATGCCATGCCATAACGTCAAAACCAACGGCCCTGGTGTCTCTGTCCGTTGACATCCCAGCAGTAAAAACAGTAAGAGTAACCCGATAACTAACTGTTTCATTTTTGGGCTGCCACACAGGCAATGACGGGGTAATCCGGGTGATGTTGGTCCAGTTCGGCAACGGTTAATTCCTCAGCGGCAATGCCCAAGAAGGTCGCCACAACTGTTAACGTGTTGCCGTAGGTGTATAACTCGCAGCAAGAGTAATGCCGAAATAAATAGCGCAAACCATCCGGCAACAACCGCCAGTAATCCGCCGGTCGGTCATGCAATCGTTGCGCCGTAGGAACCAGCGCGAGACACCAGCCGCCCGGTTTTAACCAGGTATGGATATTGGCAATGACCCGCGCTGGGTCGTAACAATGCTCCAAAACATTAAAGATTAAAACCACATCCCAGGAATTAGCAGTCGTGGCTTGCGGGTCGTGGGCATCGGCAACCACATCCACCCCAGCGCCCGCCGTCAAATTCATGCAGCAGTAAACCGTCATCTGTTGGCGGTCAAACGGGTAAAATTCCCAATCTTTTGCGACGCCGCCAATCTCTAAAACGTTACCCCTTACTCTCTCTTTCACCTGCTGTAGAAATTGCTTTTGATAATAGCGGTCAATCGGCGTCCCGCGGGAAAATCCCGTAATCCCACAAATCGGCGTCCAACGGCGTATATCTCCCCAGGCCACTTGTCCCACCGCCGGTACAATCAACCCTTGCATCACCAGCTCTTGAAACAACTGTTCAAATTCTGCAAACGCCAGTGCTGGATAAGGGGCAAATAGGGGAACTTCCTGGGTTAAATTGGCCTGCTGCTCCGGTTCCAAATAACTGGCGAACCCCTGGGCCAAATAGACCACCTCCCCCTGCATCATTTTGAGCAACAATGGCTCACCGAATTGCGACAGGTCCATCTTGGGGGATTGGGTTTGGCGCGCGCGATATATCTCGTAGGCAGACGTGGGTGTTTGCGGTTGCAGAAAACACTCCAGAATGGCCCATTGGGCGGGTAATGGCAAATCCATTGGTTCCCGCTGGCTCCAGCCAAAGACCGCCTGCATTTTCTTCCCAGTTCGTTGCAGAAAAGCGCTAGTGCAGTAGGTGCGATTCATCCCGGCAAAACCCAGGTTTCAATAGCGGCCACCACTCCGTCTTCTTCCACGCTGGGGGCTACCCAATCCGCTTGTCTTTGGACATCCAATGGCGCATTGCCCATGGCAATTCCCACCCCCGCATACTGCAACATTTCCAGGTCGTTGTAATTATCGCCAATCGCCACCACTTGCTCGCGCGTCAGACCTAACAATTCCTCCGCTAGATACTGCACCGCCACACCCTTGTTCACCTGGGGATTGGCCGCTTCAAAATAAATGGGCGCTGAGCGCGTTAAATACAATTCATCCCGGCGATACCGTTTCTGTAGGGTGTGGAGCAGCGCTTCAATCACCTGCGGATTTTCACTGACCGCCAAAACTTTCGTTGGCGCTACCTTGACCGCTGTGACCACCTCCCGCAAATCTTCGACCAAAATGGGTTCGATTAAGGTGCGCTTGGCGTATTGATCTGTATCGGGACGCATCTCCTGCACATAAAGCTGGTCATTGAGATAGAAATGAATGGACAAATGGGGTCGTAAATCGGCTTGTTCAAAGTAGTCCAGCAACTCCAAGGCTCGCTGGGGGTCAATCGGCCAGTGGCGATGCTGATAACCGGTGTGGGGGTCCTGAATCCAAGCGCCCTGATAACTCAACAGCGGTAACGTCAACCCCAGCTCCTGATGAAACCGCAGCGCTGACCGATACATCCGACCCGTCGCAATCGCCACTTTGATTCCCCGCTCGCGGACTTGTTGAATCGCAGCTTTAACGGCTGGCGTAATGCAGTTGTCTTCACCCACGATGGTACCGTCTAAATCCAGCACCAGCAGGCGGACGTCTGGCATGGTAAAGAAACGTAAAGGGCCACTGTCACTATACCAGGTTTGCTTGCCACCAGAGAAACAGGGATTGCCCCAGTCCCACCAGAAAACCCAGGATGCCTCCTAGATTCACAATCGCCTGTAATTCACTGCGCACAATCCCCTGAATCCCTGCTTCTAGATCGGCAGGCGATGTGGCATTAACCCGGTCAATAATGGCCTGGTCAATATCCAAGATGGGAATTACCCGGGCAATCAATTGCTCCAGGTCTTTTTCGAGATAGCGTTCGATGATTAGGGCAAGTTCTTCGCTGATCAAACTCAGGGACGTATTCATCACCGGTGAATTGCGCAGGCGGGTGAGAATTAAATGGGCAATTTCATCCCAATTCAGCGAGTTGCTCAGGTTTTGAATGAGCAGGGGGCCGTCGGTTTGCAGGTATTCGCGCACCAGCTCCCGCAGTTGTTTACGCAGGCGATGCACCGTGACCACCGGCAAGTTTTGGAGCGACAATTCCTGGAATAATTCGGTCAACCGGTGGCGCAACTGAAGCGAGTTCATCAGCTTGGCCAAGCGTTGGTTGGCAACCTCCGGTTCTTCGATACAAAATTGGCGCAGCCGCAGCAACCCATTACGCACCCCGAATAAATTAGCCACGACCCAGTACGTCCCTGTGGTTTGTTCCCGCAAATCCTGGTCAATCACGTCAATCGTTTCATCGGTCAGAAAATCCACCAGGGTTTGGCGCAGGAAATCAGGCGTTAAAACTGTTTCGAGTAACCAATCGGCTAGTTGTTCAGCTTGGGCAGGTGACAGGCGAAATTCCAGCAAAAACCGGTCAAAAATCTGGTTCACCTGTTCGGCTAAAAAATCTTCCTGGCGGGCTAAGATGCGCACCAAGCGGGGTAAGGATTGACCGAGAAAATCGTGTAAAATTCCGGCGAGAATTTTGGCAGTGCGGGCTTTGTAGGCGTCTAGCTTGACCTGGTTGAGCGCCGTTTGCAATAGCCAATAAATGGCGGCCTGGGTGCGCTCGAGTTGCAATAACCGGCGGGCAATCTTTTGTAATTCTTCTGGGGTGAGCAAGGAACTGGTAATGGTATCGGCGATGCGACCGGCCAAACGACTCTGGTTGCTGGGAATCAGCCCAGGAGTAAAGGGCACCCGATAGCGACCAATGTACCAGGCGCGGTAGGGTCGAAACAGCATGCGAATGGCGATGTCGTTGGTGAAATAGCCGATGACCGCGCCCAGAACCGGCGGTAAGACGTAGGTAAGAGAAAGCGCCACAGTTCCAACAGCGTTTTCTTTCGATCATAAACGGTGGGACCGGCTGGCTATGCTAGAGAGTGGAGCGTTGCACGCCGGAGTGATTCTGCATCCGTTGATTGAGCGACTGGCGCAGGTGATTCGCCAGGGTTGGCAGACCCATTTACCCCTGGAACCGTACCCATTGCCGTCGGATTTGGGCTACGTAGAGGGGCACTTGGAGGGGGAACGGCTGCAAATCCGCAACATCTGCTACCAAACCACGCACTTTCGCAAGTTGCATCTGGAATTGGCTCAGGTGGGGGGGAGTTTAGACATCCTGCACTGTGTCATGTTTCCCCGACCCTGCTACGACTTGCCGGTGTTTGGGGCCGATATTGTGGCGGGACGGGGCCAGGTGAGTGCGGCAATTGTGGATTTGTCTCCCACGCGGATAGACCACTCGTTGCCGGCAGCGTATGTGGATTACCTCTCCACCCACACCCCAGGTGACTTTGAACAACCCCGCCCTTTGCCGCCCTGGGGGGATATTTTCTCGGAATTTTGCCTGTTCATCCGGCCCGTGAATGAAGCTGAGCAGCAGCGCTTTGTGGATTACGTCGCCCATATCCTCGACTTTCATTGTCAACAAGCGCGGACGGCGACGCCCTTATCCCCCCCTTTGCAACAGCAGCACCATTCCCAACAGAGCTACTACTGCCGGCAACAGCAGCAAAACGACAAAACGCGACGGGTGCTGGAACGGGCCTTCGGCAGTGATTGGACCGAACGCTATATGAGTACGGTGTTGTTTGACCTGCCCCAGTTATGAACGACCATTACCGCACGCTCGGTTTACGCCCTGATGCGACTCCTGCCCAAGTCAAGGCTGCTTACCGCCGGTTGGTCAAACTCTGCCATCCCGACACCAACCCCAACGGCCATGAACAGATGATCGCTTTGAACCTCGCCTACGAGGTGTTGAGCGACCCCGAACAACGCCGGGCCTACGACCAGCAGTATCACCAGCAAACGCTTTCCAAACTCCCTGAACCTGGCCCTCCACCCCATCTGTGGTGGCAACAGGTATTCCAACCGGTTGACCAGCGGGTTTGTCGCATCTTGTCTAGCCGCCGTCGCCAACTGGAGCGTTTGGCTGCCGATCCCTTTGATGACGCCTGCATGGCAGCGTTTAACCGTTATTTGCAGGCCTGTCGTCGGTCGCTACAGGAAGCTGAGACCCTATTTCGCAGTCGAGCCAATCCACCGGTGCTGGCGGACGCAGCCAAGAGTCTCTACTACTGTTTGAATCACCTCGACGATGCCCTAGAAGACCTGCAGTGGTTTACCCAAAGCTACAGTGAGCACTACCTCCAGACTAGCGAGGCGCTTTTCCGGCGAGCCTGGGAGCAACGACAACTGGCATGGCAGGCGGCGCGGCGGCTGGGGTTCTAATCCTCGTCCGTATCTGGCGCTGGGCCGTCTATCCGCTCCAACTGCCAGAGAATTTGGTTGCCTTCCCGCCGTACCCGTGAGACAATCCAATTGCGCCAGGCCCAAGTTTCACCACGGCTGGTCACAGCACTGGCGTTTACATCCATCAAAACGGCCAATTCAGAACTGGTGATGAAATACCCCTGCTTGGCCACAATGTCCGCTGTGCGCAGGGTTTCTAGCAGCAGACGCAACTGGCTGATGCGACTCTCCCGCGAAAGAGCCTCGTCATCGTGTGTGTTCAGTAGGGTTTCCGACATAAAAAACAACCCCGCTGGGAAATGATGACCAACAAATCGTGCGTGTGGACGCCGTTAAACACCTAATACCTTACACCAAATTTGGGGGATTGGGTACTGCAGCCGGTTGAGATCGAGGCCAAATCCGTGCAGAATGCAACCATTTGGGATAAATCGGCAAACGGGGTTGCAAGCAATAACCGTGCCGGCTAAGCAGGTCCGTCAAGGTTGCCAGGGATGGGTAGGGATAATCAGGGTTGACTTCGTCCTGGGGACCAATACCCCCTAAATCCCGGGCGCCAGCGGCCAAACAGTCCAGCAGGACGTTGGGATGGGTAATTAAATTCGGTGGGACTTGAAGGGTAATGTCGTCGGGCAAAATCTCCCGCGCCAGCGCCACTACTGCCGGCATTTGCGTCAAGGGAAAGTCCGGGAGTGCCGTCATTTGCCGGGTGCCTTGCCGGTAGGGTTGCAAGATGACTTCCTGGATATGGCCCCAGCGCCGGTGCGAGTCAGCGATCGCCTGCAGCGTCATTGCCCAGTCCGAGGGCGTTTCTCCGATGCCCAGCAGTAAGCCAGTGGTGAAAGGAATCCCCAGGCGTCCCGCCTGTTCCAGTTGCGCCAAGCGTAAAGCCGGGTCTTTACTGGGAGCCTGACGATGCACCGCCAAATCGGCCCGCAGTTGCTCCAGCATCAACCCCATCGAAACATTCACCGTTTGCAGGCGGCGCATTTCGGGTTCGCTCAGGGGACCGCAGTTGGTGTGGGGCCAAAATCCCCAGTCCCAGGCGAGTTTTGCTAGTTGGTAGAGATGTTCCACCCACTGGGCGCGTCGGGGGCTACGGGGATGGACTTCGCCGCTCAACAGGAGAATTTCGGTGACGTCGGAGTGATGGCGGCGGAGGTGGGCTAAACGGTGACGAGCCTGGTCAAGACTCAGCCAACTGCCCGTTCCCGGCGCAACCCGAAAGTTGCAGTAAGTGCAGGCGTTGAAACATTCGTAGGTGGGCACCAGGGTTACCGCTGGGCTGTAGGTGATGACCGTTGCCATCGCCAGTGCTAGTTGCCCCGCCGGAGCGCCAGTTCGACCTGGTCAAGTTGCTCGTTGATGCGATTTTTCAATTTTTCTGGCAACGGTCGTCCCGGATAGGAGCTGTAATGCCCCGCTAGAGAATTCAGAACTGTCCGCATGGTAGTGAAAGAGAGCAGTCCTGACACCTGACTGTCCCGGCGATAATGGGCGGCAAAATCATTGATTTGCTGGCGAGTGGCATTCTGGATTGCGGCCTTGTTGGGGTCATCGTCTGGGAGGGATACCGCCTGGCGTAAGGTCTGTACCAGTTGGAGAGTGTCTTGTGTGTAATCGCCTGATAGGCTCCCCATCTGACCACTGCAGCCGGTCAAAAACAGACTTACTGCTAAAACAACGCCAAGCAGTATCGATCCCAATCGCTTCAGCACCCTACCTTCCTCAACGCACGTTCCTTTATTGTGGCATTGGCCGGGTGCTGAAGCAATCGCCAGCAATTACATCAGTTTCGGGCCGCCGCGCCGTTGCCGCCGCAGTTCCAATTGTTGCCGTTGTTCAGGCGTGAGGACGGCTTCAATCTGTTGACGGGTATTGGCCCGGATCAGCCGCATTTGTTCCTTCTGGGCTTCCGTGAGATTGAGCGCCCTGATAATCCTGCGTCGTTCTGCTGGGCTTTGACCTTGGGCCTGGCTCAGTAGCTGTCGTTGTTCCGGTGTGAGGACTTGCTGCATCTGCACCCGCGCATTGGCCCGGATTTGCTGAATCCGTTGCAGTTGCTCAGGTGTGAGATTCAGTTCGGACCAAAGGCCTCGCCGCTTGGGTGCTTGGGCGACCTCCATGTTCCCAGCTTCCACAACCGTAGGTTCGGTTGCCAAGACAGGCGCCGCCCAAATTAAACTCAACAACGCCGGTACGGTTAACACAAACTTCATCGGTGACTCCTTCGCTGACAAACTCCCTGAAAGAATGACCTCTACATTCCTTAGACGCAGGGGAATGGCCGTTGGTTCATCAACAGTGGGCGGTCAAAAACTGCTGCACCTTTTCTGGCGTTGGCGCTTGTGTAATCGCTCCCGGCGCTGTGGTGGAGATGGCTGCAACGGCACTGGCCCAGCGTAAGGCGTGATGGTGCTGAACCACGTCATTCATGAAATCATCGCCTTGGGCAATCCACTGGTAGAGCCAGCCAGCGACAAAGGCATCGCCTGCCCCAGTGGTATCCACCGCCTGCACCGGAAAGGCCGGGTAATGCCCCTGGTGCGGTCCGATGCAGTAATCACATCCGTGCATTCCCTGCGTGACCAGAACCTGGGTTAAATTCGGGTAGCGGCGCTGGATGGCACCAGGGTCATCGGTGGCCAATAGCCATTGCGCCTCGTCCCCGGTTAATTTCACGGCCTGCACTTGCTGTAGCAATTCCAAGATCAAGGTGCGAGCTAATTGGGCATCGGTCCAAAATACGGGTCGCCAGTTGACGTCCACGAGAATGCGCGCGCCTTGATGCACCGCCCATTGGACGAGTTGAAAACAGGCCGCTCTTGCCGCTGGAGACGCTAATACCAAAGCCTCGATATAGACGTATTGGGGAATGAATGGCGGGGCGGCAAAGGTCACCAACTCATCGGCAAACGTCGAGCAGTTGGCAGGACGAAAACCCACAAATTCACGCTCCCCCTGCGCTCGACGGCGTACTTCTACCCGGCGGGTTGGTGCGGCGAATGATTGGATGAGGCCTGTGTCAACTTGATGGTTCTGCAGAACCTGGAGCAACTGCATGCCCCACTCGTCCTGGCCGATACCTGCCATCAACGCTGCCGGAATGCCCAACCGTCCCAAGTGACAAGCGACATTCAAGCCGGCTCCCCCTGGATAAGGTGTCCAGGCATCCACCTCTGCTGGCTCGGCCAACAGGTCCCAAAGCGCGAGGCCATAACCCAGGACAACTGGCATCACCGTTCTCAGTACAGGTAGGGATTAGCGGGGGGTGGGATGGGCGTAATTCGTTCTGCCTGGAGAATCAGCCGGCGTTTCCCCTGGACTTCCCCGCTGGTCATGCGTCCCTCCACGCGCACCCAGGTGTCGGCTGGATACCTCTGGGCTGTCTCCCCTGGCGTGTCCACCGGCAATCCCACCGGGTAAGCATCCGCTGCGCAGCAGGTCACGACGAAACGGGCGATGAAAAACCGGTGGGCCGGACTATGGGGCGGATGCACCACAAATCCCTCAACTCGCGCCCTTTGGCCCTGGTAAGCATCGGGTTCGGGATAGATGTTCAGCAAGCGCACCCAGTCCACGAGCGACCGCTGCTCAGGGCGCTGCACGGGCCGAAATCGCTGCGGCATGGTGCGGGTCATACTCCATAGTTCGCCGCTGTCGAGGGCCACTTGACTGTTAAAAGGGCGGGGAGTGACCACCAGGCCCACCACGGCTGTACTCAATAGCAAAAACCGACTCCAGGAACGGGGCAAGAGCGCATTTCCCTCGGGAACCAGCCGGGGTCGTCCCCGCTCCCGCCAGCGTTGCCATCCCTGCCAGCCGGTCACGCCTACCAGCGCCAAGCCGGCTCCAATCGTCAAAGGGAAATAGTTGGGATGGACCAGCACAGCCAACTGCCCTGTCAACCAGTACTTGAGCAGCAAAACGCCCCACGCCCCAATCGCTAGCAAATCCCACCCGTTCATCACAAGTACAAATTCATCGCCAGTGTCAGAACAAACGTCAACGAGGCGGCCAACAAAAACAGGTACAACACGGCGCGCGGGCGAAAGACTGTGAGCAGCAGACTCACCCCTTTGAGGTCCACCATCGGTCCAAACACCAGAAACGCCAGCAGCGCTCCCGTCGTGAAGCTACCCGCAAAAGACAAGGCAAAAAAGGCATCCACCGTCGAGCAAATGGAAACCACCGTACCCAGCACCAGCATCGCCACCACCGAAGTCACCGGCCCTTGCCCCAAACCCAAGATCACCTCCCGTGGTGTTAACACCTGAATAGCCGCCGCCACTGCCGTCCCCAGGATGAGCACACCGCCCAACTCCCGCAGTTCGGTCAGGACATTGACCCAAACCAGTTGCCAGCGTCCTCGCCGGGACAGTAACCGCGATGCTTGCCACCCGCTGGCCGACAGGGGAACCGTTTTGCCGCCCGCTACCGCCCAGAACGTGCCCGTCTGCACCCCCACCAGCGCCGGTTCCCGTTGTGGTTGTTGTAGCGCCGGAACAGCCATCGCCTGGGCAACTGCCGGCTGTAAAAACGGACGCAAATCCCGTTGCACAGAAAACACCCAGCCGACGACGACTGCCACCGCCAACGTCAGCAACACCCGTCCCCACACCATCAGCGGCTGGTCTCGAAACGCCACCCAGGTGGACCAAATCACGATGGGGTTAATGGTCGGCGCTCCTAGCAGAAACCCCACCGCCACCGATGCCGGCATGCCCTGGGTCAACAGTCGCCGCGCCACGGGTACATTGCCGCACTCGCACACCGGCAACAGGCAACCCAAGACTGCGCCCGCCACTGCGCCGGCCAAGGGATGTCGTGGCAACACCTGCAACAACCGCTCCGGATCCACCCACAACAGCAACAAGCTAGAAAACAACACCCCTAGCAGTAGAAACGGCAACGCCTCAACCAGCAAGCTGAAAAACAAGGTCAGTCCCTGCTGCCATGCCACCATACACCTCAACCGATAGGTACCAAATATGTTGAGGGTGTCCGGCACACCCACCGCCTTTAGTTATTAAATCATTAACTGGTCGTTAGTAAAGGGATTTGCGGCGATGATTGGCCACGGATTGCACCAGACCCAAGGCAATGAAATTGGCAAGCATAGCCGAGCGTCCATAGCTTAAAAACGGCAACGGAATGCCCGTAATCGGCGCTAGTCCTACCGTCATACCGATATTGATAACGGCTTGAAACATCCACATACCCAACACACCAATTGCGATCAATGAACCAAAACCATCCCGAGCGCTCCGGGCAATCAACACCAGCCGCAGGGCCACCAGCCAAAACAAAAACACCACCAACATGGCCCCCACAAATCCCATTTCTTCGCCCACCACTGAAAAGATAAAGTCAGTATTTTGCTCCGGGATAAAACTCAACTGGGTTTGTGTGCCTTGAAAGAGTCCCTGGCCCCACAACCCCCCTGAACCGATAGCAATGCGCGATTGAATCAAGTGATAGCCACCTCCCAGGGGGTCCTTATCAGGGTCCAGAAATAAGATCAGCCGGTCTCGCTGGTAGTCTTTCAACAACCCCCAGAAAAATTGCCCCAACCGTCCTGCCGTCAAGTTCACCACCAACGCCGTCAAAGCACCCCAGCGAGGCCACGGCAACGACCACCAAGCCACCCCTGTCATCAGCGCCACCCAGACCCCCCACACTGGCAGCGACAGGGACAGCAAAATAGCCGATACCAGCGGTGATAGTAACAGCGCAATCCACGTCAAAGGGATACTCGCCCAGTACAACATCCCCAGCGTGATGGCCACAAAAATTAAGGCCGTTCCTAGGTTGGGCTGGATGAACACCAGTACCCACGGTGGGGTTACTACGATGGCTGCCTGCAGGATCGTCCAGAGAGCTGGTGCCCGCGATTTTTCCAACAGCGCCGCTAGCGTGACAATCAACGCCACCTTGGCAAATTCTGACGGTTGTACATGAAATCCCCCAATCGATATCCAGCGCTCCGCCCCTAACGCTGAGGTTCCCACAATCATGACTGCCACCAGCAGGGCATTAGCCAGGGCATAAATTCCCCAATGCCAGCGCCGGAGGCTCTCGTAGGGCCAGCGGGCCAGCAGCAATGCCACCCCCAGACCCAGCAGCCCAATCAGGGCTTGTTGCCACCAGTCGCTAGAGTGGTTGGTTAAACCGGTGCTGAAAATCGCCGTTACCCCAATGGCCGTCAAGCCCAATACGGCGCCCAACAGGGTGAGGTCCATGTCTTGCCAGGGCCGCCACCAAACCGAACGGTAGGTCATAGCGCTACCTAGCCATCCACGGAGAGGGAGGGATTCGAACCCTCGATGACGTTGCCGTCATAACGGATTTCGAGTCCGCCGCATTCAACCACTCTGCCACCTCTCCAAACGAAGCATTTCTTATTATGGACGGTTTGACAGGGAAAATGACGACGCAAATGCTGCGCTTGGTGATACCCTAGAGGGAGTGAAGCTTGCGCGTACATTAGGGATAAACACTCATGGTTGCCACTGCGGAACAGGTGAATGTCGGTCGGATTGTCCAGGTGATTGGGCCGGTTGTGGATGTGGAATTTGCGCCGGGACGGTTACCCAAAGTCTATAACGCCCTGCGGATTCAAGGGAAAAATGCGGCAGGTCAAGAAGTGGCGGTCACGTGCGAGGTCCAACAACTGCTGGGGGACAACATTGTCCGGTCGGTGGCCATGAGTTCAACCGACGGCCTGATGCGGGGGATGGAAGTAATTGATACGGGCGCGCCCATTTGCGTGCCGGTCGGAGAGGTGACGCTGGGCCGGATTTTCAATGTGTTGGGCGAACCGGTGGACGAAAAAGGGGACGTGCCCCGTACCAAGACGTTGCCCATCCACCGGCCAGCCCCCAAATTCACGGATTTGGAAATCAAACCCTCGATTCTGGAGACGGGGATTAAGGTCATTGACCTGCTGACACCCTACCGGCGCGGGGGCAAGATTGGCTTGTTTGGCGGCGCTGGGGTGGGCAAAACAGTAATCATGATGGAGTTGATCAACAATATCGCCATCCAGCACGGTGGGGTGTCGGTCTTTGGAGGGGTCGGCGAGCGCACCCGCGAGGGCAATGACCTCTACAACGAGATGATTGAATCGGGGGTGATCAACACCGAGGACTTGAGCAAATCCAAGATTGCCCTGGTGTATGGCCAGATGAACGAACCGCCGGGGGCGCGGATGCGGGTAGGCCTATCGGCATTAACCATGGCCGAATACTTCCGGGATGTGAACAAGCAGGACGTATTGCTGTTTATTGACAACATCTTCCGGTTTGTGCAGGCGGGTTCGGAGGTATCGGCGCTGTTAGGCCGGATGCCTTCGGCGGTAGGGTACCAACCCACCCTCGGGACGGACATGGGAGCCTTGCAGGAGCGCATTACGTCCACGCGGGAAGGTTCCATTACCTCTATCCAGGCGGTCTATGTCCCCGCGGACGACTTGACGGACCCGGCGCCGGCGACGACGTTTGCCCACCTGGACGGGACGACAGTGCTCTCGCGGGCCTTGGCTTCCAAGGGCATTTACCCAGCAGTGGATCCCCTAGAGTCGAGTTCCACGATGCTCCAGCCCAATATTGTTGGCGAAGAGCACTACACAGTGGCGCGGCGAGTCAAGGCAACGCTCCAGCGCTACAAGGAATTGCAGGACATCATCGCCATCTTGGGGTTGGATGAATTGTCGGAAGAAGACCGGTTGACGGTGGCGCGG
Source organism: Gloeomargarita sp. SKYG116 (assembly GCA_025056115.1). Taxonomy (GTDB): domain Bacteria; phylum Cyanobacteriota; class Cyanobacteriia; order Gloeomargaritales; family Gloeomargaritaceae; genus Gloeomargarita. The sequence goes on from JANWVM010000015.1 coordinate 31,002, forward strand.
GCGCGTAAAATTGAGCGGTTCCTATCTCAACCGTTCTTTGTGGCGGAAGTATTCACCGGCTCGCCGGGCAAATACGTTAAATTAGAAGACACGATCAAGGGCTTCAAGATGATCCTGGATGGTGAGCTAGACGACCTGCCAGAACAGGCGTTCTACATGGTGGGAGACATCAACGAAGCCAAAGCCAAAGCTGAACGACTGCGTGCTGAGGGGAAAGCATGACCTTGACGGTGCGCGTGATTACCCCAGACCAGACGGTGTGGGATGGCCCAGCTCAGGAAGTCATCCTACCAAGTATGTCGGGGCAGTTGGGTATCTTGACGGACCACATTCCGCTACTGACAGCCCTGGACATCGGCGTGATGCAGATCAAAGCGGGCGGTACTTGGACACCACTGGTTGTGCTAGGGGGCTTCGCTGAAGTGGAAAACAATGAGGTGACGGTGCTGGTCAATGGGGCGGAGCGGGGCGATAGCCTCAAGGCGGAGCAAGTCCAGCAGGAGTTGGCGGCGGCGGAAGCAGCTTATGAGCAGGCAGCGACCCGTAAAGATAAGCTAGACGCCACCCAACAGCTCAAGCAAGCGCGGGCGCGTTTACAGGCAATACGCATGGTGACACCAGAGCGATGATTGCGGTTGCCAGTTACGTCCATCCCATTCCACCGCCAACTGAACCGCTGCAATACCGAGCGATTGGGGTATTGCGGGGCCGCTACCAGCCGTCGGAGGAGCAGTTCACCAAAGGGGTATTGGTGACTCACGACGGGGTGCAGGTGGATGCGGTGTTACTGGGACGGCTGATGAGCCTGGTGAAAAAGCGGTTGGACTTGTCTCAGGAGCATCTGTGGGTGGTTTATCCTCGCACCCGCAACAAGCCGAGGGTCAAGCCAGGGGAAACGCCGCCGGAGACGCCCTTTTTACCGCTGCATGTGCAAATTATGGGGGTGTGGGAGCCGGAAGAACTCCATCCTGACGAGAACTTGGGGGCGGAGGCGGTGCGGGTGGAAGAAGATTACTTCTCGATTCGTGGTGAGGTGGTGCGTCAAAATCAACAGGCGGGCATTGTGACGGTGCGCATTCGCCGGGCGCCAATGACCCTGACAGGAGCGGCTGAGACGTTCAAGCTGGAACTCAAGGGCACGTTGCCGCAACCGGGCAAGGGGATGTTTTGGGATTTGCAGGTGCAACGCCAGGGCACCGATTTGGTGATTTGCCAGGCTCACAAGGTCGCGGCGATTTTGCCTACCAAAACCAAAGCCAAGCGTTCTGGCCCCAAGGCGCGCCCCTCCCGGCCAGTTCCTCCCAAAAAATCTCCACCCGCCGTTGGCAAATCCTGATGTTAGTGCCTTGAAAAAGGCTTTACGCGCCCAACTGCGTCAACAGCGCTCGCAACTATCACCTGCCGAATCCTGGCGTTATAGCCAGCAAGTGATCGCGCATTTGCAGCAACATCCCTGGTGGTCGGCGGCGCGACAGGTCTTCGGCTATGTCAGTTTAACGGGGGAGCCGGATTTACGTCCCCTGTGGACGCAGGCACCAACGTGGGGATTGCCGCGCCGGGACGGGGATAGGCTGGTATGGCATCGCTGGCAAGCCGGTTTGCCCTTAACTGAAAGTTGGCTACCGGAACCCTATCCCGATGCGCCGATATTGACGCCTCAACCGGGAGATTTGCTGTTGATACCGGCGTTGGCCTACGACCACCGGGGTTACCGCTTGGGCTATGGCGGTGGTTATTTTGACCGGTTATTGGCGCAACCGGCATGGCAAGGGGTGTATCGAGTGGGTGTCGTGTTTAGAGCGTTTCTCGTGCCGGAATTGCCTCGTGACCCGTGGGACCAACCGGTGCAGGCGGTGTGTACAGAGGCGGGTTGGTGGGCAATAGACCCGCACGCTTCAGAATCTCGGGAATCAAATCCTCCCGTTTGACCGCCATCAGATGCACTCCTTGACAAAGTTGCTGCGCCCACCGCACCTGCTCGCTGGCAATCGTAATGCCCTCTTCGAGGGGATGTTCAGCGCGCTCCAAGCGTTGAATGATGGATTCGGGAATGTGTACCCCTGGCACATATTTGTTGATGTAACGAGCGTTCTTAGCCGATTTGAGTAAAAAAATCCCAGCGAGGATGGGACGACCGCACCCTTTGGCAATGTGGGTCATGAATTTTTCCAAGCGGTCAAAATCCGTGATCATTTGGCTCTGGAAAAATTGCGCCCCCGCCTGTAGCTTGCGCTCGAACCGACGTTGCAAGCCCGACCAACTCCCACATTGGGGGTCCACTGCGGCACCGGGGAAGAGGCAGGTTGAGCCATCCGGCAGGGGTTGATTTTCGCTGTCTAAACCCTGGTTGAGCTTCTGGATGGTCTGCAACAGGCGCACCGATTCGTAGTCGTACACGGCTTTGGCTTGGGGATGGTCGCCGGCTTCGACCGGGTCGCCTGTGAGCGCCAGCACGTTGCGAATCCCCAGGGCAGCCGCCCCCAGTAAATCCGCCTGCAGGGCAATGCGATTACGGTCGCGGCAGGCCAGTTGATAAATGGGTTCCAAGTGATGCTGTTGCAAGAGCGCGGCGGCTGCTAGAGAACTCATCCGCAAGACCGCACGGCTGCCATCGGTGACATTGATGCCATGGACCCAGGGTTGGAGCAGGCGGGCCATTTGTAACAAATGCTGGGGGTTGCTGCCCTTAGGAGGCATCACTTCGGCAGTGATTAAAAACTCCCCCCGCTGGATGCCTTGCTGTAAGCGGCTCAGATTGTTCATAGAAGCGGCGCTATTCCCATTGCCTTCTGCACTTGTGCCAACGTCGCCTGGGCAATCTGATGGGCCCGTTCCCGTCCCTCCCGTAGAACCTGGCGCAAGTAGTCCTGAGCGTTCATAAGTTCCGCGTATTTCGTTTGGATAGGTCGTAGATGCTCGATGATCACCTCCGCGAGCAGAGGCTTGAATTCTCCCCAGCCCATATCCTGCACTTCCGCCGCCACGGTCGCCTTGTCTTTGTCGCTCAACAACTGATACAGCGTCAGCAAATTATGACATTCCGGACGCTGCGGGTTGTCAAATTCCAGGCCGCGAATTGGGTCGGTTTTGCAGCGTTTAATTTTTTTCTGAATCAGGTCGGGCGGGTCAGTCAGGTTGATGCGGCTCATGTCCGAAGGGTCGGATTTGGACATTTTACTGGTGCCGTCGGTCAAACTCATCACCCGCGCGCCGGTTGTGGGAATGAGTGGCTGGGGCAGCTTCAGAATGGGGTTTTCGGGACTGGCAAACAGGTAGTTAAACCGTTGGGCAATATCCCGTGTGAGTTCTAAGTGTTGTTTCTGGTCTTCGCCCACCGGCACTAAATCGGCCTGGTAGAGCAAAATATCGGCAGCCATCAGCACAGGATAATCCAGCAGGCCCACCCCCACATCTTCCCCCTGTTTGAGTGCTTTTTCCTTGAACTGGATCATGCGCTCCAACCAATTCAGGGGGGTGATGCAGTTGAGTAGCCAGGTCAATTGACTGTGGGCGGGTACGTGAGACTGGATAAAAATTACACTGTACTGGGGGTCCAACCCGCAGGCCAGATACAACGCCGCCACCGTGTAGGTATTTTGAGCCAACTCTGCTGGGTTGTAGGGGACGGTCATGGCGTGCAAATCGACCACGCAAAAGAAGTTTTCTCGTTCCTGCTGACCGGCGACCCAGTGGCGAATGGCCCCCAGGTAATTTCCCAGATGTAAATGACCGGTGGGTTGGACTCCCGACAGTACACGTGGACGGTGCATGGGACGTGGCCCTAACTGGACTGGGATTTATTGTACCGGCCAGGCGTAATAATGGAGAGAGACCAGGGAGAAGGCGAATGTTTAGCACGCTGGGTGGACAACCGTGGTTCCGGGTGGCGTTGCAGATGCGCGGTTCAGTATTGCCACGGATAGCCCCGCGGGTGTTCCTGTTTATGGGTTACAGCGCTGTGGTGGTGTTTACGCGGCAAATCGGCTGGAAATTACCCATCAGTATCTTAGGGGAAATTACATCTAACGTCGCCTATAACTTAGTGCTGGGGTTGCTGCTCGTGTTTCGCACCAACAGTTCCTATGACCGCTATTGGGAAGGTCGTAAAGCTTGGGGACAAATGATTATTGCCCTGCGTAATTTAGCTCGCACGATTCAAGTGAGTATTCCGGCTACAACAGAGACGGAATGGCAAGCGAAAAAACGGGCTTTGCAGTGGCTGATGGCGTTTCCGGTGGCGGTCAAGCTGCATTTGCGCCAAAACCCCAATAATCAGGAATTAACGGATTTCCTCACCCCTGCTGAACAAGCAGAACTGGCCGGTGTCTTTAATCGCCCAGTCTATATCACGCTTTGGTTGCAGGACTATTTGCAACGGCAGATGCGTCACCAGCGGCTGGACTCAAACCGGGCTTGGGAATTGGACGATTCCATCAACCAGTTAATTCAGGGTTTGGCGACCTGCGAGCGGATTATTCAAACGCCGGTGCCCGCAGCCTATGTGATTTACTTGAAACAATTGATTTTGGTGTATTGCTTGGCGTTGCCGCTGGCGTTGAAACCGGAGTTGGGCTGGGCGGTTGTGGCGATTGTTGGCATCGTGACATTTATTCTCATGGGGGTGGAGGAACTGGCCTGTGAGATTGAAAATCCCTTTGGTTTAGATGTCAATGACTTGCCGTTGGATGACCTCTGCCGCATGGTGCATCGTAGTATTCAAATGATTGGCCAGTTCCATCCCAGCGATGATGAATAAAGACCCAACGACGGCATCAATGGTGGATATCTGGCAGTGGCTGCGTACTGTTTTCATCTGGCGAGGTTCCATTTTGTCCAAGATATTGCCGTTGCTTTTGTTGTTGGGGTTGTATGCCGCCGGTATGGTTTGGGTTTGGCAGCGCCATTTGCCATTACCGTTGGCATTTTTGGGGGAATTGACCAACAGTGTGGTCTATAACTTGGTGCTGGGGCTGTTACTGGTCTTTCGCACCAACAATTCCTACGACCGGTTGTGGGAAGGACGCAAAGCCTGGGGAGATGTGGTCGTGAATGTGCGCAACCTGGCTCGCACCATTCAGTTGTGTGTGCCGGTGACCACCGAACCGGAAAAGGCGCGGCGACAGGCTGTATTAACCATGTTGCCAGGGTTTGCTGTAGCCATGAAGTTGCATTTGCGGGATATTGCCGACAACCAGGACTTGGCGCCCTACTTTGCACCGCCGCAACTCCAGCAGTTGGCCCAGAGCCGCCACCGCCCCCTGCAAGTCCTGATCTGGATACAAGACTACCTGCAACAAGAATTTCAACAGGGACGGATTGACACGGTGCGGCTTCTCGAGGTCAATCAGTTGCTCAATACCCTCATCCAGGGCCTGACGGCTTGTGAACGGATTCGCCAAACCCCCTTGCCGCGCCCCTACGTGGTTTATTTACGGCGATTGATCCTGCTGTACTGCCTGAGCTTGCCGGTGGTGGTGGCCCCCAAAGTGGGTGTCTGGACAGTGGCCGTCGCGTTGTTGGTGGGTTTCATCCTGTTGGGCATGGAAGAACTGGGCCGCCAGTTGGAAGACCCCTTCGGTCTCGACCCTGACGACCTGCCGCTGGACCAGATTTGCACTATGTTGACGGAGAATGTGCAGATGATTGCTGGAGATATGTCACCAGCGCCGCCAATCCCCACCGATAACTCGCCGCTCCAAACCCGCTGATTTGCCCAACCGCTACCGGCGCAATCCAGGAATGATGGCGGTAGGTCTCCCGAGCGTAGATGTTGCTCAGATGCACTTCCACCGTTGGCAATCCGGTGGCGCGAATCGCATCGGCAATCGCCAGGCTAGTGTGGGTGTAGGCCCCCGGATTGATGAGCAAACCGTCAAATTTGCCTACTGCCTGCTGAATCCAGTCCACCAGCACGCCCTCGTGATTTGATTGCTGGCATACGACCTCTACCCCTAACGCTTGGGCTTGGGAGTGCAGTTGCTGATTGATTGAGTCTAAGGTCTGTACCCCGTAAACGTTCGGCTCGCGCTGCCCCAGCAGATTTAAATTAGGGCCATGGAGAACGAGGATACGCACCTAGCGCCGGTCATCCACGGGAACTGGCACAGGTTCAGGCTCGGGCTGAGGCCCCAACAGCATATCTAGCAGCCGACGTAACCACTCTCTCAGCTTAGCGAGGATGCTCTCCATAGATTCTTTCCTCAATCAACAGCCCGAAGCACTGGTATTTTTCATTATAGTCAACGGCTCAGAAGGTGTCAGGACGTCACCCCTAGTCCCTTGGGCTATGATATGGGGGGAAACTTGGAACCCATCCAATAGGGGCATGGAAAACGAGGCCACTATCCTGTTTGCCGACATTAGTGGCAGTACCAAACTCTATGAGACGCTGGGGGATGAAGCGGCCCTGGTGCTGGTCAGCGACTGTCTGCAGCTGCTTTATCAAATTGGGAAAAAATATCAAGGACAATTGGTCAAAACCATCGGCGATGAAATCATGTTGCGGTTCCCTAACCCCTCGTTAGCGGCGCAAGCTGCCTTTGAGATGCAGGACCAGGCCACCCAGTTTTTCTACAAGCGCAAAGTTGTTTCCGGCCTCAAGGTGGGACTTAATCATGGGGTGGTCATTGAACAGAACGATGGCGACGTGTTTGGGGACGCTGTGAATGTGGCTGCCCGCATGGTGCAACTGGCCAAGCGAAACCAAATCCTGGCCCCAGCCGCCACCGTACAGCAACTGGACCCGTCCCTGGCCCTGCAAAAGCGGCTCGTGGACCGGACAACCGTGCGCGGCAAAAGCGAACCCATCGAAGTGTACGAAATTGTGGTTCACCCCTCGGATGCCACCATTGTCGGTGTCAGTGCGACTTCGATACCGCCCACGCCGGTGGTGGCCCGCCTGCGCGTACAGTTCCAAGACCAGGTGTACTACCTCGATGAACAGCATCACACGCTGAGCCTAGGCCGGGCGCCAGATAACGATTTAGTGATTCGCTTTGACCAGGTCTCGCGGCAGCACGGTCGGATCGAGTGGCGACGGGGGAAGTTCGTACTCGTGGACCAAAGCGCCAATGGCACCTATATCCACTCCGCTGGTCAAGCCCCCATCTATGTTCGGCGCGAAGAGTACACCTTAACCCATGAGGGCACGATTCACCCGGGCAGTCCCCAGGTGGAAGGTATTCACTACCAATGCTTAGTCGGTCCTCCTGTTCAGGCCTGACAACGCGGGCACCAATGGCTGGAGCGTCCGGCTATTTTGGTGCGCTGGATTACTGTTCCACACACGCGACAGGGTTGACCCGCCCGCCCATAGACCCACGCCTGGTCTAAGTAATGGCCGTTCATCCCCTGGATGTGACGAAAGTGGGAAAATGTCGTCCCGCCCAGTGCAATGCTGGTTTCTAGAACTTTGATGATGGCGTGCCGCAATTGCTCAACCCGCTGGGCAGACAGCTGGTTGCAGGGCGTCCGGGGATGAATGCCGCTGAGAAATAGACTCTCATCTGCATAGATATTGCCCAAGCCAGCTATCCAGGTCTGGTCAAGCAACGCAGTTTTGATGGGACGAGAGGTGGACTGGCAACGGTGAAACAAGGCGGCTGTGGTACATTCCCAGGGTTCTGGCCCCAAGGGTTGCAATCCGGTCACCACCTCGGTAATCGCCTGCCCCGGCGGCACCCACCACCAGCGACCAAACGTGCGTTGGTCCACAAAGCGCAATTCGGCGCCATTGTCAAAAAAAACTCGCGCCCGCGTATGCACAGCCAGGGGTTGGGAGTTGGTTATCCATAGCAACTGCCCGGTCATGCGCAAGTGAATCACCCAGTGACCGTCATTGGCTAATTGCCCAATCAGGTATTTTCCCCGCCGCCGCCACGCGCCAACTGTTTGCCCGCTGAGTCCCTGCTGCAAAAACCCAGGCGACCCCGCCACGCAGTCCGGGCGCAGGACCATCACATCGCTAATAACTAGGCCAGGAGTCAGGTTGTCTAACCCCCGGCGGACAATTTCAACTTCTGGGAGTTCCGGCAAACTATTTCCCTTTCTTCGGCGGCGGTTCGACTTCCACCAGTTCATCCAAGGCGAAGTTATTGGTGGCGACCCCGCCTTGCTCACCGCTGTAGCCGGTGTAATTCACCTTGTCAAAGCGCACAATCACCGGATACTTGATGTTGCCGCCGCTTTGGTCAATTGAAGCTACCGTACCCACATCCTGGTACCAGTAGGACTCCTTGCGCAAAATCCGTACCTTTGAACCCCGTTGGATCATCACGTCCTCCCATACACAGGCTGTTTTTTAGCTTATCGCCAGCGCCGCTCTCGCGCCACCTCCCCGGTGCTAAGAATTATTACCAAGCCGGGTCGCAGTAGAGATGAACGGTCACGTAAGGCACCCCCGCCGGAATGCTGGCCAGACAGGCTTGTACGGTTTCGGGTTCTGGGGTTGCCGCCGATTCCCAATCCACGACACAGGCGTAACAAGCCCCGATCAAACACCCCGTCGGAATCACCACCCCAGCCCGCCGTGCCACCTGCAGCAACGGTTCGCCTGCGGTTGCCATGACGGTCACATCATCAGGTAAAAAACGTACTTCAACTGCCATGCGCCGGCCAATCACTGGGGATAGTTCGCTTCTATTTTAGGCATTGTGACCTGGCGATGGGGCTTTGCAAGACCACCGAAGTCCACTATAGTGAAGACAGAGGTTTGCGGGACACTTTTCTTTTGAGGAGTGAATTTGATGATGAAACGATTACTGATGCTAGCGGTCGGTGGTTTAGTATTGGGCGCAGCCACACCGGCGCGGGCTGACTTTTTCAGAATCTATCCCAATGGCTACCCCCATTTCACGGCTGGCCCCAATACGTTGCCCCTGCAACGACTGTACAACGAGGTCTATTTCGGGAACACGGGGGGTTATTATTACCAATCCTGGCTGGCAGGGCAGGCCCAGACACTGTTTAACCTGCATATTGGCCGCTTGAAAACAACGCCCGGTGGCCCAGAAATTGCGATACAGACCGATAGCCGTAACCTGTCCGAGTTGAATGTCAATATCATGGACATTCAGGGGCAGATTCCGGGACCCACCTACCGCGTGCAAGATTTCCCGAATCCCTACACATCCTCGTTGTTTGACTTGAACTGCCGGCCAGTGACCCGACCGGAGTGTGCCCGAGATGGGGTGTTCTATCCACCGACGCCACCTGTGGAACCGCCATTTGCACCGCCAGCGCCGATTCGCGGTCGGGGTTAAATTTCACCTGTCACCTCTGTTTCCGATTCCAGTTCACTCCTCACGTCCCCCCATTTCAGAAAAGCTGCCTCAGGACCCTGCTCGCGCCGTTTTTTGCTGTCTTGCTCAAACCAGGCAATGATCTGGGTAGGGGTTAACTGTTCCACTGGCACCTGGTAACAACGGGCGATGTGAATCAACAAGCGCAGGGAGGAAATGGTCAGGCGGGTGAGAAATTTCTCGTGGGAGGATAACAGCGCCGCATCAACTTGGGCCGCTTCTTCCCGCGTCAAGAACGTATCACTCATGGCGTCGCTGCTTTGATGGTCGCCAAGGCTTTGTCCACGTGAGCGCGAAAGTTGAACTGGGAATCAAACACCAACCGGACGATTCCCTCTGGGTCAATCACGTAGGTGACGCGCCCCGGAATTAACCCGAAGGTAGCGGGTACGCCATAGGTGCGCCGTAGTTGGTTGCCGGCATCGCTGAGCAGGATAAATGGCAGATTGTACTTTTGCTTGAATTGCTGGTGACTTGGGGTGTCATCGCCACTGACGCCAATGACTACTGCGCCGGCGGCTCGGAAGGCCTCATAGCTGTCTCGAAAGGCACAGGCTTCCGCGGTACAACCAGGGGTGTCGTCCTTGGGGTAGAAGTACAAGACCACCCACTGCCCCCGAAACTGGGAGAGACGAACTAACTGCCCCTCCGTATCCGGGAGTTGAAAATCCGGTGCAGGCATGCCTTCTTTGACGGGAGCCATGACGGAAGTTAAGAATTATGACTTGCTTCTAGTATAGACATGGCCCAGCCGGTCGCGATGGTGGAGCCGTGAGCAACGCTTTAGACGTTGCTTTGCCAAGACTAGCAAAACTCGGAGAGATCAGCTTTTTCAACGGGGTGAGGCCATCTCCCAACTGGGAACATGAACCCCTCCCCGCTGAGCGTTACCAGCCCTTTTCTGCCTGGTCCAGCACGTAGTAGGCCACGTCTTCGATGTCGGTGGGACTCAGTCGCCCCTTGAACGCCGGCATGGCGTTTTTCCCGTTGGTGACCTGGTAAATAATCGCCTGTAAGTCCATGCCGTATTTTTCTAGGTCTTCTTTTTTCAAGGATTTACTGGCCACCACCACATTACGACCTCCGGCATGACAAGCCGCACAGTTGGCCCCAAACACCTTGGCTCCGTGGGCTAGGTCTGCTGCTTGGGCCGGCATCACCCAAGTGACTAGCGCCAATACACAGGTCAGGATGATAGTCAACAAGGCACGCATGTTCCCCTCGCTTGCATATAGACTGAGATGTGGACAAAATATCCCTCATGTATCCTACAGAATCTTTTTACCCCCGTCCCACAAACTTTAGCAGATGTTTAGAAATGTTACGGTTGCGAGGGTATAGGGGATAGCGATGTTGAAGGCTGGAATTGTCGGGTTGCCGAATGTGGGCAAGTCCACGCTGTTCAATGCCCTGGTGGAAAACGCCAAGGCGGACGCCCAGAATTATCCGTTTTGTACGATTGAGCCGAACCGGGGGGTGGTGAATGTCCCCGACGAGCGACTGGCAGTGCTGGCGAAGCTGTCCCGGTCTCGCCAGATCGTGCCCACGCAGATTGAATTTGTAGATATTGCGGGACTGGTGGAGGGGGCTAGTCGGGGAGCAGGCCGGGGCAATCAATTCCTCTCCCATATCCGCCAGGTGGATGCCATCGTGCATGTGGTGCGCTGTTTCGACGACCCGGATATTGTCCATGTCAGCGGCTCGGTGGACCCAGTGCGGGACATTCAGGTCATCAACCTCGAGCTGGCTCTGGCCGACCTGGAGCAGGTGGAACGCCGGCGGGAGAAGCAGAAGCGGTTGGCCCGCACCCAAAAAGAGGCCCAAGCCGAAGTCGCCTTGCTGGAGGAGGTGGCAGCCGCTCTCAATGAAGGGAAACTGGTGCGACAGATGCCCCTGAACGAGGAGCAGCGGGCGATCTTGCGGCCTTTGGATTTGCTCACCGCCAAACCCATGATCTACGCGGTCAACGTCAGCGAAGCGGATTTGGCGACGGGGAATGCCTGGACTGCCCAAGTGGAAGCCCTCGCCCAGCAGGAGCAGACTAAGGTCGTGCGAGTGTCCGCGCAAGTCGAGGCGGAGTTGACCGAGTTGCCGCCGGAGGAACGGGCCGCCTACCTGGCCAGCTTGGGGGTGACGGAAGGCGGACTCAAATCCCTGATCCGCGCCACCTACGACTTGCTGGGATTGCGCACCTTCCTGACGACCGGGGAGACGGAAACGCGCGCCTGGACCATCAAAGCGGGAACGTTAGCGCCCCAAGCCGCCGGGGTCATCCACTCGGATTTTGAGCGGGGGTTTATCCGGGCCGAAACCATCAGTTATGAGGATCTGGTGCGCGCAGGTTCGCTGGCAGCCGCCCGGGAACAGGGCTTGGTCCGTAGCGAGGGCAAGGATTACGTGGTGCAAGAGGGGGATGTGATGGTTTTCCGGTTCAACGTCTAGAGTCGCACCTCTAACAAGGCAATCACCGTCTGCTCGGGCGGTTCGGTTGCCAGTTCCATTTGCAGAAAAGCGAGTACCTGCTCCGGCGTGATGAGACCCGAACAATCCACTAGCCGTTCCGGCAACACTAGCCACAGGACCGGGTACAATTCGCCGCCGTCGCCGTAGGTCTTGTGGGTTTGGCACCAAGTGGTTAGGTGGTGGCCAATGGCAGCCACAGTACTCTGGTACACCACGGCCCGCCGCAGGGAGAGCTGCACGACGCCGTTTTTCTGCATCACCCGCAGGGGCCGGTAGGGAGAACGGCCGGTTTTTTGGTAGAGGCTGTAGCGCCCCAATTCCGCCACCTCTTGCACGTGGGTCAGTCCGCATCCCATCGCCTGAGCCGCCAGTTGCCGGCGTTCCTGGGCATCGAGTGCTGACTGGGCTGATGGGGTTTGCATCTCCAGCGCGCCGCTGGCAGTTGCCGTCACTTTTTGTTGCCGCTGGTCCACCTGCACCCGCACCTGAATCGTGGCTGGATGGGCACCCATGCGTTTGACGGCTTGCACCACTGCTTGTCGCAGTTGTTGAATCTCGGCTGGCGTTGGATTAACCACGCTGCGCTCGATGGTTTCCTGGAGCAGCCCCAGGGCCACCCCAATCGCCGCAATCACTTCCGCATCCGGCGCCAGCCAGTAACGCACCCCTAGCCGCTGGGCAACATAGGGCACCAATGCCGCCGCACCGCCGCCCCCACCCACCAGAACCACCGTGCGCCGCTCCAATTCGTACTCGGCCAGCAAGCGCTCGATCACCTGCTGTACCTTGCGACTGGCAATATGTAAAACCCGTTCTGCTAAGGCCGTCGGTGTCATCCCCATATCGGCAGCTAACCAAGACACCAGGGTTTTGGCACCGGCTGGCAGCACCCTGTCGTCCCGCCCATCCAAGACCATAGCTGCATCAGTGGGGGTAAAGGTCCAGGTCGGCTGCCCGTGTTGAGCAATCGCCAGGTAGCCCTGTCGGGAGAAAGTTTGTCGTTGCAGGTGCGCCGGGTCTGGCTGGCAGTCAGTAAAGCTGAAGTAGTGCAAGTCAGCGATATGGGCACTGCGGGGACCGACATCCACGACCTGTTTGCCGCGCAGCCGGGGCACGGACCCACCCGCAACCCCCAGCGTGCGAATATCCAACGCGCGCAGGTAGAGACGTTTGCCGGCTACTTCTGCCGTTTTTACTTGGGGACGGCCCTGCACAATCACCGAAATATCGGTACTGGTGCCCCCTACGTCCAAAAACACGCCGTCGGAGACCTGGGCGTAGCTCAAGGCAGCAGCGACACCCGCAGCCGGGCCAGACAGGATAGTTAAAATCGGGCGCTGGCGCATTTCCGCAATGCTCATGATGCCGCCGTCACTACGCATGACCATCACTGGCGCTGTGATCCCCGCCGCTCGCACCGCCTGTTCGGTGGCCTCTGCCGTCGCCAGCATCCGGGGCAAAATGGCGGCGTTGATGACGGCAGTGCGGGTGCGCAATCCCAAACCATACAGTTGGGAAAGTTCACAGCCGGCTGTCGCCAAATACCCCTGCTGCCGCAGCCAGGTAACCACCTGTTGTTCTGGTTCCGGGTCATCCACCGCAAAGGCGCTGCTGACGGCAAACACCTCCGCCCCTGCTTGTCGTAATCGGGCGACCAAGCGGTCTAAATCCTCCATGTTCACGCCGCCATCTGTACACAGCCAGCCGTGGCGTGTAGGGAGCCATTGACCGGGCGCGAGTTCAATGTCGGAAATGCGGGTTTGCATCTGGGTCACCCACCCCAACAGGCGACTGCTCAAGGCAATAATACCGACGGTGGCGACGTCGCCTTCTAGGAGCGCATTGGTGGCTTGCGTGGTGCTATGGGCAATCAGTTGAATTTGGGCTGGGGAGAGTCCTGTCGCCCGCAACAATTCGTGCAGGGCTTGAACGACACCCGCTGCGACTCCGATTTCAGCGCGATGGGTGGTTGGGACGCGCACTTTGCCCAACAACCGGTGGGTTTGGGTATCAATAGCAACCGCATGGGTAAAGGTCCCGCCCACATCAATCCCCACTTTGACGCCCGTGGCTGCTGTCATGCCCCTCCCTTGGCAAAGATGCTTACAATGATGTTATCGGGAAAGGAACCAATCCGATGGGCAAATGGAGTGCCCAAAAAATTGACCTCGAGCGTGTGTATCCTTGTCCCTGTTGTCGCCGGGCCGGTCGTTTACGCCGGATTACCCTTACCGATGCGTTTGGCTGCGAGCGTTGTCAACAAATTTTTGTGCTCAAAGAGGGCGATCAAGTTTTAGAACAATTGGGCAGCACCTATCCTGCGCAACGGGCCTGGTATTGGGATGGCCAATCCTGGCAGCGGCTCTATCACGTCTGGGGCCGGATGACGCCCTTGACTGGCTTTTCCCTGTTGCTAGTGCGGTTGCCGCTCTTGTTCTTGTTGTTTTTGCTCGTGGTTGTTCTGCTGGCGATTTTCGGGTTCATTCAATTGGTAGCGACCTGGTTAAATGGGCGTTAATCCGACTGCTAGAATAAGCCCAAATAGTAGGATGTGACCATGGTAACGGCAGAGTTACTCCAGATTGCCCAGCAGGCGCGGCAGGCGGCTCAGCAGTTGGTGACCTTGGATACAGCCGCCAAGAATCAAGCCCTCGCAGCCATGATCCAAGCACTGGAGGCCCGGCAGGCGGAAATTCTTCAGGCCAACCAAACAGACATGGAACGCTCCCAACAGGCGGGGTTGCCAGCGGCCTTGTTGCAGCGGTTGAAACTATCTGCCGATAAATTGGCCAGCAATATCAAGGGTGTGCAGGATGTCATGCATCTCCCCGACCCGGTGGGCCAGCGACAGTTGCACCGGGAACTGGATGAGGGCTTGGTTCTAGAGCGGGTGACCTGTCCTTTGGGAGTGATTGGGGTGGTGTTTGAGGCGCGGCCAGAAGCGGTCATCCAAATTTCAGCGCTGGCGCTCAAGTCGGGAAATGCGGTGATTCTCAAAGGGGGTCAAGAGGCCACCGAATCGTGCCGGGTGCTGGTGCAGGCCATCCAGGAGGGGTTAAAGCAAACCCAAGTGCCTCCCACAGCGGTGCAACTACTCACCACGCGCGCCGAAATTCAACAGCTTCTAGAACTTGACCAGTACGTCAATCTGCTGATCCCGCGGGGGTCTAACGCTTTTGTGCGCTATATCCAGGAACATTCCCGGATTCCGGTGCTGGGTCATGCGGACGGGATTTGCCATCTGTACGTGGACCGGCAGGTGGATATCCCCCAGGCGATTGCAATCGCTGTGGACAGCAAAACCCAATATCCAGCGGCCTGCAATGCGATTGAAACGCTGTTGGTTCACCAAGCGATTGCGCCGGAGTTTTTACCCCCCTGTGCAGCGGCGCTGGTGGCCAAAGGGGTGAAATTGCGGGGCGATGCGGCGACCCAAAAAATTATCCCAGTCGCGCCGGCAACTGAAGACGACTGGCGCACGGAATACCTCGACCTGATCCTGTCTATCCGGGTGGTGGATTCGCTGGAGGCGGCCATTGCCCATATCAATACTTATGGTTCGGGCCACACGGACGCCATCGCCACCACCGACCCCCAAGCGGCAGCCCAGTTTATGGCCCAGGTGGACTCGGCAGGCGTTTACCACAACTGTTCGACCCGGTTTGCCGATGGCTTTCGCTACGGTTTTGGAGCCGAAGTGGGCATCAGTACCCAACGGTTGCCGCCCCGCGGGCCAGTGGGCCTAGAAGGGCTGGTGACGTATAAATACCGCCTGTGGGGACATGGACAAGTGGTTGCCACCTACAGCGGTCCGCAGGCGAAACCCTTTACCCATCGGGATTTGCCTCTCTAGGGCTGGAAGGCGTGGGTCGCCTCCTGTAACGCTTGTTTTAACTGACCGGCATCGGCATAGCGCTGGGCAGGCCGCTTGGCCAGACAGGTCATGATGACATGCGCTAAATCGGCAGGAATCTGCTGACCAAAGGGTTGCTGGGTGATGGGAATGGGTTCCATCTGCACGTGGCAACGGAGCCATTCCTGGCGTGGCGCATTTTCAGCTAGGCCGAAGGGATTGGTTGCTGTCAACATCTCATAGGCGATTAACCCGAGACTATACACATCGGCCCGCTGGTCGGCGAGATGGGCGCGCCCATCACACTGTTCAGGCGAGGCATAGCGATAGGTACCCACAAAGCTGCCAACAGCGGTTAACCGCGTGACCTGGAGTTCCGTATCCTGGATAACCCGGGCAATGCCAAAGTCAAGAATTTTCACCAACTCCTCCCCTGAGGCGCTGTGAACCAGGTAGATGTTGTCTGGTTTGAGGTCCCGATGAACGATATTTTGGGCGTGGGCGGCCTGAAGTCCAGTACACACTTGCAGCAGGAGGTGGAGGGTGCGGGGTACAGGTAGGGGCGCTTCTTGGCGAATCAGGGCGCCTAAACTTTGCCCCTCCAGGTACTCCATGACGTAAAAAGGCAAGTGACCCTGCAGAAAACCGCTGTCTATGACCTGGACAATGTGAACGTTATGGATGCGGCTTGTAACCTGAATTTCTCGCTGGAACCGGCGACTCACCTGGAGGCTGGCGGTGGTCTCTGCTGGTAAACGGGTCAGAATTTTCACTGCCACTGGTTTTTGCAAGCGCTGGTCCTCAGCCAGAAAAACATCGCCCATGCCGCCGCCGCCCAAGTGCTGTTTCAGGAGGTAGCGCCCTGCAATCTGAACCCCTTCCCAGGGCTGACCTGTAGAAGCCGTTGTCGAGGGGGGAGTTTGGAGTTGTTCGGTAGTGGAAGCAGAGGCACCGGCGCCGCTTGATGCAGACAATAAGGGGATTCTCGGCCACAGCAGGGCTAAGCTCCAGGCGCCTACCCAGACCAGCAACGGCCCTACGACTGGTATCCAGGTGGTACTGCTGCTCGCTCCGATAGACAGGATGAGCCCGGCTCCACCCACAGCCCACCAGCCGGAACGATTGGTCCAAATCAGTACACCCACCGCTGCGATTCCCCAGAGCACTATCCAGGCGGATTCCCAGGGTTCTGACCAGAAGCGGACGGCAGGCTGACCAGTAGCTGCTTGGTCAAGAATTTGGGCAATGGCCTGGGCGTGAAACGTGATGGCTGGTTGCAACTGACCATCTGGACGCCGCAGGCGCGGTTCAGTCTCAGTGCCAATCAGCACCATTCGCCCCTGGACGTGCGCTGGGGTTAACTGGTGGAGGGCTTGCCAGAGGGTCTGGGTGTTCCACGTCGCCTGACGATAGGCCAATGGCATTTGCCAACCTGGACCTGGCTCCCTTTGGTACGGCCCGCTGCCAGGGGACCACCGCCGCCAGCGCCCTTGCCCCAGCACCAAGGTCTGTCCCTCCAGCCGCGCCGTCACGCCCTGCAGGTGCAAGTAATGGACAGCCGCCAGTAGCCCCAGAGAATGGGCCGCTGAGCAGGGGGTATCATTACTGGGAAAAACGTCCCCCAATGGATACCGGCGCACTCGCTGGTCAGGTCCATCCACCAGTAACGTTGCATTGGTCACCTGGGGTTCACCGATGCGCGCGATGGGCAACGGCATGACACCCTGGGCTGACCAAGGAGTCCGGCACCCCACCACTACTGGCACATGGGCCACCTGTAGTTGCTGTAGCTGAGCGTGCCACTGGGCCGGCGTCATCCCCGCAGCAGGCGTGAATTCCAGAGCCACCAGCCGTGGGCGCATGTCGGCGAGGCGAAACAGGAGTTTCTGCCAGACTTCAATCCCCACTTCCCGGCGGCCCAAGCGTAACAAATCCTCATCCGTGAGCTGGATCAACAAAAATCGCTCATCGTTGGCTGGGTTTGCCTGCCGCCGCAACCACAGGTCATAGCTAGCCAAATCCCAGGGCTGTAACCACCCCCCCGCCCGCAGCAACAGCACCAGCGCCGTGACAATGCCGCCTGCTCCTACTGCCTGTCGCCAGCGTGGTGTTGCCTTGTTCATCGCCCTCCAACGCTGGAAGTGCCACTTCTAGAGCCGCCGCCAGCGCCGATAACCCAACCAACCCAGCAATCCGACACCCACTAACCCATACACGACGCCCACTGGCGCGGCCCAGCCCAGCACCCCATCTGGTAACCAGCCCAGCGCCTGGCACACCACCAGAACCAGAGCGATTGCCGGCACCAAGGACAACCCCAGCGGTCCCAACATTGCACTCGCTGTTAAGGGCCAACCCTGCTCCCCACTGGTCATCACTGCATCGGCACCCACCGCCGCCAACGCCCCCATCAGAACCAGCAGTCCCAGCAGCCAGTACTTACGAGTACGAAGCACGTATGTCCAGAAGAATGCCTTTGACATGAAAAATGGTTTGGCCCCAGCCCTCACACCTTAGTGTAGCGGGTTCGACGCAACGCCGGCAGCAAGTCTTGCAAGTAGGCCACTACCTGTTCAATTTCGGCTTTGGTTGTCCACCGCCCCAATCCAAAGCGCACGGAACTAGCCGCCAGCGCCGGTGATAGTCCGAGGGCCAGCAACACATGGGATGGCCGCCCCGTACTGCAGGCTGAACCCGCCGACACAGCCACGACCGGTTGCAAGCGCTTGTGTAATTCCGCTCCATTTACCCCCAAAAACGTCACGTTCAAATTGCCAGCCAAGCGGGGCGACCAGGCTCCATTTAACCGCACCTCTCCCAGCGCTTCCAGTTCCCGCCACAGGTACGTGCGCAGGTCTAGCAAGCGGGCTTGTTCCATCTCTCGTTCCGCCAGGGCAATTTGCACCGCCGCCCCTAACCCCACAATCAAGGGCACTGCCAGCGTTCCTGACCGGAAATCCTGTTCCTGTCCGCCCCCATGCAGTTGCGGCACCAGTTGCACCCGTGGGTTGTCCCGCCGGATATAAAGCGCCCCGACACCCTTGGGTCCGCCAATTTTGTGGGCCGTCAGGGAGAGCAAGTCAACCTGCAGAGCCTGCACATCCAACGGAATTTTGCCAATAGCCTGGGCCGCATCCGTGTGAAATAAAATGCCTCGCTCGCGACACAAGCGCCCAATCGCCGCCAGGGGTTGCAACACGCCGATTTCATTATTTGCGGCCATCACTGATACCAAAATGGTCTCCGGCGTTAGGGACTGCTCCAACTGTTCCAAATCAATGAGCCCATCGGGTTGCACCGGCAATTCCGTCACCCGAAATCCCAAGGTCGCTAGGTAACGGCAGGGGTCGAGCACGGCCCGGTGTTCCGTCTGCACCGTCACGATATGGCGTCCTCGGCTGTAGTAAGCCGCCGCCACCCCTTTGATGGCTAAATTATTGGCTTCTGTTGCTCCGCTGGTGAACACAATGCTGTCGGGGGTAGTGTTGAGAGCGGCTGCCACCTGCTCGCGGGCCATTTCCACCGCTGCTTGCGCTTCCCACCCGTAGGGATGAGCGCTGGCCGGATTGCCAAACCGCGACTGCCAGTAGGGCTGCATCGCCTGCCAAACCCGCTCATCCAGCGGCGTCGTGGCGTGATAGTCGAGATAAATTGGCCGCATGGCTTTAGTCTAACAACCCGGTCGGTCTGGGTGCAGACTTTGGTATCATGAAAGACTCAAAGACTTAAGCAGGCGCTAGAGGTGACGCATGGCTCGGCTGTA
>JANWVM010000160.1 GCA_025056115.1 Gloeomargarita sp. SKYG116
CGAACATAACGAACCTGAGCCAGACCTCGCGTTGCTTCCCTTGAAGCAAACGCAGGAGCGACCGAGCGCCAAAGACGCTCTGCTCGTGGTGGAAGTGTCGGACAAAACGGTCCGAATTGACCGCAGCATCAAAGCGCCGCTCTATGCGCGGTTTGGAGTGATGGAAGTTTGGCTCGTGGATTTGAACGCGAAGCGGATTGAGGCGCATCGTGAGCCGAAGGACGGGGTCTATCGGCAGACGCTCATTTTTGACGAGACGCAAAACATCGCGCCGATGAACTTCCCCGACATCGCCTTCTCCGTCGCTGAAATCCTCGGAACGAAACCGCTTTCAAACAACGCCTAATTTGCCGTTGCGATGCTTGAACGGGTCGTTGAGGAGCATTTATTCACGGTTGAAGAGTTTGCGAAGATGCTTCGCGCCGACGTGTTGGACGCGGACAAAAAATTCGAGCTGATTGAAGGAAAACTGTTTGAAATGACGGCGATGGAATCGCCGCATTTTGCGACGGTGATGCGGCTGAACTATTTGTTCGTCGAACGTCTCGGCAAAAGGGCGCAAACGAGCGTCCAATCGCCGATTCGCCTTTCGGAGCGCTCCGCCCCCGAACCCGACCTTGCGCTGCTTCGACCAAGACAAGATTTCTACGCGACGCAAATTCCGACGGCAAACGACGCGCTACTGCTCGTGGAAGTCGCCTTTT
>JANWVM010000161.1 GCA_025056115.1 Gloeomargarita sp. SKYG116
TCGCGTCGTATCTCTGACACGCAAAGAAGGCGATGTATACATCTACGAAGAAACTTGCAACGGACTGATGAACGGAGAGAAGTTTCACTATAAAGATAAATTCCTTATAAGATACTGGTCGGTTGATACAATCGACGCGCTTCTGCGCGAGCATCGGATGGTCGACACAGAGAGGAATCTCGATGAATTCCGGGGAACGGGTTCCACATATAAGCTTTACCGAAAAAGCTGAAAAATTCAATATTCCTTGATGCAAAAGGGCTTGGAGACGAAAGATTTCGATAGCGTGAAAAGAGAGCAAGTTATTCGGGTTTTGGAGATGTCAAGGAAATTCATTGAACTCTCTTCAGAAACGCCAAATGAATCCTGAGAACGCAATGTTTTTGCAAACCAAGAAAGATAGCAACAAATGAAGCAGGCATTTTTAGTGGTAGTTATGACTGTAATAATCAAAGATTATGCCTTGTCTCAGTCTTTCAAAGGGCTACATAGCGAATACGCTGGTTACTTGTCCAGAGCGCCCAAAGAAGTCATTAGCGATTTTTTCTTCAAAGCCAGAACCTCAGAAAAGATAATTTCTATAACTTTCGATGATGGTCCTTTTGAAAAACACTCTTGCAGTCTCAAATTTTCTAAAACAAAATCAAATTCCTGCAACTTTCTTTGTGGTCGCCCAAAACATAGATTTGCTACGCATTGAT
>JANWVM010000162.1 GCA_025056115.1 Gloeomargarita sp. SKYG116
TCACCACGTCAATCGCCGCCAACTGCGCCCGCAGCACCAGGTCATAGATGTCTTTTTGGGGTGGGGTCAGGCGTCCATTGACTGGAAATGTGCGTGTGATGTCCGAGTTGTAACAGCCCCAGGCGCACCCGGCGTCAATCAACACCAAGTCCCCGTCCTGGGTCTGGCGCGTATTGTCCCCGTAGTGCAGGATGCAGGCGTTGGGCCCCGAAGCCACGATGGAGGGATAGGCCGGTCGACCCCCGTGCTGGTGAAAGATGTGCTCCATGGCCGCCTGGATTTCGTATTCGTACAGGCCGGGGCGGGCGATTTCCTGGGCGTGCTGGTGGGCCTGGATGGCAATGGCCGCCGCTTGCCGGATGCGCTCAATCTCCAGGGGGCTTTTGACCATGCGCAGCGGGTGCAACAGGGGATTCACGTCCGCTAGCATCGTCGGCCCGTAGCCCTTGCGTTGCCGCAGGTGGAGCATTTTTTGCCAGAGTCGGTAGATTTTTTCATTCATTGCCTCGTCGCGGCTGGGGTGGTAGTAGATGCAGTCGGCCCCCTCCACGTACTCCGGCAGTTTCTGGTCTAGTTCCTCCAAGGGAAAGGCCGCATCGCACCCATAGATTTCCTTGGCGGCTTCGGGTCCCACTCGGTAACCGGTCCACACCTCTTTTTCCCAATCCTTAGGCAGGACAAACAGCACAAACTGG
>JANWVM010000163.1 GCA_025056115.1 Gloeomargarita sp. SKYG116
TATTCTGTTAATTCAGCGAGGTCTGACTCCGGTAAATTCAGTACTTCAGCTAACTGCTTCACTTGTGCGGGTGTGGCTGTGGCTTGTCGGTAAAAAAGGGCGGCTGTGAACACTTCACTTTGACCAATTAACTGGGCTAGTTCTGCATAAGTAAGTCCTTTCGCGCGCTTGGCTTTGAGTAATTTGGTCGTAACCTCGGGAATCATCATCGCACTTGTACCTCAACTTGAAAGAGCATTCTATCCAAATTCGTATTCTAATGGAAACAAGGACTGTTTTTGTATTCTTTGTAACATTTGCTGGATGTTCTGGTAGAGCGAAGTTACTTGAGTCTTTTGGAGAATATGAGGAAAACCAGCAACGGCCCTGTGCTCGGCAATCCAAGATAACAAGCTCAGATGATGACTTATATACGTAGTAGTGTTGAGACAGCTACAGGGTAGGGGGTCGCAGGAGCATCTACCCCCCAGGTGTGGTTTTCTGGTTCCCCTTTCCAGGGACAAACGTTGGGGGTGAGGGTGACAAAACCGTCCTAAATTAGCTATACGCACACCGCTACCAGCGACCGGACCGGTCAAGCCTCATCAACCAAAAATATCAGGAGCCAATACTCCTTGGGCAATCCCCTGCACTGGCCCGGTCATGGTAACGCACAAGTCCGGCGTCATGGAGATATGCAATTCCCCCCCCGGC
>JANWVM010000164.1 GCA_025056115.1 Gloeomargarita sp. SKYG116
CGATTTGCAAGCCGCTCACGTTGGGGAAAAGAATGTTGACGGTTTGTTGCCCAACTCTCACGTCTTTCGCCCACGAAATCACGAGCCAAAGAACGAGCGCGGCGACCGAGACCGCGAGTCCGACTTTGAGTTCTGGTTTCATTCGGAAACTATTAAGCGAGCGGCAATATAACCTTTGCCTTTCGAAAGGCGCGTCGTTTTTACTGCGACGCGCCGCGCGAGGCGTTGAGTTCCTCTTGAAAGGCTCGGCGAAAAGCGGCTTCGTAGGCGGGCGTAAGGGCGACGTTGCGACGCTTCATCGTGGCGCGAGCGGTTTCGAGGGCTTTTTCCAAATCGTAGCGCGAAAATCCCGTTTCGTTGCCGCCCCATTGAAACGAGCCGATGTTTTTTGGCGGAAATCCGCTTCCGAAAATGTTGCTCGACATTCCCACCACCGTCCCCGTGTTGAACATCGAGTTGATGCCGCATTTGGAATGCTCGCCCATCATCAGCCCCAAGAACTGCATTTTGCTGTCGATTTCTTTTCCGCCCACGTTCATTCGCACCGTGCCGTAATTGTTTTTCAGGTCGGAGTTGTTCGTGCCCGCGCCCAAGTTGCACCAACTCGAAACGTAACTGTGCCCCAGAAAGCCGTCGTGTTGTGTGTTGGCAAAAGGTTCAAGGATGGAATCTTCCACTTCGTGCACATCCGG
>JANWVM010000165.1 GCA_025056115.1 Gloeomargarita sp. SKYG116
TTGTCACGCAGCTCTACCCAGATGGGCATCAAATTGCTTTAAGAACGGGCACGTTCTTCCAAAATTCTTGGCAAGCGTTGCGTGCCGCCGTAGCCCGGAATGAGGCGCAAGTTGATTTCAGGCTGACCGAAGGTTGCCGTGATGTCCGCGATGCGATAGTGGCATGCCAGCGCAAATTCATTGCCGCCGCCAAGTGCCACGCCGTTAATTGCCGCAATCACGGGCTTGTTCATTTGCTCAATTTTGCGGAACGCCAAATGCGCGTTGTTCGGCAGCGTGAGCGCGTCCTCTTCGGTCTGAATTTCCTCGTAGAACTGCTTGATGTCCGCGCCTGCGACAAACGACTTTGTGCCCGCGCCCGTGAAAATCACGACCTTTACCGCGTCGTTGCGCGCCAGTCTATCCACCACCGTATTGAGTTCGTCCAAGCATCGCTCGTTGAGCGCGTTCACGGGCGGATTGGAAATCGTAACGATTGCCATCATTGCGCCGTCTTTTACGGGCGCATACTGAATGCGGAAGTAGCGGAAGCTCTCAAACATCACTTGCGATTCTTCCGTCGCTTGCTTTTGCTTCCACTCCTCAATCTTCCTACGAATCTCTACGAGCGATTCAGGATTGCGGAGCGTGGTGGTGTCGCCAAGCGGTTCGTCATTAATCATATTTTTGATGAAGCGACGCATATACTTG
>JANWVM010000166.1:0-392 GCA_025056115.1 Gloeomargarita sp. SKYG116
GGGTTCCGGGAGTATCTGCCGGGGCAGTGGCTAGGGATACCCACTGTGGAGAGTAACACTGGTAGCGGCCAGGATAGCTTCACGGGTATCATGCGCGCCAATAACCAGCGTTTAGCTTACCGGTTCCGTACCGTCAAAACTCATGTCGGCGACCCCTACGGTTCCGTTTTGCCCGTTGACTTGGGCAGCTCTACCTTGAACCCGGCAGTGAATTTGCCCTGTGATGTCAGCCTGGCGGATATTGATTACTTTGGTTACAGTCGGCTAAAGTCCCCCATTTCTCTTGCAGATGCAACCAATCCAGATATCCAGCGCATTGAACGGGAGATGGTTGCCCTAGCGCGGTTGTGTCCAACGCAGCCCAAGTATCCATCTTTGTATTACCTGTTCCC
>JANWVM010000166.1:402-687 GCA_025056115.1 Gloeomargarita sp. SKYG116
AACGTCAGGAATTAACCGGCGCAACAGTGATGACCCCAGCCCCTACAACCAGCCGAGTGGGAGCGCGAGCAACAGTAATGAACGATTCTCCGAACCCTATGTACTCAGCCGCTATATCACTGAAGAGGCCAATGCTCTAGTGACCTATGAACCTCTGAGTGTAACTGACTTAAGAGCCATGCGTTTGTCGCCCCGGACAAACCCCGATGATTGGGAATTGCCGATTCTTTCTCTGTTGAACAATAGACCCGTAACCGATGCCAATCTCTACCAGAGAGAAACAGA
>JANWVM010000167.1 GCA_025056115.1 Gloeomargarita sp. SKYG116
TCCGTCAAGGTTGGGGAGGAGGATGGCGGCGCCTGGTATTATTGCGACCGCATGCAGCAGCGTTTTTGGCTCTGTGCACACTTGTTTGACTACTTTAACCAGGCGCCGGAGGTGTTGATGGTGCAGGTGTTTATCTAGGAGTGGGGCCCTCGTTCAGCAGGGAGGCGATGGCTGTAAAGGTGTCTTCCTCTAGCAGGATATCGCCTAGCGGCGGAAAAATGCCTTGGAACACCTGCTTAATTAACGCAAACCGTTTCCCCAAATCGAGGGGTTGGTCAATCCAGAGGTGCATATGGGCTTGGCCTTCAGCGTCTCGTCGGATGGTGGCTTGGACTTTGGACGGCAGGCGGTAGCGAATCGGGGGACAGGGGTCGAGTTCATGCCAGAGCCGTTGAAAGAGATAGAGGTCTTGCTCGCCAAAGGTTATTTCTGCCGCTAACCCTCTGCGAGCGCGACAGATATTCCAGATACATAACAGTCGTTGCCGCCAGGAGTAGTTGCTGGGGTAGATGCGCAGGCGTAAGATTTTGCGTCCAGCCTCCTCCCAAGTATGGAATGCGATGGCCAGCTCGGGTACCTCAAGCACTTGTTCCGGTTGGAGAGCCATGGCAAAGGTATCCAACTTGCAAAAGACAACTCTTTCAGCCTAACTCACTTGAGAAGCTTGCT
>JANWVM010000168.1 GCA_025056115.1 Gloeomargarita sp. SKYG116
TGCCTAGAGATGAAATTCATTTTTAATAGAAAATTGCTAATTCTTTGGGCTACGAAAGGCAAAGATGATAAATCATCTTTAAGCTGAAAGGCAACTATGTTTTCCTGGATGTTGGGGATGTGAATACCCTCATCATATTGCCTGTATTCGTCAGGGGTCACATTGAGCCGCTTTGCCATAATAGTGGTAGTTTGCTCGGGATACCTATTGATATAGTTAAGTGTATCAAACCATGTATTTACTATTGCTTGTACCTGCTCAGGGTACTTCTCGACAAACTGGCGAGTGAACACCAAGTGATCAGAAATAATTCCAGGAAAATCTCTAGAACTAACTAATACCTTACTGCCTGTTCGCTTCAAAGCTTGTGTGTGGAATGGGGTTGAAACTACAACTGCATCTACCTGACCAGAGGCGAAAGCGGCAGCTGACTTTCCTAGCTCTAATGGTACAAAGATAACATCTGCCATTGATAAACCTGCTTGCTCTAACACTAAGGAAAGGAAGAAATGGTATATTGTACCCTCTTCAGCTGCTACTTTCTTGCCCTTTAGATCAGCAACTTTATCAATTCCTTGCCTAGCTATTAGCATATCGTTACCCGTAGAGTAGTTATAGGTTAGTACAATAACTTGTTCAGAGCCCGCTGCGAGAGAGCTGATGGTGTC
>JANWVM010000169.1 GCA_025056115.1 Gloeomargarita sp. SKYG116
CGGGCGGTCAGCCAAAGCGGGCCGCTCAGTCGAGCGGGCTGCGCACGGCCAGGCCGCCGCGATTGAGGACGTGGGTGTAAATCATGGTGGTCTTCACGTCCTTATGGCCGAGCAGTTCCTGTACGGTACGAATATCGTAGCCGGCCATCAGGAGATGGGTCGCAAAGGAGTGGCGAAGGGTATGGCAGCTGACGGGCTTATCGAGGCCAACGAGCTGAGCGGCGCGGCGCACGGCTCGCTGCAGGCCACTCTCGTCGAGGTGATGGTGGCGGGTGACGCCGGTGCGCGGGTCGGTAGAGAGGGATTTGGCCGGGAAGACGTACTGCCAAATCCATTCGCGGGCGGCATTAGGGTACTTGCGTTCCAGAGCATAGGGCAGATAGACGGCGCCGTAGCCGGCTTTGAGGTCGCCGGCGTGTAGGTGTTGCACGTGCATCAAATGGTCGCGCAGCGGAGCGATGACGCTTTCCGGGAGTATGGTGATGCGGTCTTTCTCGCCCTTGCCGTTGCGGACTGTGATGGTGCGTTGTTCGAAGTCAATGTCTTTGACGCGGAGGCGGAGGCATTCCATCACCCGCAAGCCGCTGCCGTAGAGCAGGCGCGCCATGAGCTGGTTGACGCCCGACATCGCGCCGATGACGCGCAGGGCTTCGGCCTTGGTGA
>JANWVM010000016.1 GCA_025056115.1 Gloeomargarita sp. SKYG116
CATTCAGTTCATCTGCTACTTGTTGATTGGTCAACCCCTGGGCAACCAGCCGCAACACTCGCCGCTCCGTGGGCGTGAGGTAAACCTCTGGCGATGCTCGCGTTAAGGCTTCCCCCTGCGCCATCCACCCCAACCGCGCTAGCGATGCCCGAATCTGAGCTAACAACTCCTCGGGTTCAAAAGGTTTGACGAGATACACATCCCCCCCTGCATTCAGACCCACAATCCGGTCGCTGACATCTCCCTTGGCCGAAAGAAAGATCAGGGGAATTGACCGCAGACGAGGATGCTGCCGCAGCCGCTGGACAAACTCATACCCGTCCATCACCGGCATCATTACGTCACAGACGATTAAATTGGGATGAACTTGGTTGAGCAACTCCCATGCCTCTTGACCATTGGCCGCTGTCAGCACGGTATATCCCCCCTCCATCTCCAAGTATTCCTTGGTCAAGAAACGGAGCTGTTCATCATCATCAATGAGGACAATAATCGGTGATTCAGAAGACACGAATCATCCCCCCTTGGAATAGACGGGATAGCCCCAATGGAATTCATCGTTTCCTCCAGTATAGTGATTGCCATCCTCCTGCGTTGCAAGAATCTGGGAAACGGGTAACTATATGCTGTAATTTGTAAATATAGTTAGTTTATTTTGTAATGACAAAATGAGCAGCTCCGGTTTGGCGTTATTGCCTGAAGAAGGGTTAAGCTCCAGCCTGTAGCTCAAAGTCTTATTGGTTTGGGTGAATTGGGGAAATTAGGCCACTTTCGCTGATCGGAGACTATAGCTAAGCCATCTGTTCTTGTCATGTTTTGGAGTCGCAAGTCACAGCCCCGCCCTTGGTTTTTCTCTCATCTCTCTGACAAACTGCAGCGGCTTAGCTGTAAGAGAGATGCATTAATTCACGAAATCGTTACGACTTCACCATAAAGGTCATAGACATCTGCCTGGGTAATTTTCACGGGGACGATAGCGCCGAGGGGAGCTGGACCAGTGACATAAACCTGACCGTCCACTTCCGGGGAAAAACGGGCAGACCGACCAATTTTCACGCCAGTTTGGGGATTTTCCTGTTCAATCAGTACATCCACCACCCGACCTACATATTGTTGGTGTTTGGCAAGGGAGATGGGTTGTTGTCGTTGCATCAAAGCCCGCTGGCGTCGCCGTTTCGTGGCTTCGGATACTTGATTGGGCAAACGGGCTGCCGGTGTCCCTTCCTCAGGGGAAAAGGTGAACACGCCCACATGGTCGAACTGGTGGCGCTCTACAAACTGGCACAGGTGGGCAAAATGCTGGGAGGTCTCTCCAGGAAAACCCACGATAAAGGTAGTGCGAATGACGGCGTCGGGCAAGATGTCGCGAATGGAGGCCAACAGCCGGTCGGTAACGTCCTGCTGCCAGGGGCGGTTCATGGCGCGGAGAATGTCGGGGTGGGAGTGCTGCAACGGCAAGTCAATGTAGGGCAAAACATTGGGGACATCCCGAAAGGCCCGTAACACTTCTGGGGTCAAGCCAGTGGGATAGCTGTAATGTACCCGTATCCAGGGAATCGGCACCTCACCGAGGGCGTAGAGCAGGTCGGCCAAGCGGGGTTTGCCGTACAAATCCAGGCCATAGTTGGTTGTGATCTGGGAAATGAGAATTAACTCCTGTACCCCCTGCTCAGCCAATTGATGAGCTTCGGCCAGGATGGATTCGATGGAGCGGGAACGCTGGTCGCCGCGCAGGTGGGGAATGATACAAAAGCTACAACGGTAGTCGCACCCTTCGGCAATGCGCAAGTAGGCCACCGGCGCACAGGTCGTTCGATAACGGGGAACAGTTTCGTTCGCCAGATAAGTGGGCTTATCGCTCACCCGCAGCACTCGTTCCCCTTGTTCCACCTGCTCAATCACTTGCACAATGTGCTGATAGTCCCCTGTGCCTACGACGGCTACCGCCTCGGGAATCGCCTCTAGAAGTTCGGCTCGAAAGTGCTGCGCCAGACAACCCGTGATGATCACTTTTTTGTCAGCTTCCGCAAATTCCACCAGGGTACGCACCGATTCTTGGCGAGCTGCCTCAATAAAACTACAAGTATTCACGACAACATAATCGGCTTCTTGGGGGTCGCTATCCACTCGATACCCCGCTGTAGCCAACAACCCCAACATGTGCTCGGTGTCAATGCGGTTTTTTTCACACCCTAGATGGGCAAACGCAATGCGTGGACGCACCAATCTCGCCGATTCCCACTGTTTTTGCTGCGTTCCCCAGTATAGCTCAGGTGTCCAACTGCCAACAGCGCTCTAACCAGGCTACCTGCTCCCCTCGTGAGGCCGTCATTTGACGCACCACACTCCAAACCAGTAGCGCCGCCAGGGGAGTTGTCACCTCCATCTCTAATGGCCCGTAAGCGATACAACGACAAGGAATTTCCAATTCTCGTAACCGATGATAAATCGCCCACCGCTGCCCACCTAGTAAGCTCTGCGTCTGCACCGGCGTTTCCATGCAACCAGCCATGACCCTCCGTATCTACCACCGAACCATTATAGTCAAAAACTCAATTTTTGAAAATAATTGGCAATAAGCCAGGATTGAGCCTGTACCACGGTCTGGTCTAGCATGGGGAAGGCAACCATCGAGGCAGGCAGAGATGGCACGAGTGGCAATTGTTTATTTTTCGGGGATGGGGCATACCCACCTCATGGCAGAGGCTGTCGCAGCAGGAGTCAAACAGGTGCCGGGGACGACGGTGGAACTTTTACGCATCACGGGAGAGCAGATTCAGCAAGGTCGCTGGCGGGAGGATAGCTATCTAGAACGACTACACCAGGCCGATGCCATCGTATTCGGTTCGCCAACCTACATGGGGGGTGTGGCAGCCCAATTCAAGGCGTTTCTGGATGCCACAAGCAGCATTTGGTTTCAACAGCGGTGGAAGGATAAGCTGGCCGGGGGGTTCACCCATTCCAGTTCGCCGAGTGGGGATAAGCAGGGCACACTCCTGTATCTGGCAATCCATGCGGCCCAACACGGCATGATTTGGGTAGGCGCGGCAGAATTACCGGATGAATCAGGGGTGAATCGGTTAGGGTCGTTTTTAGGGGTGATGGGCCAAAGTCCGATGCCGGCAGATGGTCAGCCGAAACTGGACCCAGGCGACCGGGAAACGGCCGTGCGCTACGGTCAACGGATTGCTCAAATGGCCCAGCGCTGGGTTAAGTGTCTGGATTGAGGGTTCTAGAACCCGGGTTGTTCAGCCGTCCGAGAGCGCACAGAGCATGACCTAGTTCCATCGGGAACAACACGACAGTGTTGGAGGGACTGCTACCTAGCGCGTCAATCGTTTGCAGGGTGCGCAATTCCAGAGCAATAGGGTTTTCGGCCATCAGTTTGGCGGCTTCGGCCAAGTTCATGGCGGCGGCGCGGTCTCCCTCTGCTTTGGTGATGGCGGCCCGTTTTTCCCGCTCGGCAGCCGCTTGGCGTGACATGACTTTTTTCAGGTCTTCTGGCAGGTCGAAATCTTGCAGTTGAATGGCTTCGACGACCAATCCCCACTGCCGCACCTTTTCCCCCACGATGGCAGCAATTTGTTCCTGAATTTTTTCCCGTTCTGAAAGCAGTTCATCCAAGGAGGAGGCTCCCACCACATCCCGTAGCGCCGACTGGGCGTACTGTGAAGTAGCAAAGCGATAGTCCTGCACACGAGTCACCGCCCAAGCAGGGTTTTTCACGCTGATAAACAGAGCGCCGTCAACCACCACCGGCACGTTGTCGCGGGTGATGGCCCGCTGGCGAGGGATATTCAGCACCTGTACCCGCGTGTCCACAAACCGCACTGTCTCCAGAACCGGCAAAACGTAAAACACACCTGGCCCCCGTATCTCGGAGAACCGCCCCAGGGTCAAAATCACACCTTTCTCCCAATCGGCAGCCACCCGCACCCCGCCTACGACTTTGCCCCAGACAGCCATGCCCACCAAGGCGGCCACCAGCCAGGGCGTCCGTTCTTGCAGCTTTTTCTCGACATCCAGCGATGGCTGGCCAAAGGCTATGAGCAGCAGGGGGAGGGCAACCACCCAAAACAAAGCTTGTCGAATGGGACCGCCCAGGGAGACATGTTCCACATTTGGACGGGCATAGAGCCGTGAGCCTTCTCGCTCTTGGGTAATTTCGGCACCGTTTGCCATCTGATTTCCCCCCACCGACCGCTGCCTTCAAAGTAACAAACGGCCTAGGGGTTTGTCATCTAGCCAGTGTAGCGGGAGCCACGCCACCGCAACTGGTTCTCCTTGGTCTCTTTCTTGGGGCTTGCTTCTGAAGCGGGCAGGGGCTGGAGGACAGGAGGCGGCGCAATGAGAGGCGGTTTTGTTACTAGTGGATGCCGTAAGGGGGCGTAACGGCGGACTAAAGCCAGTAACTGCTCAGCCGTAAACGGTTTAGGCAAAACTTCCGTCACTGCCGCTAACTGCACCCCCTGGTCCACAGTGTCATCGAGGGACGTCATGAGAATGATGGGGGTATGCTGGCAAACTGGTGTCTGTCGCAAGAAGTTGCAGAGTTCGTAGCTGTTGACAGTCGGCATTGCGCCGTCTATCAGGATGACATCCGGTTTGGTTTCTAGCAGTGTAGTGATCTGTAACATGGGTTCAGCGATGGGCAGCACCCGATAGCCCGCTTGTGTCAGGGTACTTTCTAAATACTTGAGCATTACAGGACTGGCATCCAAGCAGGCAATGACCGGTTGACGGGTCGGAGTTTCCACATCGGTGAGAGGAGAGACAGGACTACTCTGGCCCACGACTGGACTGGGCATGTCAGGTAACATTTGCAACTCCACCCAACCTTGTTGGACCCACTGGGCAATCGGCTGTACAGTCGCCTTAAGCGATTTGCGGGTCAAATTCATAATGTCCCACAGTGTGTACTGGCCGCTGAGCAACATCAGCCACTCTTGACTAGGGATTTTGTCGGTTCGCCGTACCACGGGTGTCGCATCCGGCGATAAGTTCTGCATCGTG
Organism: Gloeomargarita sp. SKYG116; assembly: GCA_025056115.1. Taxonomy (GTDB): domain Bacteria; phylum Cyanobacteriota; class Cyanobacteriia; order Gloeomargaritales; family Gloeomargaritaceae; genus Gloeomargarita. The sequence goes on from JANWVM010000016.1 coordinate 5,014, forward strand.
TTTTGTAGTTGCCCCATCCCGGCGCTGCGCCATTGGTCGTAAAGTTGGCTGGCTTCGTACACCACTTGTTCTACTTGCAGCAAGGCAATTTGGCGGTCGAGACTCTGCCCCATCTGTAACTGAACGGTCAGGGCATTAGCAGCTAGAACTGCAAATAGCACCTCTATCACACTGGACAGAATCACGGCTTTGGCTTGGGTAGGCGTCAAGCGCCCTTGGGTCGTCCCCTGCACCAGCGCCCAATACTCCCACGGTTGAGTGGCTTCCAGCGATGACCAATCTGGCTGAAATTGCGGGCAATGGGTTTCCACAGCGCGATACCACCGGCGAACGCGATGGAGACCGCCCGTGGCGTACAGCAATCGCCCCATGAAGAAATACAACCACCATTGTTGTCTGTGTGATTCAATAACCAGCGTTCCCGTAACTTGTTGCTGGTGCAGCGTTGCCAGTTCCCGCCGTATGTCGTGTGTGATATTACTCATTTGATTGAAACTCCTGCCCGGCCTAGGGAAATGATAGTCTCATCCGTTATCGGCGATTGTTCGCATGTAACAATTTGTATCCGTGCTGCCCTAATTATCAGTCAGTTGCGGTAAGACGGCGCCGGTTAAATTCGCTCCCTCCAAGTTGGCTTGGGTCATCTGGGTTTGCCAGAGGTTAGCGCCGGTGAGGTTGGCGTGCTCCAGACTGGCCTGATTCAAAACAGCGCCGTGGAGATTGGTGGCGTACAAGGTTGCTTCCCGCAAGTCGGCGCTGGTAAAGTTGGCCCCGGCAGCTAAAGCTTCGCTCAAATCAGCCTTCCGCAAGCGACTTTGGTAAAAATTGGCGGCACTGAGATTACTTCCCACCAGTTGACTACCGCTCAGATTGGCCTGGCTGAGATTGGCGCCAATCAAGTTTGCACCGCTGAGACTCGCCTCCCGCAGGTTGGTCTTCACCAGTTCTGCGCCTATCAGATTCGCGCCGGCAAGTTTGGCCCCGATAAGTAAACAACCGCTCAGGTCCGCCAGCATCAAGTCAGCTCGCGATAGGTTAATCCCCTCCAAATTAGCGCCCTGAAGATTGCAACCAATTAAATTAATGCCGCTGAAATCCCGTTCACCAGCAGCATAGCGTTGCAGGAGCTGACGAGCGCGCACGACAGGGTCGCCGAGTTGGTCCTCCACTGATTCGGTTTGGGTAGCACTTAGCTCAGCGAGGGTAGGTTCTGGGAGGGTATCTAGCGGCGGCGTGAACAAGGGAACACCCTGGCACAAGGGCGCGTAGCGACTCACTAATTTGAAAAGTTCTTCTGGATTCACCGGTTTTTTTAGCATTGCGGTAACCCCGGCCAGCCGCGCCCGTGTGCGGTTGACAATACTTTCGTGAGCTGTAATTAGGATGATGGGCGTATCTCGAAAAAACGATGTTTTTCGCAACAAACTGCACAACTCGTAGCCATTGACGTTGGGCATGACCCAGTCCATCAGGATAACGTCTGGCTTTGCTTCCAGCAGGGCGGCCATTTGTGCCAGCGGTTCGGTAATGGTCATGATTCGGTAACCCGCACGGCCTAGGGTATTTTCCAAGATTTTCGCCATGACTGGGCTGTCGTCGAGACAGGCAACCAGGGGTTGATGGGCGTTGCTGGCTGAACTCGCGGTGGTGGGGGAAGCTTCCCGTTGCGACACTGGTGCAGGGAGGTCAGGCACAATTTGCAACTCCACCCATCCCTGTTGCACCCATTGAAAAATCGGTCCAACCGTAGCTTGCAGGGATTTGCGCGTCAGGCTCATGACATCCCACAAGGTGTGCTGGCCGTTGAGGAGATGAACCCAGCTTTGGTCTGGGATTTTGTCTGGCTGGCGGATCACGGGTGCCACATCAGGAGACAAGACTTTTGCTACGTGCTGTAATTGACCAAAGCCCGCTGCTTGCCACTGTTGCTGCAATTGCGCTACCTCGTCTAGCACTCGCTCTACCTGCAAAAGGGCAATTTGGGTGCTAAGGCTCTGACCTGTTTGTAACTGGAACGTCGCATTTTCCTGGGACAGGATGGCAAAAACCACTTCTAAAACACTACTAAGAATGACAGCCTTGGCTTGGGGAGGGGTTAGCCGGCCATTGGCTGTACCTTGCACCAGAGCTGCATACTCCCAAGGGGTGGGCGTGGTTCCCAGGGTGCGCCAATCCGGTTGAAATTGGGGGCAGTGGGCCTTGGTCGTGCGATACCAACGTCTGACCCGGTGAGCGCCCCCCGTCGCGTACAGCAACCGGCCCATGAACAGGTACAACCACCATTGTTGACCCGCCGCCTGTACTGTCAGTGTGCCTGTAACTTGCCGTTGCTGTAGGGTTGATAACTCCCGCCGTATATCCTGATTCACGCTTGTTACCCTACCCTGAGGCCATCTTTATCAAGAGTAGCGGTTTTCTAGACCGGTTTGCTACTCCCTATACCATTGGTCGCATTGACCCGAGCCGCCCGCGGCAATTCCAGAATCAAACCCTGATTCAGCACCAACCGGCCATGCACCCGTTCCACCAGCATTTGCGTAATCGCCAATCCCATATTCGGTCGGGTCGGCCCTAGCGGATACCACAAGTCCCCGAGTTCCAGTTCCGGTACGCCAATTTGCAACCCTGTCCCCTGCGACCAAGCCCGCACCTGCACCCGCGTCTGGCCCGGCGTGTGGGTTAAGGCGTAATCCAAAACCCGTACTAGGATGGGCACAAGCAAGTCTGGGTCGCTCCACACCGGTGGTACCTCTTGAATACGCCATTCCACCCGTTCCACGCTATGCCGCCACTCCAGCTCCTGCATGACCTCGGGCACCAAATCAGCAATCTGTACGGGTCGAAAACGGCCCGGCGTCGCCTGCCAACGGGAAACCTGCAACACTGTCTCCACCAGCTCCGTTAAATGACCGACCTGCCCCTGCACAATCTCCAAAAAATGCCGGATTTGGTCGGCACTCAAGCGATGCTGGGACTGCAATAGCGTTTCGATAAATCCTTTAATGCTCGTCAACGGCGTGCGTAATTCGTGGCTGATGGTAGCAATGAACTCCTGCTGCGACTGCTCCAAATCGCGACTGTACTCTGGGATAAAACTCCACACCAACCACTCTTGATCATCCCTTGCCAGTCGCTGCACCGTCACCCGCATCACCAGCCAATTTTCCTGCTGGGCTAATCGCACCCGTCCTCCCGCCTCCTGCCAGCGCAAATAAGGGGTCAATTCCGGCCAAAACTCCGTGATACAATGACCCTGCAAGTGCTGGGGATCAAAGCAAAACCAGTCAGCCATGACCGAATTGCAATGTTCAATTCGCCCTTGGGCTGTCGTGAGTACCACCCCAATCGGTAAGCAGTTGGTTAAGTCGTAGGTCCAATGCATGGGTGGGGCTAGGGGAGATCAAATCTAGCTTAGCCACTCCTAGAAAATACCTGGAAATTCTCACCAGAAAAACTTAATGGCTCCGAAGGAATAATTAAGAGTTTTGCTCTGAGTAGATATACCAGGTGGTTTGTTTATTTAGGCCGGTAGCGAAGGATGCCCCCGCCACTGATATAACCAAGCTGCTTTAGTTTGTCAGAGAGCAGAGAGAAAACCCAAAATGGGGCCGTGCCCTGCGACCCAAGGGCTGAAAACCGTAGATAGCTCGGCTATAGAGGCGCCCCAAATTAGTAAAGGGACTTCCAGCTCTGTCACAAACAGGAAACCTTGCGACCCACAGCCTGACAAGCATACCTGGCTCAGCGATAATTGCCAGAAAAATGATTTTCATAACTGGACCCGTGGGTCAATTAGCGCTGTAATCAGGTCAATCGCAATACTCAAAACCACCACCACTACCCCAAAAAAGACGACAATCCCCTGTACAGTGGGGTAATCCCGCAGATTGATAGCTTCGTACAATCGCTGGGCCAACCCCGGCCAAGAAAAGGTCACCTCGGTCACAATGGCGCCGCCCAGTAGGGAAGCCAAGGTTAACCCGAGGATGGCGACGACCGGGATCAAGGCGTTGGGTAAAACGTGATGTTGCAAAATTTGCCGGTTGGGAATACCCCGCGCCCGCGCCGCTTCGACATAATCCCCTTGCCAACTGGCTCGCACCTGCACCCGCATCATGCGTTCCAGTACGCCGCTAATTACTACCCCCAGCGTCAGACTCGGCAACGCCAGATGGTGCAACGCAACCCCCAACTGTCGCCAATTCCCAGCCAGTAGGCTATCCAACACATACAAGCCAGTCGGGCCTTGGGGAGGTATGTCTTGCACCGGAAAGCGGGTCCCCAACGGAAACCAACCCCAGGCGACGCTCAAGCCCAACTGCAACAACATACCCAGCCAAAATAGGGGCACGGCATAGCTGACGATGCTGAACAATTTGCCGCCAATTGCCAGGGGACTTCCCGGTGCGGAACTGCCGGTGACCAATCCCAGCCCCAGACCAATCACAGTTGCCACCAGAAAACCTGCCACGGCCAGTTCTATAGTTGCCGGTAAATAGGCCCCAATGATGTCGCGCACGGCCCGGCCCGGTTCGGTCAAAGACGTGCCTAAGTCCCCCCGTAATAATTGTCCTAGGTAGCGCAGGTATTGCACCAGCAAGGGTTGGTCTAACCCCAACTGCACCCGCAGGGCTTCCTTGACGGCTGCCGGTGCCCGCCCCCCGTAGATAGCATCAACCGGATCGCCTGGCGTCGCTCGCAACAGCACAAACACCACCGTTACGACTGTCCAAATCATCACCGGCGCTAACAACAATCGCAGGATGAGGTAATCACGCAAACGCTGCCAACGCCCCACAGGTGTTCCCCTCAGCCGTCACAATAGAAAAATACTCTAGTGCATCAGAACCCTGGCTATGACCAATTGGGCAGAACAAATTCGGCAGATTGACGAGAACCTGTCCAAACGTCATCTTGACCTCGACCCAGCCGGTTATTTCATTATCTACATAGACCCCCAGGAGGGTTATATCTACGCCAAGTGGTTCACCAATGTCATTGATGAGCGAGGACTGGCGGTTGATCCCGAAACCGGCAAACCCATTCCGGCGCGTGGGGGTCCTCCCCGGCAACCAGCGCACGTTTTTCGGGGTCGCACGGCCAAAGAAATCTGCGTACAAATTTTTGAAGAATGCACCGATTTTCAACCCGTCAGCCAACTGAGTCACGCCGCCTACTTGGGTCGCGAGTTGATGCGGGCAGAGATGGCCCTGGTGCGGGGCGAACCTTATGTCCAGGATTAACTAAGCAAGCATGGCTATCCTGTTGACCAACGACGACGGGATTGACGCACCGGGGTTGCAGGTGTTGCGGCAGGTCTTACCCCAGGCGTTCGTGGCAGCTCCCGCGCAGGAATGGTCGGGTTGTGGTCACCAAATCACCACCCGCCAGCCGATTCCGGTAACCCAACGCCACGCCGCTTGCTACGCCGTGCAGGGCACACCGGTGGATTGCGTGCGCTTGACGCTGGCCCATTGGCAACCCCAGACCAGGTGGGTGATTGCCGGCATTAACCAGGGTGCCAATTTGGGGGTGGATATGTACGCATCTGGGACGGTGGCCGCCGTGCGCGAAGCAGCTTTGCATCGGATTCCAGCCATTGCCCTGTCGCAGTATCAACGCCGGGGACAACCCATTGATTGGCAGCGCACACAGCACTGGCTCGCACGAGTTTTAGCTCTCCTGTTGACCAAGCCAGAACCGGGCAGTTTTTGGAATGTGAATTTCCCCCACCTGGACAATGACAGTCCCGACCCAGACATCATTTTTTGTGCGCCCTGCACCCAACCCTTGCCTATCCAGTACCAGGCTACGCCCGCCGGGTATGTATATCAGGGAGTGTATCACCAGCGCCCCAGCGACCCCTACAGCGACGTGGCCGTGTGTCTAGGGGGACAGATTGCCGTCAGCCGGGTTCCGGTGTGTCAGGCGCTCCAGTGAACCAGCCCCAGTTCAAAAGGATCCGCTAGGTCGGGATGCTGGGGTAGGATGCGCACGGCAAACCCTTGTAGCCCACTGGTGGCGTAGCGCACTTCTCCCGTGTAGCGGCAACTGCCGTCCGCTTGCCGGTCCTGGTAGGTCATGGGCATCACTCGCCCCACTGGGATCAACCCGCTGGCGTCCACCTCTCCCTGGTACAACTGCACCTGTACTTCCTCGGGTTGCAACACCCCTAGATTAATGCGCGCCGTCACCTGGATCGGTTCGTTGACCCGCACTTCTTTGGGAGCATCGACAGTCACGTCCAGAATCTTGATCTCGTACCAATGCTGAAAGACCCGCGCCTTCCATTCAGCCAACACCTGGGCCTTGGCATACCCCTGTTCCGCCATCTGATACCACCGGTCGCTCACCGGGAAATAGGCCCGCTCGGCGTACTCCTGCACCATCCGTTCTGTGTTAAAGCGTGGCGTATTGATGCGAATCGCTGCTTTCATCTTGGCAATCCACTCCCGGGGCAACCCCTCCTGGTCTCGCTGGTAATACAATGGCAAGACGTCTTCTTCCAAAATCTGGTACAGCGCATTGGCCTCAATCTCGTCCTGCAGGGTGGTATCGGCGTACTCCTCGCCCCGACCGATAGGCCAGCCCGTGTTCACGTAATCCGCTTCTGCCCACCAACCGTCCAAAGTGCTCAGGCTGGGAACGCCGTTCATGGCCGCTTTCATGCCGCTGGTGCCTGAGGCTTCCCGGGGTCGCCGGGGATTATTCAACCACACGTCGCAACCCGCCACCATCAACCGGGACAGGTGAATATCGTAATTGGGGACAAAGACAATTTGCCGCTCCAGGCCGTGTTCCTTGGCAAAGTGAACAATCTCACGGATCATTTCCTTGCCGGGGTGGTCTTTGGGGTGGGCTTTCCCAGCAAAGATAAATTGAATTGGGCGTTGCCGGTCCGAGAGCAATTTCAGCAGCCGCTCCGGAGAGTGCAGAATCAACGTGGCCCGCTTGTAGGTGGCAAAGCGCCGGGCAAAGCCAATGGTGAGGGCTTCGGGGTCGAGCACTTCCCGGGTTTTGCGGATTTCGGCTTGGGATGCCCCCCGTTCTTCCAGCGCCCGCCGCAAGCGCTCCCGAATGGACAAGATCATCTGCATCTTGGCCCGGTCGTGGATGCGCCAGAGTTCCTCATCGGGAATCGTCTCCACCCGTTGCCATTCCGGGGCGTCTGTTCCCAAGGCCCACCAGTCCGGCCCGATGTAACGCTGGTAGAGATTCTGGGTCGCCGGGGCCACACAACTGCGGGCATGCACCCCATTGGTAATGGCATGAATCGGCACTTCGCTCTCCGGTGTCGGCCCCCACAACGAGCAAAACATCTGGCGACTGACGCGGGCGTGCAATTGACTTACCCCATTGACAAAACTCGCCATGCGCATCGCAAAGACGGCCATGTTGAAGGGCGCTTGAAAATCGCCGGTGTGTTCTCGCCCCAGGGAGAGAAATTCCTGCTCCGACAAGCCAAAAATTTCCCGGTAGCGCCCCAGGTAGTACAGGATTTTGTCGGGGGGAAACAGGTCAATGCCCGCCGGCACCGGGGTATGGGTGGTAAACACTTGACTGGCCCGCACCGCTTCTCTAGCCGCTGCGAAACTCAAGCCTTTTTCCTGGACCAGTTCCCGCATCCGCTCCAGGGACAAAAACGCCGAGTGCCCCTCATTCATGTGATAGACCGATGGTTGCAACCCCAGCGCTCGCAACGCCTTCACCCCGCCGATACCCAGCATGATTTCCTGGTGAATCCGCACATCAATATCGCCGCCGTAGAGCTGGTCGGTAATGTCCTGGTCGTAGGGATTGTTAGGGGGGATATTAGTATCGAGCAAATACAACGGCACCCGGCCCACATCCACCCGCCAAATCCGGGCATAGACCACCCGCTGGGGAAAGATCACTTCAATGCGCAATTCCGACCCGTCCGGGCGGCGCTCCAGGTGCAGGGGCAAATTGTAGAAGTCATTGATGGGATAACGCTCCTGTTGCCAGCCGTCCGCCGTGAGGTATTGCTGGAAGTAGCCCTGCTGGTACAATAGCCCCACCCCCACTAAAGGTAACCCCAGGTCGCTGGCGGATTTCAGGTGGTCGCCCGCTAAAACACCCAGGCCCCCCGAATAGATGGGCAACGCCGTTGTCAAGCCAAACTCCGCCGAAAAATAGGCATAGCAGTCCTGGGGGTGGGCGCGATGACGCTCGTACCACGTCCGTTCCCGGCGATAAGTCTCAAACTCTTGCTGCGCCCGTTCCAGATGCGCCAGAAAGCCATCATCCTGGGCTGCCGCCTGCAACCGTTCCTGGCTGATTGTCCCTAGCATCAACACCGGATTATGGCGACTTTCTTCCCATAACTCCGGGTCTAACCGGCGAAATAGCTCTTTGACTTCATCGCTCCAGTCCCAGTACAGGTTGTAGGCCAACGTGCGCAGGGGTTCTAGAACTGGGGGCAAGCTCGGGGAAACCTTAAACGTGCGAATCGGACGCATGACATGACGGGCAAACCACTGGTTTTCAGTGTAGTTCCTCGCGGAATGGCTAGCTGGCTTTTTTAAGGTCAGTTTCAGACCCGCCGCCGCCACAACCCATACTTGGGAGCAAACACCAGCGCCAGCACAAACAGCAGCGTTTGCGCCAGGACAATACAGCCCCCAGTGGACGCATCCAGGTAATAGCTCGCATAAGTGCCCATCACTCCCGCCGTGACCCCCACCGTTGCTGCCCAACCCATCATGGCCGGAAACCGGTCTGTTAATAAATAAGCCGTTGCCCCTGGCGTGATTAACATCGCCACCACCAGCACTACACCCACCGCCTGCATCGCCACCACAATCGTCAAAGACAACAGCGTCAGCAGCACGTAATACAGCCGGTCAATATCCATCCCAATCGTGCGGGCATGCACCGGGTCAAAACAGAGCAATACCAGGTCATGTTTCAACGCCCACACCACCCCTAGTACCAGCGCACCAATCACCAAAGTTTGCCCCATCTCCTGCGCCGGCATCCCTAGCAAATTGCCAAACAAAATATGCAAAAAATCCACCTGGCCTGGCGTCTTGGAAATCAACACCAACCCCAGGGCAAAAAAGCCGGTAAATACCAACCCAATCGTCGTATCCTCTTTCAAACGGGTTTGTTGCTGAATCCAACCCATCAATAACACCGCTGCCAGCCCGAAGAGCAACGCTCCCAGCGCCAATGGCAACCCCAACGCATAAGCCAGCACCACCCCCGGCGTCACCGCATGACTGACCGCATCTCCCAGCAGCGCCCAGCCCCGCAGCGTCACAAAACAGGACAACACCCCGCACACCAGCCCCACAAACGCACTCATCGCCAGGGCCTTGACCATAAACTCATACTGCCAAGGAGCCATCAACCAGTCCGCCATCCTTAACCCCCCGGTTGCCAGCCAAAGGTGCGGTGAAGATTTTCGGGGGTAAAGACCTCCGGTGTCGCGCCGTAGGCCAGGACCGTTTTATTGATCAAAATCACCTGGTCGCAAAACGTGGCAACCGTCCCCCAATCGTGGGTCGCCACCAGAATCGTATGACCCTGACGCCGCAGTTCGAGCAGCAATTGCATCAGCGCCCGCTCGGTTGGTATATCCACCCCATTAAACGGTTCATCAAGTAACAAAATGGGCGCTTGTTGGGCCAAGGCTCTCGCCAAGAACGCGCGTTTTTTTTGCCCCCCCGACAGTTCACCGATGGGACGATGGCGTAACTCCCACATCTCCACTTGTTGCAAACTCGCCTGCACAATGCGCCAGTCAATCGCACGGGGCACCCGCCAACCATTCATATAGCCATACCGTCCCATCATCACCACATCTTGCACCGTCACCGGAAACTGCCAATCCACCTGTTCACTTTGGGGCAGATAGGCCAGCCATCCCCGTTTTTGCGCCACTGGCACCGGCAAGCCTTCAATCCATATCCGGCCCGTTTTGGGGCGAATAAATCCCATGATGGTTTTCAACAGGGTTGATTTGCCGCTGCCGTTCATGCCGACCAGTCCGACAATCACTCCCGGCGGTAAACTGAAATTGACCCCGTGTAGGGCAATTTGATGATGGTACGCAACCGTGACATTGTCTAGGGCAATGCGCTGGGTCATGGGATTTTCTCCAGGGATAAACGCATAGAAAAACCTTGCTGAAGCGTGTTGAGATTGTGTTCCAAAAGTCGCACATAGGTGGGGGCTGGGCCAGTCGCAACCGTGAGCGAATCTACGTATAAAATCCCGCCAAATCGAGCGCCCGTTTCCCGAGCCACTTGCTGTTGGGCTTGCGGATTCACCGTACTCTCACAAAACACCACCGGAATCTGTCGCGCTCGCACCTGGTCGATCACCCGGCGAATTTGTTGAGGCGTGCCCTCCTGCTCCGCATTCATCGGCCACAGGTAGAGCGGTTGGAATCCATAATCCCGCGCCATATAACCAAACGCGCCTTCACACGTCACCAGGTACCGCCGGTGGGCTGGAATGGACTGCCAAAACTGCTGAAACTTCTGGTCAAACGCCCGGATTTGTTGCTGATACCGCTGCGCATTTTGGGTGTAGAAATGGGCATGGTCTGGGTCAATCCGGCTCAACGCTTGACGGATATTGTCTACGTAAATCAACGCCAGGCGGGGCGACATCCAGGCGTGGGGGTCGGGTTGACCGGGAGCGATCATCACTGGTGTAATGCCCGCGCTGACCGTCACTCTAGGGACATGCTGTAGCTGTTGGTAAAACCGCTCGGTCCATTGTTCCAATCCCAGCCCGTTTTCTAGAACCAACCGCGCTTGCTGGATACGGGCGATCTCCCGCGGCGTGGGTTCATAACTGTGAATTTCCACCCCCGGTTTGACGAGGGATTCGACTCGCATCCGGTCGCCAGCCACTTGCTGGGCCATGTCTGCGATGACCGTAAACGTGGCGAGTACGACCGGTTCACTGGCTGATTCAACCCCTGGCCGACACCCCACCAGCCCCCAAACCACCAACCATACCCAGAAACGCCGCCGTGGCATGGGCTTTTCATAATCACTTCATAATCTTGAGCTTACCACAGCGGGGCGACCGCTTTTCATAGTGTTTTCATGATTGCGGGAACGACCGTGGAGTCGCGGGAGCTGGTCAGGGTATTCAAAGCGGGGTTGCAGGCAACGGGAACCGGCTAGGCGGGCCGATGGCTTGGGTAAAATGAGTCTGCTGGGTCAAAAGCGGTCGGCATGGTCAACTATCTCATTTTTCTGGCGCTCAACACCGGGATTTTTGCTCTGTTTAGTCTGGGGTTGAATTTGCAGTGGGGGGTGACGGGGCTGATCAATTTCGGCCATGTGGCGTTCATGACCATCGGGGCCTACACCACCGTGTTGCTCACCCTGCAGGGGATGGCCTGGGTATGGGCAATGGCGATTGGGATGGCGCTGGCGGCGGTTTTAGCGGTGGTGCTGGGACTGACCACGTTGCGCCTGCGGGAAGATTACCTGGCGATTCTCACCATTGGCGCGTCGGAATTGGTGCGGTTGATTGCCCTCAATGAGCAGTGGTTGACGCGGGGCGCTCTAGGACTCTTTAGTTATCCATTACCGTGGCAGGGGGAATGGAGTCGCTGGCCGGCCCTAGTGCTCTGGACGGTGGTGTTTGGCGTTAGCCTGCGGCAATTGGGTTACGGCCTGCGGGTGCCGCTGCGCTTCCAGCGAGGATTGATTATTGCAGCAGGAGTGCTGATTCTGGTGATTTACTTGGCCGGTCTCGCAGCGCTGACCCAAGGGGATTACAAAGTACGTTTGCTGGTTCTCCTAGCAGCCGCGCTGGTGGGCACATTTTTAGTGCTGGAGCGGTTGAGTCACTCCCCCTGGGGTCGGTTGCTCAAGGGGATTCGGGAAGATGAAATTGCCGTGCAAGCCCTGGGAAAAAATGTATTTATTTACAAACTGCATAGCTTGATCCTGGGGGGGATTATTGGTGGGCTGAGTGGTGCATTTTATGCTTGGCAATTGACGTTTATCAATCCCGAATCCTTCGTGCCGTTGATTACATTTCAAGCCTGGATGATTGTAATTATTGGCGGGGGCGGCAATCACGCCGGAACGCTACTAGGGGCCCTCATTTTTTGGCTGTATGACTCGCTGACCCGCTTCGTTTTACCGGCGTTAATCCCCCTAGATGGGGCGCGGATGGGAGCCTTGCGGGTGATGATTATTGGTTTGCTACTTATCCTCGTGCTGGTGTGGCGTCCCCAGGGGTTGCTGGGTAAGAAAGAAGAATTGATCCTCAATTGACAATTTACAAATCTTTACTCTGTTGCTAGGATGGGGTAGCCGGTGTTCCGTTAAGCATCCATAAGGTTCGCTCCGGTTGGTCCTGCGCAGGAACACCGGGCACCAACAAGCATTAAGCCACTACAGCGAAGCCGCTTCAGTTTGTCAGAGAGATGAAAGAAAAACCAAGGGGCTGTAGCCTGCGACTGAAGGGATGACAACCATGGGTCACTCAGCTATAGGCCCACCTTGGCAAAGAAAGAACCACCAGCACGACCCGCAACCTGCCAAGCGTAAATAGCGCAGCAACTATGAGCAGGCGGCTCAAATGCGTACCACCAACACTGGGAAGTAGGCAGCAGGTCGTGTCAATTGACGGCAATGGAATGGGTTGTTTCTCCTGCACTCACCGGACGGGCCGCTCGTACCGCTTTGAACATGCCAAACCGGCAAAGCCCCGTGCCAAAGGCCCAGCGCATGAGCAAAAACGTCGGCACCTCGCGCAGGGATTTAATCAGTCCGATGAGTCCAAACCGCACAATCCCCTCTGGACGCACAATCCCTTGCCAGATGCTGTCTAGCCAGGAGGGGAGAGTTGCTCGTGTCCAATCAGCCGTGATGACCTCGCCGACCACCAATCCTGTTGCCTCCAGCGCCTCAGCAAACCCTTCAATGCTGGCAAACAGGGGATGTGACCACTGGTCTAACAACTGGCGCATGACGAATTTCTCAAGGGGATTCAGGGGCTTTTGCCGGTCATCCCGCTGGTTCCAATCGGCCACAACCAGGATGCCCCCCGGTTTCAAGACCCGCATGAGTTCGTACGCGAAGCGCTGTTTATCAGGGATATGGGGTCCCGCTTCCACCGACCACACCACGTCAAAACTCTCATCAGGAAACGATAGCGCCAGAGCGTCATCTACCTGAAACTTGACCGGCAAATCGGGAGGCGTCAACTCCTGGGCCCGCTTGACCTGCTGGGGACTGATGGTGATTCCCGTGACCACAAACCCGTAATCTCGCGCCAAGATGCGACTGCTGCCCCCAATGCCACATCCCACATCCAAAACGGTGGTTCCCGGCGGCAACTTGTCCAACCCGCCCCAGCGCACCATTTCATGCACAAAATCCACCTTGGCCTGCCGAAAGTCCTTGCGACGCGGGGGATCGCCGTAATGCCCTAGATGAATGTGCTCGCCCCAGTAAAACTCCAAAATGCCATCGCGGGTCCAATTATCGTAGGAATGGGCCACTGACGCTGGCGATTCATACTTGCGGGGAAACAGGAAATAGAGGGCAAGACCGATGAGAAGTAGGGCAATCAGAACAGCAATCGCTAGCATGAACCACTGCATCATAGGGCTGGAATTCACTAGGCAGCCTTTGCTAGTTTAACATCTCCATTCTGGGGGCGTGGACGACAGCCAACATCGCTAGCGTGATAGGGTGAAAGGATGAGCATGACCAAGGTCGGACATCTCTACGTTGCCATTAGCGATCACGGGCTAGGTCACGTCACCCGTACCCTGGCGATTGTTGCCGAAGTCCGCCAGCGGCGACCCGAACTGCGCATTACCCTAGCGACCGCGTCATCCCCAACCGACCTGGAGGCTTACTTGTCACCGCCATTCACCCATCGCTCTGTGTCGCTCGATGTCGGCGTGGTTCAAAAGGATAGCCTGACCCAGGACCTAGCAGCGACTCGCCAAGCGTTAGAAATGCTGCTCGACCAGGCCGATGCCAGCATCACCCAGGAAGTGGATTACATTCGCAGTACGGGGGTTGATTTGATCTTTGCCGATATTCCCTCCTTAGCCGGGCTAATTGCTGAACGAGCTGGCATTCCTTGTGTCATGTCTGGCAATTTCGGGTGGGATTTTATCTACCGGCAATGGGGCGGAGCTTTTGTAGCGCTGGCAGACCACTATGCCCAGGGCTATCGCTATTGCCATCACCTATTCCGGGTGCCGTTTTGCGAAACCATGTCCAGCTTTCCCCGGGTGACGGACGTTGGTTTAACGGGTCAGTGGCCTCGCTTCGCGCCCGATACGATTCGGGAAAAACTCGAAATTGCTGCGCCACCTGAACGCACCGTCCTGCTGGCTTTCGGGGGATTTGGGTTGCAAAAAATTCCTTACGACGCTATCAGCCAGTTTTCGGATTGGTGTTTTTTGGTCTTTGACCCCAGCGCTCCCCCCCTGCCCAACGTGCGCCGCTGCCACACGCTGCCCTACCGTCCGGTTGACCTGATGCCCCTGTGCGGCAAAGTGGTGACCAAGCCTGGTTACAGCACTTATTCTGAGGCGTATCGGTTGGGTTTGCCGATTTATTCCCTGGAACGCCGGGGATTTGCCGAAGCCGATTTGCTGCTGCAGGGTTTGCAGAGGTATTGTCATCACCGCATCATTACCTCGGTGGAGTTCCATGCCCATCCCTGGGAATTTCTCACGCTTGACCCCTATCCTCCCCAAACCAATGACCGCCTGGCTACGGACGGCAACCAAACCATTGCCGAGGCGTTGTTGGATTACCTGGGTAGCGGGGGCAACTGCCGCTAACTCGCCCGAGTCTTTACAATTGTTAAAGATTGACGCAGCCTGCTGGCCCCCATGCGTTGGCTAGATAAGCGCTTCAAACACATACCCCGCTCGGTGGGCGCAGGGATTATAGGTCTGCTAGTGCTGGTGGGGGTTGGTCTCTGGCTAGGGAATCGGCAGCGGCAACCGGGATTGGATGTGGATGCCCTCACGGTGCCCGCCACCCTGCGCGACCTGACTGTACGCATTCCGGCTAGCGGCCGCATCGAACCACGCCAGCGGGTGAATCTCAGTCCCAAGACGCCAGGCCACTTGGTAGCGTTGTATGTACAACAAGGCGACCGGGTTCAAGCGGGACAAATCATTGCGCGGATGGACGATGCCGAATTACAGGCCCGCAAGCGACGAGCACTGGCTGATTTAGAACAGGCAAAAGCCCGGTTGGCGGAATTGGAACGCGGGAATCGGCCTGAAGAAATTGCCCAAGTGCAAGCCCAGGTGCAAGCCGCCCAAGCGCGTTACGAACTGGCCCGACAACGGCGGCAACGCAACGAAGCGTTATTTGCTCAGGGGGCCATCGCTCAAGACGCCCTGGATGTTGCTCGCACCGAAGAAAGCACTGCTCTGGCGGCCTTTCAAGAAGCCCAGCGCCGGTTGGATTTATTGCGAGTTGGCAATCGGCCCGAGGTGATCGCCCAAGCCCGCGCCCAGGTTGCCGCTGCCCAGGCCCAACTGCAAACCATCGAAGTGCAGATTGCAGACACGGTCATTCGGGCACCCTTTGCCGGGGTCATTACCCAGCGCTATGCGTCAGTGGGGTCGTTTGTCACGCCCAGCAGCTTCGCCTCGGCCACCTCTTCAGCGACTTCTAGCTCCATCGCTGCCTTAGCGGGCGACCTGGAAATGGTGGCGCGGGTAGCCGAAACCGACATCAGCCAGATTCGCCCTGGACAACCCGTGGAAATTACCGCCGACGCCTATCCTGGTGAAACGTTTCGGGGACAGGTGGTCTTGATTGCGCCTGAGGCCGTCGTGGAGCAAAATGTGACGTTTTTTGAAGTGCGCGTGCGACTGCTGACCGGTCAGGACCAGTTACGGGCAGGAATGAATGTGGATGCTGTGTTCATTGGCCGGCGCCTGCCCCAAGCCCTAACAATTCCAACGGTGGCGGTGGTGACGGAACGCGGCAAGACCGGGGTTTTGGTACCAGATGCCCAGGGGCGGCCCCAATTTCAGCCGGTGGTTCTGGGGGTAACGCTCAACGAGTACACCCAGGTGCTCCAGGGCTTGCGACCAGGGGAACGGGTCTTTGTGGACCTGCCGCCGGGCACTTTACCAAGTCGCTCCTAGCTGCCAAGCCACTTGAGTTTGGCTAGGGGGCAAATAGAAAAGATATAGCAGCTAAGCACAGAATGCTTGACACAGGCAGCAACCGGAACCCTAGATGTTTCCATGTTGATGGCTTCCCAAGGGCAACAACCTAAATGTTTTCTGCTATATCGCTAAGCCATTTCTGCTTGTCATACCCTTGGGTCGCAGGGCGTAGCCCCACTTTTGGTTTTTTTCTTATCTCTCTGACCAACTGAAGCAGCTTAGCCATAAACGGGGCCGTGACCCAAGAATGACCAGCATAGATGACTCAGCCACAGAGATGCAGAGGGGGGAAATCAGACTCAGGATTTAGTTCAACACCCCAACGTATAGTAGGTCAACACTTGCAGCAGCGCCTTCAATTCTTTTAAGCGCTAATAAGCCCTAACCCTTGCGAGAGTAGAACTCCACAATCATCAGTTCGTTGACCTGCAAAGCAACACACTGGCGCTCGATCACCCCTGTCACCCGGCCTTCAAGCCTATTCTTATCAAATTCCAAGTGCGTAGGCAGGGTTGCCAAACCGGGATATTCGGCATAGGCTGCCACCAACTTGCGAGACGATTCCCGCGGGCGCACGGTGATGACGTCCCCCGGCTTGCATTCATAGCTGGGCGTGTACACCGTCTTGCCGTTGACCTGAATATGTCCATGACTGACCAACTGCCGGGCCGCTGGAATCGTGGGTGCCATTCCCAACCGAAACACCGTGTTATCCAGGCGCATTTCCAGCATTTGCAACAGTGCTAACCCCGTCGATCCCTTGACTCGCCGCGCCCGGCGCACATAGCGCAGCAATTGCCGCTCAGACACGCCGTAGTTGTAGCGCAATTTCTGTTTTTCTTCCAGTCGTTTGGCATACTCTGATAGTTTTCGCGGGGCTTGGCCATGCTGACCAGGAGGGTTGACCCGCTTGCGCGCCATTTTGCGAGTTAACCCAGGCAACTCCCCCAACCGGCGAATGATCCGTACGCGTGGACCTCGATAGCGAGACATAGGGTCGAAATTTGGCAACAGTTTTCTAATATACCACCCTGCTACTGGTTGAGCAATAGCCGACCTGGGTCTCAGTTGTGCTAAGATAAACAATGCTCTAAAATTGGCCGGGTTATCCGAGCCAGGAAATGGCATGGAAAAGAAGGAGACGGTAGCGCCACCGGAGAAGGGGGGGCTGCTAGTGTTTTTACAGGATGTGCGCACCGAGTTGAAGAAGGTCATTTGGCCGACTCGGCAACAGCTCATCAGTGAATCCTTTGCAGTCATCCTGATGGTGGTCGCCTCGACGCTCATGATTTATTTGGTTGATACCTTGTTTGTGTGGTTAGCGCGGCGGGTGTTCCCATGACGCATTCGGCAGAACCGGTAGAAAGCGGAGAGCGAGTCGGTCGCCCCTGCTGGTACGTGGTGCAAGTGGCTTCGGGCTGTGAGCAAAAGGTGAAAAGCAGCCTGGAGCAACGCAGTCGCACCTTAGACATGACCGACCGGATTTTACAGGTGGCCATTCCCCAAGCGCCAGTGGTGCGCATTCGTAAAGACGGCAGCCGCCAGAATACGGAGGAAAAAATCTATCCCGGCTACGTGTACGTGCAGATGCTGGCAGTACAAAACGAAAAGGGCCAGTGGGAAATTGACGATGAAGCCTGGCAGGTGGTGCGCAGTACACCCCATGTGATCAACTTTGTCGGTTCGCCCCAGGTGCGGGGGGGACGGGTGCAGGTCAAACCCATGCCCCTGTCGGATGCCGAAGTCGAACGGGTGTTCCGGTCGGTCGCCGTGGAAGAACCCAAGGTGAAGGTGGACATGGCGCCGGGCGACCGGATTTTGGTCATTGCTGGGCCATTTAAGGACTTCCGGGGCGAAGTGATTGAAGTAAGCCCTGAGCGGAGTAAACTCAAGGCGTTGCTGTCCATCTTCGGGCGGGAAACGCCAGTGGAACTGGAATTTACCCAGATTCAAAAAGAGAGTTAAATGTTTCTGGTGTTTGCGTTGAGGTACTGAACTCCATGGCTAAAAAAGTCACTGCGGTTGTTAAACTGGCCCTGCCTGCTGGGAAAGCCAACCCCGCGCCCCCAGTCGGTCCGGCCCTAGGGCAACACGGCGTGAATATCATGATGTTCTGCAAGGAGTACAACGCCAAGACCGCCGATAAGGTGGGGATGATCATTCCGGCGGAAATTACGATCTACGAAGACCGCAGCTTTACGTTTGTTCTGAAAACGCCCCCCGCGTCGGTGTTGCTGGCCAAAGCAGCGGGAATTGAAAAAGGTTCCGGCGACCCCAAGGGCAAAAAGGTGGGGAAAATTACCCAGGCCCAACTGCGGGAAATCGCTCAGACGAAATTGCCCGACCTGAACACCGACGACATCGAGGCGGCCATGCGCACCGTTGCCGGAACGGCTCGGCAGATGGGGATTACGATTGTAGATTGACAGGGCCTGCCCCGTTGGTCATAATTGAAAAATGTGCTTATACAGGGGGAGAGGTGAAACCTCGTTAGCACCCCGGAGGTGAGACGGGATGAAAAAACACTCCAAGCGGTTTCAGGCGCTGCTAGCCAAGGTAGAGCCGCGGCCTTACGAGCCGAAGGAAGCGATTGCCCTGCTCAAGGAGACGGCGACGGCCAAGTTTCCCGAAAGCGCCGAAGCCCATATCCGGTTGGGCATTGACCCCAAGTTTAACGACCAGCAGTTGCGGGCAACGGTGACGCTCCCCAAGGGTACAGGGCAAACGGTGCGGGTGGCAGTCATTGCTCGTGGCGAGAAGGTAGTGGAAGCCCAAGCGGCGGGGGCTGATGTCTATGGCTCCGAAGAACTCATCGAAGAAATTGCCGGCGGGCGCCTCGATTTTGACAAGTTGATTGCCACGCCAGACATCATGCCCAAGGTGGCTAAGCTGGGGAAACTGCTAGGGCCGAAAGGGTTGATGCCTTCACCCAAGGGGGGAACGGTGACCTTTGACCTGGCGGCAGCGATTAAGGAGTTCAAGGCGGGGAAACTGGAGTATCGGGCGGACCGCTCCGGGATTGTGCATGTCCTGTTTGGTAAGGCCTCGTTTCCAGTGGAGGATTTGCTAGTCAACCTCAAGGCGTTGCAGGAGTCCATTGACCGCAACCGGCCACCGGGCGCGAAAGGGCGTTACTGGCGTAGTCTCTTTATTTCCGCCACGATGGGGCCAGGGATTGAAGTGGACTTTAACCTGTTGCGGGAGATGAAGCTGGCCGCAGCCTAACAGTTTTTAGGAAAGCGCGTTTGGAGGAGGGACTGCCTATCGAGTCAATCACCCCCAATTTGCATCCATGACCGCAGACCGCAGGTGCCTGATGCCTAAATTTCCTGCCGAGGTCAGTCCAGCTAACCCCCCAGGGGGTGATGCTTGGTTTGGCCCGGCGCAAGTGACCGGGTTTTTTATTGGGGAGGGTCTATGGGACGAACGTTAGCGAGCAAAAAGGCGATTGTGGCCGAGTTAAAAGAAACCCTGGACAAAACTCAGATGACGCTGGTGATTGATTACCAGGGGTTAACCGTGGCGGAAATGACCGACCTGCGCCGGCGATTGCGACCGACCGGGGCCGTGTGCAAGGTGACGAAAAACACCCTGATGAGCCTGGCCATTCGGGACAATCCCGCCTGGCAACCGATGGAGCGCTTTCTCAAGGGCGCCAATGCGTTTGTGTTGATTCGGGACGATTTGCCCGGCGCGGTTAAAGCCTACCAGGAATTCCAGAAAGCCACTAAAAAGACGGAATTGCGGGGCGCAGTGATGGAGGGGCAAGCCCTGGACGAACAGGGGATCAAAGCTGTCCTCGACCTGCCCCCGAAAGAGGTGTTGATGGCCAAGGTGGCGGGGATGCTCAAAATGCTGCCCACCCAACTGGCCACAGCGCTCCACGCCGTCCCCACCCAACTGGCGACGGGGATCAACGAAGTGCCTGCCTCTCTGGGGCGGGCTATCCAAGCGGTGGCTCAACAAAAGGAAGCCGCCGGTTCCTAGTTCAGTTGTTGTTCATTCGACCAAGGAGAAACCACCATGTCTGCTAAAACCGATGCCATTTTGGAAGAGTTGAAGAGCCTGACGCTGCTGGAAGCGGCGGAACTGGTCAAGAAGATTGAGGAGACCTTCGGAGTGAGCGCCGCCGCTCCCGTGGGAGGCATGGTCATGGCTGCCGCCCCCGTTGCTGCCGCTGGCGCGCCTGCCGCTGCCCCTGCAGCCGAACCTGTGGAAGAGCAAACCGAATTCAGTGTGATTCTGGAAGCAGTGCCCGCCGACAAGAAGATTGCCATCTTGAAGGTGGTGCGGGAGTTGACCGGCCTGGGCTTAAAAGAAGCCAAAGACCTGGTGGAGGCGGCTCCCAAACCCGTCAAGGAGGGCATCCCCAAGGAGGAGGCCGAAAAAATCAAGGCCAAGTTGGTCGAGGCCGGTGCTACAGTAGCGGTGAAGTAATTTCCTGGGCCGCATGACCGTTGCCACCCGTCTCCTGCTCACCCGCCATGGTGAGAGCACCTACAACGCTCAATCCCTTATCCAAGGCCGTTCGGATGCGGCGCTGCTCACGGAGCGGGGACGGGCCATGGCTATCCAGACCGGTCAGATGCTCCAGGGGGTTCCGATTGACCATCTCTACGTCAGTCCCCTACGCCGCGCCCTAGAGACGGCCCAGTTGCTGAACCTAGCTGGGGTGCCGATCACGCCGACGCCTGACCTGTTGGAGATTGACCTGGCCGCCTGGGAAGGGTTGCCCCACGAAACGGTGCGCACTCAATTTCCCGAGGACTACCGGCGCTGGCGCACGGCTCCGGCAGAGTTTGTGATGGATGGTCGGTATCCGTTGCTAGAGTTACTCACCCAGGCGGAGCGCTTGACCCACCGGCTGGTGACCCAGCACCGGGGGCAGACGGTGTTAGGGGTTGGCCACGCCACCATCAACCGTATGTGGCTAGTGCACCTGCTGGGACTGCAACCAGCGGACTATTTCCGGCTGCAACAGAGCAACTGTGGGGTGAGCATCGTCAATCTCCAGGGGGAGCAGGCGCAACTGGAAGCTCTGAATTTGGTTTTTCACACAGGTAGCCTGTTTCCTAAGTTCAAGGGAGGCACGCGCATTTACCTGGTGCGACACGGGGAAACTGACTGGAATCGCCAGGGCCAGTTTCAAGGGCAAAAGGATATCCCCCTGAACGACCAAGGCCAGCGCCAGGCCGAACAGACCCGCCAACTCCTCGCCAATGTTGCCCTGGATTTCGCGGTGAGCAGTCCCCTGAGTCGAGCGCGGCAAACGGCAGAGGTCATTCTCCAGTCTCACCCTGGCGTTTCCCTGGAACTCCTACCCGACCTGCAGGAAATTAGCCATGGGTTGTGGGAAGGCAAATTTCACCACCAGGTGGAAGCGGAATTTCCGGGGATGCTGGCCGCCTGGCATACCCATCCCGAAACGGTGCAAATGCCCCAGGGCGAAAACTTGTCTCAGGTTTGGGAGCGGGCGGGCCGGGCCTGGCACAAAATCATCACCTGCTATGAAGGCCAGCAGGGACTGGTGGTAGCCCATGACGCCATTAACAAGGCCATCCTGTGCCAGTTGTTTCACCTGGGACCAGAGCGGTTCTGGCTATTCAAGCAGGGTAACGGCGCCATCAGCGTGATTGATTACCCCGAAGGCGCTGGCGGTCCACCCGTTTTGCAAATGCTGAATCTCACCCGCACCGATGGTTTTTTCGACCAGACGGCGGCTGGCGCTTTATAGCTAGGGCGCAAGTCTGACATGGGCGACACGGCTGTTGACGCGGGTGCAAGGACCCAGGAGAAACGTTTGTTCGAGCAACTGGTTTTTCCTTTCACTCGTCCCCCGCTGGTGAAAGGCTAAGCAACCCAGGGAAGCTCAGTCATGAACCGGTCCAGTTCCCGGGCCGTCGGGTGCAGCCGTCACTTCGGCCAGCGCCTCAGCAAACGCTTCCAAGAAGATGGCTACTTCTTTGTCAGAGAAACAAAGTGGAGGCCGGATTTTCAGCGACTCGCCATAACGTCCGGTCGTTCCGATGAGGACTCGCCGCTGCCGCAAACCCTCAACGATTGCTTTCACACGTGCTGGCGCTCCGACCCCAGCAAACTCAACGCCAATGAAAAAACCAGCGCCCCGGACTTCGGAAATCAAGGGGTTTCCCGCCACGATATCGCGAATCCCGGCAAGCAAGACAGCGCCCTGGTGCGCAGCGTTGTCAATGAGCTTCTCCTGTTCAATCACGTCAAGCACAGCCAGCCCAGCCGCCGCCGCAACCGGATTACCGGCGTAGGTGTTGAAATACACAATGTCTTCACAAAGTTGAGATAGCAACTCGGGTCTCACAGCCAAACCCGCGACTGGGTAGCCATTTCCCATGGCCTTCCCCATAGTCACCATATCAGGCTGTACGCCATGGCGTTGAAACCCCCACATACCGGCGCCGGTGCGGCCAAAGCCGGATTGTACTTCGTCAGCAATGTACAGACCGCCAGCCGCCCGTACCGTCTCAACCACTGGCCCGAGAAACCCAGGTGGGTCCGTCAGCACGCCATCGCTGGAAAAAATCGAGTCACAAATGAAGGCAGCCAAGCCCAATCCATCCGCTTCCAGTGCCGCTGCTGCTTGGGCGACAGCCGCCGTAAACCCACCCGTAATGTCATCGCCGTAAGCTCTCCGGGACGGTGGAGGAACCAGGCGCACGTAAGCCAGTGGACTACCCCGTTTCCACAGAGCGGGCGAAATGTCAATCGTGGCCAGCGTGCTGCCGTGGTAGGCATTCTCGGTGATGATGAAACCCCGCCTCCCCGTGGCGCGCATCGCAATTCGCATGGCCAGGTCGTTCGCTTCGCTGGCCGTGCAGCAGAGCACAATATTGGCAAGGTCGCTAGGGAAGCTGGCCTTGAGCCGCTCGAGATAGGATTCGACAATCTCGTGCAGATAACGACTGTGGATAGCTAGCTTTGCCGTCTGCTCGGCTATGGCCGCCACAACTTTTGGGTGACAGTGGCCAACCGACGGCACATTGTTATAGGCATCCAGGTAAAGCGTCCCATCCGCCGCCTCAAGCCAAGCCCCCTGCCCGCGCACCAGCTCCAGGGGTTGGTTGTAAAACAAGATAGAAGCTGCGCCAGCATTCGCTAAACGACGCGCCAGCAAAGGCGATGTCATATCTGTAGTGACGCGGGGAACTGTTGTCATTGGCTATCTCCATCCCTATCCCAGTCTAGCGCGTGCTCAAGTAGCGCTCTGCCAGCTCGATAGTCCCCTGCGTGTAGGCGGCTAACCCCGCCTCGCGCGCCGAAGGGGTTTCACTGTGACCCGCAATCCAGGCCGTCATCATGATCCGGCGCAACATAACAAAATCGGGAATCATGTCCACGTCCTCAGGGGCTACAGGAGCAACTCGACGGTAGCCCTCCAGCCACGCCTCCGCCAACAACGGGATGTAGGGCTTGTGCTCCAGAAAACTCACGGCGGCGGCAAAGTCGTAAATGAACCAGCCAAAGCCACAGTCGTCGAAGTCAATCACGCCAATCTGGTCCCCCTCCACCAGCAGGTTGGTCACCCGCAAATCGGCATGGATCAACCCGAAACGTTCCGGCGTCATCCCGTAGGCCGCCACGCGCCGCTGCAGGACGCTAATACAGCGACGCAAAGTAGCTTCTCCTTCTGGCTCCAGACCCAAGGCGGCTTGCCAGGGTCCCCAGTGAGGACGCTCGCCGATGGTCGTGGAAAAATCCCATGTCTTGCGTACAAAGTTGGCGGGGCGATGCCAGGACTTGGCGTGGGCATGCAGGCGCGCGCTAATTTCACCTAAAACCCCAAACGCTTTGGTCAAATCCTGCTCGTCCTCAGGATTCAGCTCTTTGCCCTGGAGAAAACTGAACGCGGCGACATACCGTTCTGTACCCGCATGGATAAATGAAGCGAGGTAACTCCCCTCCCGCGTGCGCAAGGGTTCCGGCGTTGTCACAATGCCTTCTGCCCGCAAGGCCTCAATCCAGATAAATTCCGATTCAATTTCATCGCGGGTGTGGTAACCGGGCCGATAAACCCGGAAAATAACTGGTGTATTCCGCTCCGGGTCATCGGCCCGAAACGTGGCATTTTCCGAAACAGTTAGGAGACGCACCTGCGTTTGGGGTGAAAGCCCCCACAAAGGCGCTAGTTGTTCAACCCCCTGCTTGAAGGCGGCAATGAAATCATCACTGTAGAGCACACCCATTCAATACGAACCCCTGCAAGGAATTACGCTCCAAACACGTTATCAGCGCCATCCCATTGGCTTCTGTAAAGCGTATTACCAATGCCGGTCCGTAGGGTTTCCAGACCAACACCCGAAGATGGCCGGTATGGGCAGCTCTGTTATCTGTAATACAGACTTAGGCTGGTGAGCTAAGGAACGCTTGAAACAGTGATTGCTGAGGAGGTGGCTACGTGGACAGACACAAGCGGCGTCGAGATGTGCGTTATGTTGACGTGGACGATGGCTACCTGCATAGAAGACGCCTGCGCAAGAGTGCCGACTGGCTACTCCTGTGGGGTCTGGGGGTAGGGGCGGTCATTTCTGGGGACTTTTTCGGCTGGAACTACGGCCTGGCTGCGGGCGGATTTGGCGGACTCCTCATTGCCACGGTTATCGTCGCGGTCATGTACCTGACCCTGGTATTTTCCATTGCCGAGCTTTCCACAGCCTTGCCCCACGCCGGTGGTTTTTACGCCTTTACCCGTCACGCTTTCGGCCCCACCTGGGCCTACATCAATGGGATTACGGACCTGGTGGAGTATGTGATTAGCCCCGCTGTAATCGTGGTTGGCATCGCGGGGTACATGGACGCCCTGATTCCGGGGGTACCGGCCTGGATATGGTGGGCGCTCTTTTATGTGCTGTTTGTGTTTATCAACATTCGGGGCACGAAGTTATCGCTGCAGGTTTCCCTGATTGTGACCTTCCTGGCGCTGGGGGTTTTGGTCGTGTTCTATGGGGCGGCTATCTTTTCGGGAGCCTTGAGCTGGGACAATCTTTTCAATATCCAGCCGCAGCCGGGCAACTCTGGTTTTCTGCCCTTCGGCCTGTATGGGGTCTTTGCCGCACTTCCCTATGCCATCTGGTTCTACCTGGCGATTGAGCAACTGCCGGTGGCGGCGGAGGAGTCTCACGATGTGGTGCGGGATATGCCGCGCGCGTTGATCTTGGCCATCCTGACGCTGCTGGCACTCTCGGTGTTGACGCTTGTGCTGAATGTGGGGGTTGCGGGGGCTAAGGAGGTTGGGGAGTCGGCAGCTCCTCTGGAGTTGGGGTTTAAGGCGGTTTTTCAAGATGCTGCGACCACGACGGTTTTGACGCTGATTTCGATTACCGGTCTGGTGGCCAGCTTCCACGCGATTATTTACGCCTATGGGCGGGTGCTTTTTGCGCTCTCGCGGGCGGGCTACCTGCCGAGGGGGCTGTCGGTCGTTAGCCGCCACCATACGCCCCACTATGCCCTGACGCTCGGCGCGGTGGTGGGATTTGTCATTTGCATCTTGATTAACGCCTTTTCCGACAGTGTGGGCGCGGCCTTGTTGAATATGGCGGTTTTCGGCGCTGTGATTTCCTACGCCCTGACCCTATTTTCCTACATTCATCTGGCCCGCACCCGCCCCAACCTGCCGAGACCTTACCGAAGCCCGCTGGGTGTGCTAGGCGCTTGGGTCGGTGCCATCTTGGCGTTGATTTGTCTGGCGGCGACATTTGCGGTCGAGAGCTACCGTCCTGGGGTGGTGGGAACGGTAATTTTTGTGGTGCTCATGATGGGATACTACTGGTTCTATAGCCGTTTCCGGCTGGTGGCCCGAGCGCCGGAGGAAGAAAGTGCCCTGATTGCTGAAGCAGAACGGGAACTGCGCTAAGGGAGGAGAGCCATGTTTTCCGTAGCGGGACGCTCGGTGGTGGTGACTGGCGCATCGCGGGGTATCGGCAAGGGCATCGCCCGCGTGTTTGTCCAGCAGGGGGCCAAGGTGCTGATCGCCGCCCGTGACCCATCCAAGTTGGCGGCCACAGCACAGGAACTGCAGGAGACGACCGGTGGCCAGGTGATTGCCCAAGCCTGTGACGTCTCCCAGTGGGAACAGGTCCAGGAGTTGATGGCGCGGGCAGAGCAGGCATACGGTGGTCTAGATATTCTGTGCGCCAATGCGGGTATCTTTCCCCAAAAACGGTTGGAGGACCTGGCACCCGAGGAGTGGGACGAAGTCCTTGCCACCAACCTGAAGGGGTGTTTTCTCTGCGTCAAGGCGGCCATTCCTGCGTTTCAACGCCGTGGGCGCGGACGGGTGGTCCTCACCTCCTCCATCACTGGTCCGATTACTGGCTTTCCAGGCTGGACCCATTACGGCGCCTCCAAAGCCGGACAGCTTGGCTTCTTGCGCACCGCCGCTCTGGAGCTGGCCCGCTACGGCGTGACCATCAATGCCGTCTTGCCTGGGAATATTCTCACGGAGGGGTTGGCGAGCCTGGGCGACGACTACCTGCGGCAAATGGCGGCCTCTATCCCCCTAGGACGGCTTGGTCGGGTGGAAGATGTGGCCTACGCTGCTTTATTCCTGGCATCCGATGAAGCAAGCTATATCACTGGCCAGACCCTGGTCGTGGATGGGGGGCAGATATTGCCAGAATCCCTGGAAGCGCTTCAGTCCATTTATAGCTAAAATCACAAAATTTGACATAAACTACGGATAGTTTCATTGACCAAAGATTGCAGATTTTCGATTGGACTCACCTGTAACTTACGCACCTTTTGTTTAATCCGATACCACACCTGTTCGATTGGATTCAAATCTGGTGAATAAATCACACCCAGCCGTTTCCACCACTTGCCTAACCGCCGCCGACCGGTGAAAACTGGCATTGTCCATCACCATCTTTTTGCCAGGACCAATCGCTGGTAATAACCACTCACGCAACCAAGTTAAAACTACCTGTAAATTGCAGCTCCCTATCCAGGTTAATGGCTCGATTAATCTCCCAAGATAATAACCACCCATCATACTCACTCTTTCACGTCTCCCACCCGCTTTCTTGCCATAAACCCTTTCACCTTTCTTACCCCAGCCATACGCATAAACTGCTCGCTGGTCAATGCCAGATTGGTCTATGTAAACGACTTCTTCCCGCTTCACATCCTTCATTTTCTCGGGATACGCTTGCCGCTCTGGCTCGTCTTGCTCTTGGTAGGAGAATGAAGCGCCCTACCAATCGTCATACTAGCCGCCATTTCCTTCTGGGTCAGACTGGGATTTGCCTCGACAAACTTGCGAAATTTTATGACTATGCCCCTTTTGGTAAGCAATCACCGGTTTCAGACCATTGCTTGAGCTAGCGTTGTAACGTGCGATACCCGATGTGGAACATCTGGCTCACTTCGACGAGTGTTGCACCCCCCAAAACCGCTTCAATGCCTCTCTGACGTAAGTCTGTGCTGTAAGGCATAGACATCACTCCGTAACCTATCAGCCTTATTCTACGTCAGACTAAATGTTTTTAGCTATAGTAACCCGGTGGTTGTTGGGATAGGGAATAATGGCGCCGGCCCACTTTTCCCCCAGGGTGCGGTAGTCTAGCTATGCTGTCTCTGCTTGTCATGTCTTGGGGTCGCAGGGCACAGCCCCGTTGCTGGTTTTGTCTATAGCTAAGCTGACAAAGGTTGACATATACGACAGACCGCTTCATCCACGAGAGAACGTAGGTTCCGTTTGGTTAAGCTCCATGCATAGTTGACCCACCGTTTTAGCCAAGACCACACCTGCTCAATCGGATTTAAATCAGGTGAATATCTCGGTAAATAAACCAATCGACATCTAGCCGCTTCCACGACCTGCCTCACCGCTGCAGACCGGTGAAAACTCGCATTATCCAATACTAAGACTTTCCCAGGACCTATCGTTGGTAAAAGTCTCTCACTTAACCACCGGATAACAACCTGAGTGTCGCAATAGCCTATCCAAGTAAATGGTTCAATCACACGTCCTGATTGGTAAGCTGCCATGATGCTAATTCGTTCTCCACGATTGCCGGGTTTCTCCCCATAAACTCTCTCTCCTTTCGGCGCCCAACCATATGCATCAATATCTCGGTAATCTACCCCAGATTGGTCTATATAGACCACCTGCTCTGGTGGTATCTGTTGGATTAACTCACAATAAGCCTGTCGCTCTTTGGGGTCTCGCTCTTGATAGAAATACGTTTTTTTTGTGGGTATAGCCTATCTTTTTCAGAGCCTTCCAAATCGTGGCACGGCTAACACCGAAGTGAGCGGCCATCTCCCGTTGAGTCAGGCTGGGGTTCGCATCCACAAACTGCTGGAACGCTTCTAGGTCTTTCAGCTTATGACTATGGCCTTTTTGATAGCCTTCCTTGGGGTGAACATCTCCCGTTTCCGACCATTGTCTCAACCACCTTTGTACCGTTCGATAGCTGACATTTAGGAACTGGCTGACTTCCATGATAGTGGCACCGTTCAAGATGGCTTCTACCGCCTTTTTTCGCAAATCGTAGTTGTATGACCTGGGCATTTTCCCACTCCCTAGTAACAGGTCTATTACATGACAATCTTAAACGGCTTAGCTATATAGCAAAGCACCGAGTGTTTGACATGAGTGACGGCTGGAATCATTGTGTTGGCAACCTTGATTCCTGTTTACCTGCGACAAACTGACTGTTTTCAGCTATAGCAAATCTGACGAACTCTAAAGCAATTGCAGCACCATCCCTTCCCAGGCGACGACGCTATTGGGCATAACCTGGCGCACTTGGGCTGCGACTTGGTCCAAAAAATCGTCGTTGTGGCTGGCGTCGTGATGGAACAACACTAATTGCCGCACACCGGCTGCTTCGGCGACTTTGACCCCTGCTTGCCACGTGGAATGGCCCCAACCGCGCCGGGGATTCACTGGGTCGTTGTATTCCTCGTCAGTGTAGTTGGCGTCGTAAATCAAAACATCGGCCTGGCGAGCCAGATGCACCACGCTGCGGTCGAGCCGGTCGGGGTAATGCTCCGTATCGCTGGCGTACACCACCGTTTTGCCCTGCCACGTCACCCGATACCCTAGGGCGTAATTGGGATGGTTCAGGCTCCCCGTCTCTACGGTTACATCACCAATCGTCACCACGTCGCCCGCCAGCAAGTCATGGAAGTACAAATCCGCCTGCATAATCTGCAACGGCACGGGAAAATTGGGGTCGAGCATCTGGTTGCTCAAGCTCTGTTTGATGGAGTAGCCGTGGTGCGTGGCTGGACCGTAGATGTGCAACTGATTGCCAGCCTGGTAGGCGGGGGCAAAAAATGGAAACCCCTGAATATGGTCCCAGTGGGAATGGCTAAAGAAGAGATGGGCCTCCAGGTTGGTCTGGTGCTTCAAGGTCTGGCCCAACACCCGCAGTCCCGTGCCGCCGTCGAAGATTAACCGTTGCCCACCCGCCTGCACTTCTACACAAGGTGTATTCCCGCCATAGCGTACCGTCTCCGGCCCTGGTACGGCAATACTACCTCGCACGCCCCAAAACCGCACTGTGAATCCTGTCGCCATGGCCTGCTCTCGGCTTTTGCCCCAGCATAACGAACCGCAAGCCGTACCGTCAGTGATCCTATGGCCTCTCCTTTACTTTCTGTGCCTGGGAAATCGCTGTCGCCCGCAACCGGCTCAATCCATACTCCAGCCCTTCCGCCACTGCTTGGTACGACGCCTCAATGATATTGGTGGAAACCCCTACCGTCGTCCAACGGTACGTCCCGTGGGTAAACTCCACCAGCACCCGCGTCGTGGCCGCCGACCCCGATTGCCCGTCCAGCACCCGCACCTTGTAATCACTCAAATGAAACTCGCCAATCTGGGGATAAAAATTCACCAGCGCCCGCCGCAGGGCATTGTCCAGTGCCGACACCGGCCCGTTTCCCTCCGCCGCCGTAATCAATTCTTGCCCGTCTACTTCCACCTTCACCGTCGCCACCGACGAACTCCAGTGGCCGTTGCCCTGGGCCTGCGTTTGACAATGCACCTGAAACCCATGCAGGACAAACGCCGGTTGCCGTTGCCCCAGCACGTCCCGCACCAGCAGTTCAAAACTCGCCTCTGCCGCCTCGAATTGATAGCCCTGGCCTTCCAGTTCCTTCAGTCGCCGCAGCACCTCTTTAGCCGCCGGATGGGAACGGTCCAGGGGCAATCCCAACTCCCGCGCCTTGGCCACGATATTGCTCAGCCCCGACTGTTCCGAAATCACCACCCGCCGCTGGTTGCCCACCCACTCCGGCGCAATGTGCTCGTAAGTGGCCGGATTCTTGCCCACGGCGCTGACATGCACCCCTCCTTTGTGGGCAAAGGCCGACGCACCCACGTAAGGCGCATGGTCATTGGGCGCTAAATTCACCCGCTCGCTCACGGCCCGGCTCACCTCTACCAGGCGCGTCAATTGCTCTGGCGTGATGCAGTCGTACTTCAGTTTCAGTTGCAGGTTGGGAATCAAGGTACACAAATCGGCGTTGCCGCAGCGCTCCCCATAGCCATTGATGGTTCCCTGCACCATGCGCGCCCCGCTCTGCACCGCCGCAATCGCATTTGCCACCGCCGTGCCGCTGTCGTTGTGGGTATGAATGCCAATCTGGGCATCGGGGAAGCGAGCCTTCACCTGCTGGACTATCTCACTGATCTGGTGGGGCAACATCCCGCCGTTGGTATCGCACAACACCAGCCATTCTGCTCCCGCTTGATAGGCCGTCTCCAGGGTGGCCAGGGCGTAGTCGGGGTTCGCGAGATAGCCATCAAACCAGTGCTCCGCGTCGTAGAACACACGGCGCTGCTGCTGGCGCAGGTAAGTAATCGTGTCAGCAATCATGTCCAGGTTATGGGTCAACGTCGTGCCCAGGCCTTCAGTGACGTGTAAATCCCAGGATTTGCCAA
Organism: Gloeomargarita sp. SKYG116; assembly: GCA_025056115.1. Classification (GTDB taxonomy): domain Bacteria; phylum Cyanobacteriota; class Cyanobacteriia; order Gloeomargaritales; family Gloeomargaritaceae; genus Gloeomargarita. The sequence continues at coordinate 36,102 of JANWVM010000016.1, forward strand.
ACACCGTAACCCAGGGGGTGCCCGCCGCCAGAAGGCCTTGGATCAGGGGGTCTTCCGCTGCTGTGGTCCGGGGACGCCGGGTGGAACAAAAGGCCACAAGCCGCGCCTGGGTCAAGGGTTCCTGTTGCATTTGCCAGAAAAATTGCACGTCCTTAGGATTGGCGCCAGGCCAGCCGCCTTCGATGTAATGCACCCCCAACTGGTCAAGCAGGTGGGCAATTTGCAACTTGTCTTCCAAGCTGAGCGACAGTCCTTCCCGTTGGGCGCCGTCCCGTAAGGTGGTATCGTAAAGCCAAATCCGTTCGCCGCTCATGGCCTGATGCGCAATTCTGTCTTCTTATTGTAGGGTGTGGGGATGAACCCGAAGCTGTCCTGGTGGGAAAAAGTCAGCTATGGGATGGGGGATTTTGGCCCGGCGTTGCTGGCGAATTTACTGCTGGTGTTTCAGTTAATTTTCTTCACGAATGTCGCTGGGTTGCCGCCGGGGTTAGCAGGAACAGTGTTGCTGATTGGCAAGGCGTGGGATGCCATTAACGACCCCCTGATTGGTTTCCTGAGCGACCAGACCCGCAGCTTGTGGGGACGCCGTTTGCCCTGGATGGTGTGGGGCGCAGTGCCGCTGGGGGTGAGTTTTACCGGCCTGTGGTGGGTGCCGCCCGCTGCCGATACGATGACCAAATTCTGGTACTACGTGGCGGTGGCCATTGCCATCCATACCTTTTATACGGTGGTGAATTTGCCCTACACAGCGCTGACGGCAGAGCTAACGCAGGACTACGACGAGCGCACCAGTTTGAACAGTTTTCGGTTTGGGTTTTCCATTGGCGGCAGTTTGTGTGCGTTAACGCTGGCGCTTGCCATTTTCCAGCTATTTGCCGGGATGCCCATTCAACAACGCTATCAGGTGCTAGGAACACTGGGCGCGGTGGTGGCGGTGCTGGCGATATACGCCTGTGTGTGGGGCATTCGCCGGCGAGCGATGCATTTGGAACACCAGCGGCGCCAAACGCTGGATCCCCCCAACGAACCTATCTGGGCGCAATGGCGAGCGGTACTCAGCAATGGTCCCTTTTTGCTGGTGATCGGCCTTTACCTGTGTTCCTGGCTGGCCTTGCAAAACACAGTGGCGGTGATTCCCTATTTCGTCAAAAGCTGGATGGGACTGACCGATGCCGCGTTTACCCAGGTGGTGCTGGCCGTGCAAGGGACAGCGCTGGTGATGCTGTTCCTCTGGGAGCGGATGAGCCGACGCCTGGGCAAAAAAATGGTGTATTTCCTGGGGATGGCGGCTTGGATTGCAGCGCAGGCGGGGTTATTTGGCTTGCAACCGGGGCAAACGGCGCTGATGTTTACCCTAGCAGTGGTTGCCGGTGTGGGCGTCGCCACCGCGTATCTGATTCCCTGGTCCATGCTCCCGGATGTGATTGAGTGGGAAGAATGGCGGACTGGGCAACGGCGCGAAGGCATTTTCTACAGCCTGATGGTGTTTTTGCAAAAGGTGGGGCTGGCGCTAGGGTTATTCCTGGTGGGGCAAACCCTGGAATGGTCGGGGTTTATCAAAACGGTGGCCGGGCAACCGGAGCCGCTCCAACCCCCCAGCGCTTTGCTCGCCATTCGCCTAATGATTGGACCAATTCCGGGAGTCGTGTTGCTCATCGGTTTGGTATTTGCCTATCTATATCCGATTACGCGAGAAAAACACGCCGAAATTCTGTTGCAATTGGCGGAACGGCGTCACACGAAATAAGCACTTGTACCCGGTTATACCAATGACAAAATCCGGTAGGATACAAGCAGTGATGGACTGCTAGTAGAACCAGTGTACGCAGGACTTGATCCCCACGGGGGGGTGTTGATCAATCGGCTGGTGTCAGGGCAAGAGCGGGCGCTGTGGGAAGAACGTACTCGTACGGCTCCCCGTATCCCCTTGAGCGAGCGGGCCATGTCGGATGTAGAGATGATCGCCACAGGGGGGTTCAGCCCGTTGACGGGATTTATGAACCAGGCGGATTACCAGGCCGTGGTGGAAACTATGCACTTGCCCAGCGGGTTGCCCTGGAGTATGCCGATTACGTTGGGGGTATCGGAAACGTTGGCTGCATCCTTGCGGGAAGGGATGTGGGTGCGACTGCACAGTCCCCAGGGCCTGGACGTCGGCGTGATGGAAATTCAAGACATTTATCGCCCCGACCGGGAACGGGAAGCCCAAAAGGTCTATAAAACCACGGAAATGGCTCATCCCGGCGTCCAGGCATTGTATGAACAGGGACCTGTGTACCTGGGGGGACCCCTCTGGGTGTGGGAATTGCCGGCACCACCCTTTCCCCAATATCACTTGCCCCCCGCCAAGAGCCGCCAAGTGTTTCAGGAGCGGGGCTGGCGAACCGTTGTGGGGTTCCAAACCCGCAATCCTATTCACCGCGCCCACGAGTACATCCAGAAATGCGCTTTAGAGATTGTGGACGGCTTGTTTTTGCATCCGTTGGTGGGGGCTACCAAAAGTGATGACATCCCGGCGGATGTGCGCATGCGCTGTTACGAAGTGGTGATTGAGCATTACTTCCCGAAGGAGCGGGTGGTGCTGGGGGTGAATCCAGCGGCGATGCGTTATGCCGGACCCCGCGAAGCGATTTTCCACGCCCTGGTGCGCAAAAACTATGGCTGTACCCACTTCATCGTTGGGCGGGACCACGCGGGTGTGGGCAATTACTACGGCACCTACGAAGCCCAGGAAATTTTCCGGGAGTTTGACCCGCAGGCGCTGGGGATCACCCCCCTGTTTTTTGAACATGCGTTTTACTGCACCCGCACCCAGAGCATGGCCACCAGCAAGACCAGCCCCAGCCGTCCCGAAGAGCGGATTCATCTATCGGGTACCAAGGTGCGGGAGTTGTTGCGCCGGGGCGAACCCTTGCCGCCGGAATTTAGTCGGCCCGAAGTGGCAGCGATTTTGATGGCCGCGATGCGGGAGTAAACCCATGGGCTACAGCCGACGGTCACTGATCCAGGCGGCGCTCGCAGGGATCGGATTCACCCTTGGACGGGCGCAACGGGTTTTGGCGGCTCCGACATCCCGCAAGCTGGCGTTGCTGGTGGGCATCAACCAGTACCCCAATGCCACCAAAACCCCATCCCTGTCCGGCTGCGTCACCGATGTGTGGTTGCAACGGGAATTGCTGTGCGGGCGATTCGGGTTTGAGCCGGCGGACGTGTTGACGTTGACCGATGCGCAGGCCACCCGCGACCAGATTGCCCAAGCCTTTCGGGAGCATTTGCACCAGCAGGCCCGGCCTGGCGATGTGGTGGTGGTGCATTTCAGCGGCTATGGCAGTCGGGATGGTCAACCAGCGCTGTTGCCCCACGATGGGCTGCAAACTCCCACCTGGATCACGGAAGCGGAGTGGCTGGAATGGTTGCGGCAACTGCCTACCGACCAGGTGATGACGGTGCTGGATACCGGCTACGACTATCCGGGGAGTTTTGCCTGTGGGAATGTGCGGGTGCGGGCCTGTCCCCCCATCGTGTCGCTGGATGAATCGCGCCAGTTCCCCAACGCCCCCAAACCGCCAGGTGTGTTGATTCGCGCCGCCCGTCCCGGTACGGTGGCCACCGAAGCCCTCTGGCCAGGATTTAGCGCCGGGACCCTGACCTATGCCCTGACCCAAACCCTGTGGGGAAGTACCTCCGGCTCGGTGCTAGTGGATGTGGCGGCGCAAATTGCCCAGACGGTGGGTTCCCAGCAAACGCCGGAAGTGGTGGGTTCCCCCCAGCGGTTGCCGGTGGCACCCAGAGCAGCCGGACGAGTGGTGGATGTGAACGACAGTGATGTCGCTTGCGTGCTGGCGGGGGTCCCCCCCTGGTTGCTGGCTCATCTCGCGCCGGAATCCCAACTGGTGACGGTGCAGGGAACGCCTTTGACGGTGCGCGCGCGCCAGGGGTTGTGGGTGAAAGCCACAGCCCAAGGACCGGTGCAAGTCGGGGAATGGGTGCAGGAACGGGTGCGCGTCATTCCCAGCCACATCCAACTAACGGTGGCCCTGGATACCAACCTGGAGCGAATTGAACGGGTGGATGCCACCAGCGCCTTGGATAACTTGGGTTATGTGCGGACGGTGAAAGCTAGGGAACAAAGCGCCGACTGCTTGTTTGGACGGGTGACGCCGACTACCTACGGGTTGTTTTCACCGGGGCATGACCTCTTTCCGGGAACTGAAGGCGCCGCCGATGAAACGGTTAAAGCCGCTATCAAACGACTCACTCCCCATTTCCACACGCTGCTGGCGGCCAAATTCCTAGCGTTGACTGACAATCCGGCTCATCCCTTCGCCACGACGGTTCACCTGCGCCGCGATAACACCTTGTTGCTCAGCCAGACCTCGGTTCCCGCCGCAACCCCACCGGCCAACAACGGCATTTTGTCCTTACCGACTGTGCCCGCTGGCAGCTCCTTAACCTGTCAGATCACTCACCGGGCGGCGCAACCCCTGGTTGTTTTGCCCTTGACCATTCACCCGAGCCAGTTCATCCAGACCTACCCTGTGCAGACGCTGTTGCCGGACACGCCCACCACCTTGACCGTCAACGCACCTTCCCACCCCGGCTTGGCCGAGCTCCGTTTGCTCCTCAGTCCGGTGGCCTGTCCGGCTCCGCTCCCACCTGAACCCCTATCCCTGGCCCAAGCCGTTCTCCAGCACTTGCACAGCGTCAGCAACCCGAGCAACCCCAGCAAAGACACCTACAGCTTGGACACCAGCACCTGGGCCGGTTTGACGTTTATTTATCGGGTGGGGTAGGCGGGGCAATTTCCTCGTAAATGACGCAGCGAATGTAGTTAATCGCCAAATCCCCCAATCCCACGTCGGGGCGCGAGCCATCCGCCAGGCGAATCCGTTCAAAGCGAATCCCGCGGCCCAACTCTAGGTGAAACCAGCCCAGGCCTAGGAAAAAACGCTGCAACTGCAACCAGGGCCGGTCTTGCAGATGGTCGGTGTTGGATTCCAAGGGCAACCAGCCCCGCCCGGGCCAATACACCTCCAGCCACACGTGGTTGAACTGGGGCAGCAAGGGAACGTGTTTTAACTCCGGCGTTCGGGGGCATTTGTAGCGTCCCGCCGTCCGGCAGGCAATGCCATTGAGCCGTAGCAGCGCCAGCAACAACCCCACGTACTCCCCACAGGAACCTGTACCCCGTTGCAGGACAATGTGCGGCGGGTCAATGGTGCCTTTCATCTGGTAGCGCAGCCGGTCATAGACATAGTTGCGAATCGCCCGCAGCTTTTCGGGAAAGGTTTGCGCACCCGCCACCGCCTCCTTGGCCGCCTGTTGGATGATGGGCTGGTCCATGCTCAGGTCGTCGTCGTCCACCAGGTAGCGCTGTTGCATTGCCGGCTCCAGGGGCAGGACCGACTCGCTGGCGCCGGGGGGAAGGTGGTACTTGATGCTAAAGACCTCCAACACCGCTTTCCAACCGAACACCAAGGCTTGCCGCTCATCCAACCGGTCAAACCGAAACACGGCCACCGGCTGTCCCTCTTCCCATTCCAGTTCAAAGGGCCGCCCCACCGGTTCAACAGAACGCACCCGCTGGCGGTCGGTCGTTGCGGGCAAGGCAATCCGCCATTCCAACTGTTCCAAGGTCACGGCCTCCACCGGCGACCACTCCTCGATATAGCTCAACTCCAGGACAAAGCCATTGCTCAGGGTGTAGTGCCCGTCGGGGTAGTAATGAAACACCAGGGGATGGATAAACACCCGGTCCCGAAACCCCAACTGCAACGGCGGGCTGGCATTGGGTTCGTCGCGGATGTAGGGTTCCTCGCCGCTGTAGGCCACGTAATAGCGTCCTTGCCACTGGGTTAGCCCCACCGGATGCTCGTAGGGCGTGATCACGGTCAATTCCACCTGACCGGTTTCAGGATGCAGTTGATAAACGCTCTGTTCGGTGTCATCGCAGGCCCACAGGGTCTCCCCAATAAACGTCAACTGGATCACCCCCACACCTGGTGCTGGCCAGTCCCGCAGTTTTCCTTCTTCCAAGTCCACAACCCAGAGACACCCCCGCCCGCGACTGCTCAGGTACAACCGCTTCCCCAGCTTGGCAATGCCTTCAACCCGGTCCGGCAATGTCCACACCAATTGGGGTTCTGTCAAATCCCACAGCGTGTCGGTGATGTGGCACGTGCTGGTGTACACCTGGTCCCCATCCGTAAACCAGAGCGTTTCTCCCTCCAGGTACCAGCCGCCAATGTCCCGCAGGTAGTGGGTTGTGTCTCGATTCAGAATGCGTAGGTTTTCCGTGTGGGGGTCTATCAGCGCCAGGTAACCCGAGCGGGGGTCGAGCGTTAAGAGCTGGTCGCGCCAAACCGTCAAGCCTTGTAAACTCCGCAGGACAGGGGGTCGCAGGGTACGAAACAGGGGATTGGCCATGCTCCATGCCAGGTTTTGATAATTTTCCATTATCCCTCAGTTCATTAAAAACAAAGGTTCTTCCGTGCCGAGCCACCCCGGTTCCATTACCATAAAAGGAGAAATCATAAAAAAATGTAAACAAAGGGGGGATGGACATGGTGACCACCGCCACACCACCAAAGTCAAAACGCTTATCCCTGCAAGTAGAAACCATTGGTGCAGATACCACAGCGATTCGTTCCCTAGACTGGGACCGCGACCGGTTTGATATTGAATTTGGGTTACAAAACGGTACGACTTACAACTCGTTTTTGATCCAAGCGGACAAAACCGCCCTGGTGGACACCTCCCACGCCAAGTTTCGGGAATTGTACATCCCTCGGTTACAAGAACTGATTGACCTGCAAACTCTGGACTATCTCATCATCAGCCACACGGAACCCGACCACAGTGGCTTGGTGCGAGACATTCTGGAGTTGGCGCCTCAGGTGACGGTGGTGGGGTCCAAAGTAGCGCTGCAATTTTTGGATGATTTTGTGCATCGGCCCTATCAACGCTGGCAGGTGAAACAGGGCGACCAGATTGACCTAGGCCGGGGGCATGTATTGGAATTCATCAGCGCTCCCAATCTACACTGGCCCGATACGATGTTGACCTGGGACCACGCCACCCGGATTCTGTTCACCTGCGACGTGTTTGGGATGCATTATTGCCGCGAGACCTTGTACGACGAATCCCTGACCGAAATCGAAGATGACTTTCGTTACTACTACGACTGTTTGATGGGACCCAACGCGCGGTCGGTGCTGGCGGCCTTGAAACGGTTAGCCCCCCTAGGTCAACCCAGTCTAATTGCCACCGGTCACGGCCCCTTGTTGCGCTATCACATCCCCGATTGGATCGACCGCTATCGCCACTGGAGCGAAAACCAGGAAAAAAGTGGCACCACAATTGCCGTCTTCTACGTGGCGGACTACGGCTACAGCGACCGGCTCTCACAAGCCATTGCCCACGGGATTACCAAGACCGGCACAGCGGTGGAAATGGTGGACATGAAAGCGGCGGAATTGCAGGACGTGCGGGAACTGGTGGAGCGCAGCCAGGGCGTGGTGATTGGCATGCCGCCTGTGAGTGGCGAGTGGGCGGAGCACCTGCGGGCGGTGATTGGCACGATCCTGGGTTCGGTTCACGCCAAGCAGAGCTTCGGCCTGTTTGAATCTGGCGGGGGCCAGGACGACAATATACACCTGCTGGCGGCCAAGCTGCGGGATTTAGGGTTAACCATGGCGTTTCCCCCGCTACGGCTAGACAGCGCCCCTACCCCGGCGACCTACCAGCGGGCGGAAGAAGCGGGTACTGACTTGGGGCAATGGGTCAACCGCGACCGCACCATCCAGCAGATGAAATCCCTCGATAACGACCTCGACCGGGCCTTGGGGCGTTTGAGTGGGGGGCTATACATCATTACCGCACGCCAGGGTGACCGCAGTGGAGCGATGTTGGCCAGTTGGGTGAGCCAGGCCAGTTTCCAGCCCCTGGGATTGACCATCGCCGTTGCCAAAGACCGGGCCATCGAAGCCTTGATGCAGGTGGGCGATACCTTTGTCCTAAACGTTTTGGAAGCGGGCAATTACCAGCATCTGATGAAACATTTCTTGAAGCGATTTGGTCCTGGGGAAGACCGCTTTGCGGGGGTGAAAACCCAACCGGCGAAAAACGGTTCTCCCATTCTCGCCGAAGCGCTGGCCTACCTAGAATGCACCGTCGCCAGCCGCATGGAGTGTTCCGACCACTGGATCGTCTATGCCACGGTGCAGGACGGGCGGGTTGCCAAACCCGATGGCTTGACGGCAGTTCACCATCGCAAAGTCGGGAATCACTACTAAATCCCCACCGGCAGGGATATTTGCGGTTTAATCATAGGGTGATCCCGATGGAGATATGCCCATGAAACCGCAGTTCCCGAAAGGGTGGCTTTATCCTAGTCTGATGGCCCTGTCCAGTTGGGTGGTGATTGCCCAGCAGTCCAGCCCCGACATTCTGGCTGACATCAGCAACGCCTGGAATAACTTCATCGAATCGGGGCAGTGGGTGGCTTTGCTGGTCGGTCTGGTGCTGGGGTACTTGATCCGCATGTTCACCAGTTACTGAGCACCGCTATCTGCTGCTCCTGCAGGCCAATGATGTGCCCCCCCAAGCGCTGGATCGTCGTTAAATACTCGCTAACCTCGGCTGTGATGAATTCTCCTGGCAGCAGCACCGGTATTCCTGGCGGGTAAGGACTAACCACCGCCGCGCTGACGCGACCCACGGCAGCGGACCAGGGAACCAGGGTGTGGGGCGCAAAAAACGCTTCCCGGAGCGATAAGACTGCTTTGGTGACAGGGGGCAACGGTACAGGCGGCAATGGCTGGGGCTGGGGTGACCCCTGGGCTAGAGCCGAGACCAGGGCTTGGCAATCCGCATCGCTGTGCCAGGGCGTCAGGATGAACGTCACATCGCTGTAACCGGGACATTCGGCGGTGAGGCGGTGCTGCGTATGTAACCACTCATCCAGAGCAAACCCCGTCAGACCCAGGCGCTGGGTTTGCACCACTAAACGGGTCGGGTCCTGGGCAGCAAATCCAGGAATAGCAGTATCAATTCTCAGGACTTGATAACCTGGCAATTGCTGAATCTGGTCTATTAGCCAACCCACGCGGTTCAATAGGGCCTCAAACAGTGGCTCCCCTTGGGCCGCCATTTGTTCAGCGCTGGCCGCTAAAGACGCCAAAAGCAGGTAGCTGGGGCTAGTGGTCTGGATCAGGTTCAAACACTGCTGGACGCGCTGGGGCGATACCCGTGTCCCCTGGAGATGCAACAGCGCCGATTGGGTCAACGACGTCAGTACCTTATGGGTGGAATGAATCACCAGGTCTGCGCCGCTAGTCAAAGCCGACGGGGGTAACGCCGGATGGAACGGGAAATGGGCACCATGGGCTTCATCAACGATCACCGGAACATGGTGTTGATGGGCAATAGCGATACATTCGGCCACCGGGCCACACACCCCTTTGTACGTTGGGGAATTGAGCACCACCGCTGTGATGTTGGCCGTTCCCGATTGCTGGAAGGCCGCTGTCAATTGCGCTGGCGTTATCCCCCCCCACACTTGCTTTTGCGCATCCCAGGCGGGTGTGAGAAAGATGGGTTCAGCGCCTGTGAGCATCAGGCCATGAATGACCGATTGATGGACATTCCGGGGTAGGATGACTTGTCCCCCTGGGCGATGTACAGCCAGGAGAGCCGCTAACACCCCCGCCGTGGCCCCGTTCACCAAAAACCACGTGTGTTGCGCTCCAAAGATTTCAGCGACGCGCGCTTGAGCGTCCCGGAGCAATCCGTCCGGTTGCGCCAGGTTATCCAAACCAGGAATTTCACTCAAATCCGCTTGAAAGACCGCCTCTCCCCACCACTGGCGTAAACAGTCCGGTGCGCCCTTGCCCCGTTGATGCCCTGGCGTATGAAAACCCCTGTATCCTTGGGCCAAGTGTTGCAGTTGTTGCACCAGTCTGGGAACCATTGCCGCCAACCTGCCATCTTGAAGAGGGTGTTATCGCGATGCTTCCTCCATGATGCGACGGTGGGGTTGGTCGGTGCTAGGAGCCATGCTTTTGACGCTGGGCGGGGGACGAGTCCAGGCTGCCGAAACCTTACTGCTCAGCTATGGCCCTTTAGAATTTGCCGTCACGGTGGCCGACCTGGAAGCTTACATCCAAACCGGACAGGTGCCCAGCCGTTTTCAGCCGCTGGTGGCCCAGTTACCCGCTGCGGAGTTAGCCCGTTTCACTGCCACCCTGCAACAACCGATTGCTGTCGCCCCAGAAGCTGTGGAGCGGGTCTTTGGCACCTCCACCGGGCGGGTGTTATTGAACCGTCTCGGTTTAGTTGTACAAACAGAACGGGGTGAAAATGGCGCCGATGCCCTGAAAACCGCTATGCTGCGGGCGGCTCAACAACCCGGCGGTGTGACTTTTTTGCGGATATTGCGGGAATTTCCAGGCACGACTATCCGGCTGAATCTGGTGCGCGGTTTAGCTGTTATCACCGAAGTCAATCGCTACATCACCCAAGTCAACCATGCCCTGGCCGTCTTGAACCAGGAATTTCTCCAGCAGGCTCGTCGCCAGTCCCTACCCCCCAATCTTCCCGATTTAACCCAGCGCGGTCCTGTCACTTGGCAGGTCAAAGACCTGACTCTAACCGACACCCGTCGCCAGCGCCCTTTACCCGTGACCCTGTACTTACCAGCGCAACCCAACCCGCCCACCGTTGTCATTTCCCACGGCCTGGGGGACAGTCGCCAGAGTTTTGCCTATCTCGCTGAACATCTAGCATCTTATGGGTTGGCCGTCGTTTTACCCGAACACCCTGGCAGTGATGCTCGCCGCCTGCAACAGGTGTTAGACGGGCAAGCGAACGAATACATCATTCCCCAGGAGTTGGTGGACCGGCCCCAAGACATCCGCTTTGTGCTAGACGCCCTTGCCGACCAACCCATTAACCGAGAGCGAGTCCTGGTGGTCGGACATTCCTACGGGGGCTACACAGCGCTGGCCGTGGGGGGTGCCCGGTTGAATCTAGCCCATCTATCCCAAGTGTGCGCCCAGGTAGAGCAGGGAGTGGCCCTGAATCTGTCGCTGTTACTGCAATGCCCAGGCCGGCGCTTGTCCAATCCCCCGGTGCAGTTTCGCGATGAACGGGTGGTGGGTGTCGTAGCGATAAACCCAGTCGGCAGCGCCCTATTCGGTCCTACTGGTTTGGCCCAGGTGAAAGTCCCTACCCTCATCGTAGCTGCCACTCAAGACGTCGCTGCGCCGGCCTTGGATGAACAAATTTTGCCGTTGACTTGGCTCGGCAGCCCCCAGCGATATTTGGCCCTCATTGAAGGCGCCAGCCATTTTTCCGTGCTGGGACAGAATACAACTGGCATTCCCTTACCGATTGACGTGGTTGGTCCAGCGCCGGAAGTTGCCCAGTTGTATATCAAAGTTCTGACGTTGGCCTTTGCCCAGGTACATCTAGCCCAACGGAGCGAATTTGCCCCTTTTCTCACCGCCGCCTATGCCCGGCGATTGACGCGCAATCCCTTGCCCTTGCAGTTGGTGAGTAACCCGCCGGTCACACCTCTGCGACAGGCCCTTGCCCGCTAAAGGGTACACTGGACATAGGTGAAACACAGGTGGTCGATGCAAGCGGAACTGACACCCCAAGACTTTCAGCAACAGGTGCTTACGGAACTGCGCAACATCAATGGCCGGTTAGACCGACTGGAGAGCCGTATAGAGCGGTTGGAGAGCCGGATGGATAAGCTCGAGAACCGGATGGATAAGCTGGAAATCGAACTGAGCGCCTACACAAAAGGTTTAGACGGCATGGTGCGCATGGCTACAACGATTGTGATTACCGCTGGTGCTGCCGTCATCTTTGCTCCCCTGATCAAGGAACTGGCCCCTGCGATTGCCAGCCTGCTTAAAAGCGCTTAGGTATTGTGGCTGTGATAACCGTTTGGCAATTCCCAGATGTACGCACCTACTTGGGAATTGAACGTACCCCTGATCCCAACTTTTTCTAGGAGTGGCAAGTTTCATTACCTGCTTTGAGTGACCAAGAAACGCGCCATATCAACCATCTCAGCGAGCGTTACCTGCGTTACTTGGAAGAAGGAGAGGTCAGCGAGGGAACGTTGAACATTATGTTGCTTGCTCCTCTGCTAGATGGTTTAGGATTGTGCGATCTGCCTTATCATGTCCGCGGTGAAACGTGGGTGTCTATAGCAGAAAACATTTGAGCTGGCGTGTTTGAGCAGCGGGCAAGGCAAAAGCGTCAAGGTCTCTAGTTGTAGCTCATGCCAAACATTGTGTGCTTAGCTATATTCAAACCACAGTGGATACCGATGAGGGGAGAGTGACCTTGGAAGGACGCATTGATGCCTTGACGATTCGGGAACAGTTTTGGTTGGTTCTCATCGCAGGCAAGCGGGGTGACTTTAATGTTCTCCAAGCTGTCCCCCAAGCCCTAGCCTATATGTCTGCATTGACCCAGTTTCCCGTGTTCGGATTAGCAACGAATGGTCTGGATTATGTATTTATCAAGCTAGAGGGAAAAAAGTTTGCCCTTTCCCATAACTTTACACTGCTGGCGGATGCGGAGCACAATTTACTCAGGGTGGCCCAGCTTCTCAAGCACCTCGTCGGACCATCATTCCGCTAGCATGTCAATCGGCCCATTTTTTCTCTCTCGAAACAGCGATGGATGCGACTGCAACCTTCTGGCTCAACGGCGAAAGCTATCCATGCCGACCGCACCTGTCTCTGGCGCAGGTGTTACAGGAGCGGGGTTGGCAGCAAAAACCAGTGGTGATTGAGTACAACGGCGAAATTCTCCACCGGCCCTTCTGGTCAGAAACCCTGATCCAGCCCGGCGACCGCATCGAAGTTGTCACCATTGTCGGTGGGGGATGACCCGGATTCTCGGGTTTGACCCTGGCTTGGCGACGCTGGGGTACGGAGTGATTGACATTGAGCAGCGACAACCGGTGGCGCGGGATTTCGGGGTGATTGCCACAGCGCCTGACCTCTCTCTAGGGGAACGGCTGTGTGTGCTCTACCAGGACCTGCACACCTTGCTAGAGCAATGGCGGCCTGACCAAGTAGCCGCAGAAAAGTTATTTTTCTACCGCATGGCGAATACAATTGCCGTGGCCCAGGCGCGGGGTGTGTTACTGCTGGTACTCGCTCAGCGGGGATTGACCTTACAGGAATTTGCGCCGCCCCAGGTCAAGCAAGCCCTCACCGGTTACGGCAAAGCCGACAAGTACGCCGTGCAACAAGCGGTTCAACAGGAACTGCACTTACCAGCGATTCCCAAACCTGACGATGCCGCTGATGCCCTCGCTGTGGCCCTGACCGCCAGTCGTTATTTGTAGCAACCTACTGGCTCGGTCTGTTATGACTAGGCTATTCATGCTTGCTCTGTCTTGAGTCACAGGCTGTCGTCCCGTTGTGGGTTTTCCGATTAGCTATAGTTATTTTATTTTTAGGGACTGGCGCAGTTCGGGTCTGCAAAGAGGTTCGTTGGGGGAGAAGGTCTGATGTTGAAACAGATTGACGTGAAAGAAGCCCGAGAGCAGTTTCAGGAATTACTTGCTCAGGTTGCAGCAGGAGTTGAATGGATTCTCACGGATGGAGCAAAACCAGTTGCCCGTTTAGCACCTATTTCTACACGGGTGGCCGGTTTACACACAGGAGCAATCT
>JANWVM010000170.1 GCA_025056115.1 Gloeomargarita sp. SKYG116
ATGATGCCTTGCTTGATGAGCGAATCAATCACCGCATCCATCTGACCGCGCACGCGCAACAAACCCTCGACGCTCGTTTCTCGCTCCAAGTTTTTGACGGCGGCGGCGGGGCTTACGCCGTGCATCAGCGTCAAGTCGTGTTCGGAAATCACGCCAACGAACTTTTCGATGTCGCTCTTTCGCTCCATGACGCAGAGGTGACGAATGCGCTTTTGCGTCATCAAAATCAAGGCGTTCAGAATCGTATCGTCCGCGTCGATCGTGATGACGGGCGAAGACATCACGGCGGAGACGGGCGCGTTGACGCTCAAATTGCGCGCGACGATTTTCGAGCGAAAATCCGCGTCGGTAATGATGCCTTCGGGCTTGCCGTCGTCGCCCAAGACGACCAAAGAGCCGACGCGCTCCAACGTCATCACTTCGGCGGCTTCGCGCGCGGTGATGTCGGGCGTGGCGACGACGGGGCGACGCTTGACGAGCGAGGCGACGCTTTGAAACAGAAGCGACATGTCGTCGGACTCGCGCCGAAGCGAAAGCCGCTCGCGCTCGATTTGGTATGCGTTGGCGAGCGAAACGGAAAGCGAAGGCGAAAAGTAGTCGGCGAACTTTTTGTTTTCCTCGCCCTTCTGGAAACAGGAGAAATCAGCCTCGGTTGTGCC
>JANWVM010000171.1 GCA_025056115.1 Gloeomargarita sp. SKYG116
TCCCAGATTGAGGTGAATTCCGCCTGATAGGCGCGGGAAAACGCGGTCAAAGTAATATGAGGCGATGAAATCACCCGAAATGTTCGGCGCAGTCAGACCAATGGGTTGAAATGGCGCGTTAAATTCGCCTGAAAGCGGAATCATCGCTCGGAACATCGCCCCCAATTGCATTTGCTCTGACAACGCGCCAAACGACCCCATTCGGATCGCGAGCGAAAAGCGGCGCAGATAATCCGTCGACATCGGTTCGAAATCAGGCGGTTGCAGGCGCAAGTTGGGAGTGGTGAAAAATATGTTTGTGGCGACCGAAATCATAGCGTGCTTGCTAATTGAGTAATCAAAAAGCAGGTCGCCCGTCGTTTGCGCCAGCGCGCCCGTTCTTACGCCGCCATCAACGGAGTAGCCTTGCATGTCGCGGAACACGCCGCCTGTGAAAGCGACGCTAATCGTGCCTTGACGCGGCAGAAATCCTTTCTGCGCGTAAAACAAACGACTTCCCGCCGTCGTTGGCGTTTGCGCAAAAACGGAACACCCAAACCCAATAAGCGCGAGAAACGTTAGGGCTGTAACGACCGATTTCATTCGCTTCTCCTTTTCTTGAACCTAAAACTTTGCGTTGGCAGACGTTTAGGGCTAATGAAATGCGAGAATCGCCC
>JANWVM010000172.1 GCA_025056115.1 Gloeomargarita sp. SKYG116
CAGAGCGCTTGGAGGAGCAAGAAATACGACGTATATATCGGCTATCGCAGCGCTCTTACGGGGTAACTGTGGTGCTAGGTCTTTTGGTCCCCATTGGCGCATACATCTACACGCGCCGGTGGCGAGCCATGTTTATTTTTCTCGCGCTTCTAGGGTTCCTGGCCTTTGTATTTGCTCCTGAAGAAGAGAGTGAGAATTGGGAGCCGTCGCCAGGATTGATTGCGGTGGCAACCATCGTTGCAGTTATTGACAATGTTCAGGCGATTCGGTGGGCAAAAAAACAGATGGAAAGCAACTCTAACTGATGGCTATCGCCAAGTCAGCTAGGACGAGTCTATGCGGACGCTGTATCTGTCGCAGCAAGGGTGCTGGGTCACACTCAAACAGGAGTGTTTACAGGTGATGTCGGGTCGGTCTGAACTATACAGTGTGCCCTTGCCAACATTGGAACAGGTATTGGTGTTTGGTTCTGTACAACTCACCACTCAAGCGATTAAAGCCTGTTTGGCTAGAGACATTCCCATTGCGTATTTGTCCCGAACAGGTTACTGCTATGGACGAACGCTACCACTGAGCCGAGGGTATCGCCGCCTGGCGTATGCTCAACAATCATTGCCAGAGACATGGCGGTTGCGGATCGCTCGGCAAATTGTGCG
>JANWVM010000173.1 GCA_025056115.1 Gloeomargarita sp. SKYG116
ACGCTTGTCCCTCGATGCCGAGCGTAACGATGGGACGTTGCGCGTCGCTTGCGCTCATCAGCGCATATGCGCCGAAGCGAGAGGATTGAACTTGAATCGTCAGCGAATCCAAGCGCGTCTGCTCGACGACCTTGAACCATCGCTCGACGGGCGCGGAGAAGAAATACGCCGCCGCGTTTTCGCGCGCCTGCTGAGGCTCGTCGGGCGACAAGCGCAAACGCATCGTCAGAGGTTTGATGAGTTTCAAGGTCGTGTCGTAAGGCTGAATTCGATACGCCAGGCGCTCCGATGGATTCGCTTGCGACTCGAACCGCAAAAAGACGTTGTCGGGTTGATTGACTTTCGGCGGGTTTGGTTCTCTCGAAATTCTTACGAAGCCGTTTTGCGAGAACGTGTTTGCGTCGTAGACGATGCGAACATTCTCATCGACGACGATTGAGTCGGCGGTAGTTCTCACTCTGAACAAGTTATACTGAACCGCGCGTTGATTAGAGAGGTTGTTGAAGTAAGTGGATTCATAGCGTTGTCCCGTCGTGTCGGCAAGCACGCGCACGCCGATGCGATACGTTTCGAGCAATCGCATCCATGATGGCACGGGGATTTTGGCTCGCGCGCTTGCGTTTGCGGGAAGCGAGACGCTCACGGTGTC
>JANWVM010000174.1:0-254 GCA_025056115.1 Gloeomargarita sp. SKYG116
GGGGGGGTTACTAACCCGCTTACAGTGTTTTAGAATTAGAGTCAGTCCTTGACCCTCCCCAGATAGTTTACTATTGTTTGTTTCAATCCCGCATACCGGGATAAAGAATTTGAGACAGCAGGGGATTAACACGTTAATTGATTCGCTGGGGCGTTTCAATCCCGCATACCGGGATAAAGAATTTGAGACGCGAACGAGCTGGTGCGCCAGTGGAAAATGCAGGGGTTTCAATCCCGCATACCGGGATAAAGAAT
>JANWVM010000174.1:264-648 GCA_025056115.1 Gloeomargarita sp. SKYG116
TTGTTGGTACATTGTACCTACAATTCTGTGTCGTTCTAAGGCTGATATATCGAATTGTCAAGGTTCTGGCGCTTTTCGTGAACCTCCCCGGGTTTTAGCCGCCGCTGAGGTTCGTCAGTTCCATCATATGCCAACGACTCGCCCTTGACAAGTCGTGTCTTGCAAAAGACGCACCCTAGACGATAATGGCTTTCTCCTGGCGAGGTTTGTCAGAACCGTAGGTGAGCGTTCGCTTGACTGCCCCCGCATCTAACACGTAAATTCGCACCGAGTCTTCCTGAGAGTTGATAAGTTTTTCGAGCTGGATCTGCAGCTTAGCAAACTGAGTCGCTGTCAAAAAGCACTCGAATACACTGTATTGCGTCCACCGGCCGTAACCTGATA
>JANWVM010000175.1 GCA_025056115.1 Gloeomargarita sp. SKYG116
CTAATCGTTTCCGCCTTTCCGCAGACGAAACTTTCCGACGACGGCGTTGCGATTTTCGGCGCGCTCCTGTTGTTTCTATTGCCCATCGATTTCAAGCGCGGCGAGTTCGCGTTGAGTTTGACGCAAGCCAAAAAGTTGCCCTTCGACGTGTTGATTTTGTTCGGGGGCGGATTGAGTTTGGCGCAAGCGATTCAGAAGTCGGGGCTGTCGGCGTTTGCGAGCGCGTCGCTATCGAGCTTGAGCGGCGCGTCGGTGGCGTTGATGGTCTTTCTCGTCGGGCTTGTTGCGATTCTTGCGACGGAATTGATTGGAAACACCGCGCTTGCCGCCACGATGTTTCCCATCGTCGCGCCCGTTGCGACGGCGATGGGCGAAAATCCGTTTCTTTTGTTGCTTCCCGTCGCGCTTGGCGTAAGTTGCGCGTTTATGCTTCCCGTCGGCACGCCTCCAAACGCCATCGCGTATTCGAGCGGATATGTCAGAACCGATCAGATGGCGCGCGCGGGACTTTGGCTCAACGCGCTATTTGCGATTCTCATCGCCTTGGTCGTTCTTGGTCTCGCGCCGCTCGTCTTCGGCGTTGAGTTTGGCGTTCTGCCCGAATGGGCGAAGACGAGTAGCCCGAGTCAGTAGAGCGGCTC
>JANWVM010000176.1 GCA_025056115.1 Gloeomargarita sp. SKYG116
GATGTTGTTGATCAGACGGACGCCATTTTCCACATAACCATCGCAGTATTCCGGCGACAGCAGGGTAATCCCGTCTGCTAGAACTTCTGCTGGTCGCCACATATCACGCCCCGTGCCAGTGACGGCAAAGCGAGTCTCGGGGGTTGTGCGATTGAGGTAGAACCGAGTAAAGTCGTAGAACTCATCCAAGGGCAGTAATTGCTGGAATTCCTGGAACAGGTGACGGTTGAAGTAACCAAGGTCACCGACCCGCTCAGCCTGCAGGTAAACCGGATTATCTGTGACAAAGCTAAGACCATAGGGATTGTCATCACTCCGGCGAATATCAGCCCCGTTGCGCAACCGAAAGCCATGAATTCGCCGCTCGGGGTCAGCGTAGAAGTCAACTGGTTTGAGGCTAATACCCCGCCGATTACCACCGCCCCTGTAAAGTGGTGGGTCTTGCAGAGCAACAGCCGGATTGGCATTCATGCGAAAGGCTAGCGGCGGTCCTTCAGCAGCATTGGCAGGATTGTTCCACTGGGCCTGATAGGTTTCCCACGGGGAGAGGGACGGCCTTTGAATTCCATCTTCCCGCATCCCATCTTCCCGGAAGGCGTACACAACACCCCCAGCTACGGGATTGCGGAGATCAACGAC
>JANWVM010000177.1 GCA_025056115.1 Gloeomargarita sp. SKYG116
TGAAAAAACCTCTATGAACTCATTAGCCCTATTCTATGTCAAGCTAAACGTTTTTAGCTATAGCTGCTTTATATCTGCAAATGAGCTAACAACTTCTTCAGGAATTACCAGCCATTTATTGCGGGGATTATGCGGGTTGATGTGGGGCAACAGGCCACGGCGATGCTCACCCACTGCCACCTTAAGACCCCCGTTAAAGGCACCTGTATCTTGCCAGGGAATATAGCTTATAAGATGAGCTGGGTTGTAAAAGCGGTCTTGATGCCAATAAGCCACATGCCACTCATGATGGGGCATATTCATGATCATATTGATGCGGGGGTGAATGGCGATGCGGTCAGTGCCTAGCATCTCCTGCACCCACCCAAGCAGCAAGCGACTGCTGGCTAACTCAAACATCCAAGGTCGGCGATTGACCTCATCATATATCCAGCTTTGAGCTTCTGGCTTAGCCTGCCAAAGCTTTATCAATGAACATGATAAACATCGCACAGGGTCTGGTTCGTCACTCAGCTCTAAACCCAAGCGTCGTAATTGGGTTTCCACTAGCCAGTGCAAGTCTTTTGCCCATGTGTGAATCAGCGCTAGTGGAAAGCACTGCGGGATACGACAAAACCCCTTTTCTAGGTATTCATCCT
>JANWVM010000178.1 GCA_025056115.1 Gloeomargarita sp. SKYG116
GATTTTCGTTCGGGGTTTGTGGCCCTGATTGGTCGCCCTAACGTGGGCAAATTGTCCGCTTGGGCGTTGGTGATGGCGGTGCGACTGCGTTGACCGATGATTTCGCTCAGTTCGTCGAGGTCGTGGGCCAAGTGGTCGAGCAGGGCTTGAGCTGGGGCCTGGTTCTCCGGCGCAACTTGGGCCAGGATGTCCTGGCGATGCTCCGCTAGCACTCGCTGGGCCGTTTTCACATCACTGGCAATAGCCCGCCACCGCTTCGCTTTGAGCTGGTCGTGGATGTCTTCTAAGCTGCTTTCGATCTGGCGGATGTAAGGGTCGTTCACCGGTAGGGCGTGCCGGAGGATGGCTCTGGGGTCGGTGACGGGATTGCGGGAGACCAGTAACCCACCGGCGGCATGCACAGGGACTTGGGGGAGCCACAGCAGGGCAACTGCAATGGCACTGACCAACCACCGGAGCAACGGCGCAAATTGCATGGGATGTGTCACCACTGCCCTTTTCCTAATAAACAGCGTTCTCCACTTGGCATTTTCCCATAGGACAGTAAGCTGGCTCAATGGTGTCGAGTAGCTGTGCTATGGTGAAAGGCGTGGGTCGAGCGACCAAATGGTTGGCTGTTGGCAAAAA
>JANWVM010000179.1 GCA_025056115.1 Gloeomargarita sp. SKYG116
TACCGTTTATCCGTTGGCAGGTAAGCGGCTCTGTATCGGTGTACATCAGGTGCAGCTGGGCATTCCTAGAATTGAACCCCTTCAGCCAAGCTCAGTCCTAAAGGCTCGCATCGTGACTATCAAAGGCTACTTAGAGGCAGATACCTTTATCCAGGCCGCCCAGGCTCAGCTGGACAACTTGGGTATCCAAGGGCGCGTAGAAGTGTTACGCGACCAGCAAGGACTGCCGTTGCGTAAGACCCTGAAAATCAAGCGCCACACTATTGTTGGTTTCACAACGGTAGTGCGAGACCTAGATAACGGGGATTCTATTCGGCTACAGCAAGTTGGTCTCGGTGGACGGCGGCGAATGGGTTGCGGGTTCTTCTTACCCTGGCGTAAGGAGGAGAACTATGACTCAGTTTAGTAAGCTATTAGCCAAGTCAATCCCTCCCCAGGATAGCTACTTATCGAAGCAAGAATATGACAAGGTTAGAGGCGCAGCTACTTTCGTTGGACACACTGGAGCTGTCGTGGTAGCTGCCCAAACAATTAGTGAGATTCTAGGACCAAGTATTGCAACTCAACTCCAACTAGAGGACGTGGCTCGTTGGCAACGTCTCACCCAATTGGGTGCCTACTT
>JANWVM010000017.1 GCA_025056115.1 Gloeomargarita sp. SKYG116
CACTGGCCTAGCATAGACATAGAAGGAGTTGGTCACAAAGGATCATGTTTTACTTTGACCCGTTGTACTTGATATTGGCGCTGCCGGCTCTCGTGCTTGGCTTGTGGGCGCAGATGCGAGTACAGTCAGCGTTTCAACGCTATTCGCAAGTAGGGACTCGGTTCACAGGGGCACAGGCAGCCCGTCTGTTGTTGGATCGCTATGGCTTAAAAGGCGTGCGGGTAGAACGAGCATACGGTTTTTTAACCGATCACTACAATCCTTTGACGCGGGAGTTGTGCCTGAGTCCAGCGGTGTATGACGCGCCAACGGTCGCTGCTGTAGGGGTGGCCGCCCATGAAGCCGGTCATGCCTTGCAACACGCAGAGGGTTATGCCCCGTTGCAATTTCGCTCAGCGATTGTGCCAGTCGTGGCGTTTGGCAGTTGGCTGGGGCCGATCCTGTTCATGGTGGGGTTTGTTTTCAGCGCCCTGCGCATCTTGGCCTGGATTGGGGTACTCATTTTCGCCGCATCTGCCCTGTTTGCCCTGATTACATTGCCGGTGGAGTTTGACGCTAGCAACCGCGCCAAGAAACTGCTGGTGGCCGAAGGGATTTTAGCGCCCCAGGAAATGGTGGGGGTCAATGCCGTATTGGACGCAGCAGCGTTGACGTACGTGGCGGCGGCGATTCAGGCCATTGCCAACCTGCTGTACTACGTGCTGCTGTTACTGGGCAACCGGCAACGCGAGTAGCTGGAGAATTTCCTGGGCAATCCCTGCAGCGCCCCCGGCCCGGGCGACCCGTTCTCGGCCATTGCGCCGGCAGCGTTGGTGATACAGTTCATCGTCCAAAATCTGATGCACTAAGTGGGCCGCTTGTTGTAATTCCCTGTCGCCAGCGGGACCTTGGCCAACGGTTTGCACCGAACATCCCAGTAGTCGCATTTGCGCTTCGGCAAACCGGTACGTAAACTGCGGCCCACGCCCAGGAATCTGTATCACAGGTTTACCCAACCCCACTGCCTGCTCAATGGCTGTGCCGGCCATGCCCACGACCACGCGGCTCGCCCACAGAATGTCCGCAAATTGCGACCGGCTGTAGTGAATAACCCCCTTATGGCACTGGAGTTGTCCTTCCTGGTGCAACCATCCTTCGGCTTGGGCGAGTTCACTTAGCACTGCATCGGTGAAGCCAGGTACGAGCGCGGCCCACACCTGCACCTGGGGACGGATAGCGAACAGATAGCGACAAAAACGCAGTAACAACCGGAAATTGTCGGTGGCTTCGGGCAAACGACTGCCTGGCAAGAGCGCAACGACAGGATAGGCGTTGTGGACATTGATTGGCTGGCCGCTGAGTTCTAGTCCGTCCATGATGGGATAGCCGGCAAAGACGGCTTTGACCATACCCTGTTGCTGCAACTGTTTCGCCGTCAAACCATCGCGTGTGAACACTTTGCGACATCGGGGCGCTGTCAATCCCCACCAGGTTAGCGCTGGTAGTTGCAATCGGCCTTCGTAATAACTGGATGTGGACACGATAAATGCCACGTAGGGCCGACCAGACAGGCGGGCAAAGGTCAAGGGAACGCCGTCGCCCACCGCCACCAGCAGGTCAGAATGGGGAGCCACCCGTTGCAACGCCCGCCATTGCTGCCAGGTCAACTGGGGTAGTCCCGCTAGCACGTCCTGCACCAGCACCAGCGGATTCATATAAACCAGGCCCCCCGATGGCAATGCCCGCACCGGCCCCACAACCGGAATGTCCAAGCGCCGGTAGGCCTGCCCCAACCCCACCAGCGGTAATGCCAGAACGTCTGCCCCCCCTAACTGGCGACAGGCATCGGCAATCAAACTGGCGTTTAAGTCTTCTCCGTGCCCATTGCTGAGAAATAGCAGCCGCGCCATCTATTCCCAACCGGCCCAACCGCTGGTTATCAATGTCGTCAAGGCTTGTAGCCAGTCCCGCACTTGCGCCCGCCGCGTTTCAAAGGTCGCTGCCATCCACAATAACACCACACCAGCCGCTAACCCCAGCACCCAGATGAAAAAGCTATGGGTCGTGACAAACATCCAGACTTGGATCAATGCTTGCAAGGCAAAGACGAGCGTTCCCACCCACAGATAAGCCCGCACTCGTCGCCATAGACCCAACCCCGCCAGCGCCAATCCCAACGCCATCGTCAGCAATCCTGGTCCCCAAGCTCCTTGCGTTTCCCAAATCAACGTTGCCCCAATCAATCCCGTCGCCCAACATCGCAGTGCGTGGCGTTCTTCCCGTGTGTCCGCCTGCCGCCAATAGACATCTACCTGCGCCACATACAGCATTGACAGGCCGATGATCAGGGCGTAGGCCAAAAATGATGACCAGTCTTGCTCCCGCAGAAACTTGAACAATCCCCAATCCAGCAGCAGCAGACTGACATAGCTCCAGCGCAAGTTATCCTTGGCGGCCCAGGCGTAAAATGCCGCTGTCACCAGTAGATTCGGCCAGGTCACCCAGTTCCCACCGGCTATCCAGCCCAACAGCAACACCGTCCCCCCTGGCACTGCCCATCCCACCGCCTGCCAGCGCTGTTTTTCCGGCCATCCCCACCGTTCCCAAGGGGCGCTCACGAAAAATAAGCCCAGCAAACTGCCCATGGTCCCCGCCCAGGCGGCTAACGTCGTCTCCGCTACCAGCACCATCAATATATCGCCTACTGCTGCTAGGAATATCGCCGCTCCTGCCCATACCCATGCCCCTTGATGCCGCCCGTACCCCAAGGCATAAACACTGCACAGTAAGAGGACAATGGCATTACCCACAACGCCACTTCGACTCGTAGGAAAGCCTAAGCGAATGGCTGCCAGCAGCACCGCCAATCCCCAGTGGGCATGTCCCAGGTAGAACGCCACTGCCGGTGCAATGACCCGCGCCCCCCAGCGTTGTAGGCCAACGTAGGCATAACTCAGCAGCATCGCCAACGCCGCCAATGCCATCCAGCCATCGCCCGGTTGTCCCGCCGGTTGTTGCAGGAGCCAATAGACCAGGAATTGATAGAGTCCTAACGAAATCGCCCCCCAACCGGTGTAGGTCAGCCATAGACTAAGCGAGCGCCAGCGCTGGATACTCAACACCACCAGGCCAAAACCCACTGCCGTCCAACCCGTTAAATCTGTCAAGGGTGTTCCCAGCCCCACGACCAAACCAATCGTGACGTAGAACAGGGGAATGACCATCACCCAGCGAGACGGTAATTGCCGCCGAAGCAGCACCAGCGCCACTAGACCCAAAACGGTATTGCCCAGCGCCAACACCAGCCAGCGGTCCGCCGTTGCCAGTACAGCGCCGACTCCCAGGGCTGCTTCCAATCCCAGCACCAGCATCCAGCCGACCCAGCCTTGCCCGCGTTGATACAACCGGTAGGCCAGCCCTAGATTGACAATTCCCAGGCCGGCGAGCGTGCGGACAACAGTGCTGGTATCCGGCAAAACACCTGCGGTATAGGCGGGGGAAATCGTGTACACTGCCCCGAACAGCAGCCCCCCACTCACCACGGCTGCCCAATCATCGGCAATCCAGGCGTAAAGCTCTCGATGTAAAGCCAAATAGTGGCGGCCCGCCCACACCAGCAATAAAAACCCCGTCTCGAGTAGGGTTGTGATGACTCCCAGCTCATCGGGGATCAACCGCAGCCACAGCCACCAGCCCAGCGACAGCGTCACCCAGCCGGTCAGACCATTTGGCCATTGCCAGGCATTGAATGCGGTTATCACTGCTGCTAACCCCAACGCCAGCGTTCGCCATTCATCCGGCATCCAAAGCGCCACCAACCCCGCACTCACAGTTGAAATCCCCAGCCACCAGCGCGGTAATGGGCACGGCGGCTGCCAGGCCAGAATACTCAACGCCAACGGGGGGAGCAGTCCGCCCAGCAACCAGGCATTTGGGGAACTCATGAGCCACTGTCCGTAACCCAGCGCCATGAGCACCAACCCTACCGGCCAGCCTGTTTGGCGCCAGCGATGCTCTGTACAGCACCAGCACCATTCCCCCGCCGCCCCTATGAATAAAAGCAACGCCCAAATCTCGCTCGGTAATTCAGGCGCCAGCCGGTCAACGGCAAATAACACGGCACTCCACGTTAAGGCTTGCCCTAGATAGACCCAACCGAGATGAACCGCTGGTTGTCCCCGCCCCCACCCCCACAGGTATAGAGCACAACCGCCCCAGAGCAGCACCCGCCAAGTGGGATTGGCCAGGCTGAGCACACACAAAGCCGCCCCTAACGCCAGGGCAAACCATCGGCCATCACGAGCAAAATCGGCATTTCCCCGGCGCTCCCACCACTGGCTGACCGCCAAGACCACTCCCAATGCCGGTAGCCACAGCACGCTAAGCAACACTGTCGGCATCCCCAACGTGCCCCCGACCCGTTCCGCTGTGGTCAGGATTGCATCTCGTACCGTTGCTGGAATCGCTGTCCACAGCAGCCACCAGGCTTGAAGTTGCAGCAATCCCAAACCCCAAATCCCTATCCTGGCACGGGTTTGACGCACCCACCGGTAAATCAGCGCCCCTAGCACCAGCACCATGCCGGCTGCCGACCATGCCCATTCCGCGCCCCAACTGGCCCACAACCATCCCGCCCACGCCAGCGGCCAGCCTACCCACTGCGGTCCCAACAGCACCAACAACCCACCGCTCCCGCCCACTGCCAAAGCCAATTCTCGCGCTGACCAACCCAGCGTCCCAATGGCCCGCACCAGCAACAGCCCCACGCTCCCAGCAACCGCTATTTCCGGCCATTGCCAGCGCCTTTGCCGCAGGAGCACTGCCGTTGCCAAGCCCACACCCAGATACACCGCGCCGTAAATGACCACCGGTTGCGGCCAGTACGATTGCAGCCAAGCTAACGCAAGCGCTACACCCGCCGACCGGTTCTGCCCCAGTAACCACCATCCCAAACCGGTTAGTATCAGCCCTGAGCCGATGGCGACTGCCAATTGTTCCTGCCACAATCCCAGCCCATCCATCGCCCAGAAGTTAATGGGAATCAACAGTAACGTCAGGCTCTGGAGTAAAGTCGTTGTCAAAGGCACCCGATTCGTACGCTGTAACCGCCAGGTCAGACCGCCAAACGCCAGTGTGTACAGCGCCAGAAGGGCGTACTGCCCGACCCGGCCCAAGACATCCCAAACGCTGACCACCAGCACCACCGACGACAGCACCACCAAAAACACCCCCACAAGTCCTAGCCAGAGAATGCTCAGCTCGGTTTGCAGGGATTGCAACAGTGCTGGTGGTTGAGCGATAGATGCCACCGGTTCAGTCACGACAGAAACCACTCCTCGGCGCTGGTTGGCCACTCTTGTCATGTACGGAATGAGCAGAATATCTACCAATTGCCCGATGCCGCACAAGCCGAGGCTAAAAAACCACAGCAATCCCCAGCCTATTTGCCCTAGGTAGAGCCGGTGCAGGCCGCACAGTCCCACAAAGCCCAATGCCCACAGTAGATAGGCTGTTCCTACGGATAGGGGCTGAACCGCTCCACCTAATCGTCCAGGTTCCGTCACGCGAGACGACCTTGGCTCTACCAACGACGGAATTTCCCTGAGCGGTTGCGTGAGATAGTCCTGGCAAAACCAGGCCAGCTGCTTGTCCGATAGCAACCCAAGTTGTAGCCAACGTTCTAACCCCCCTAACAACTGTTCCGGTAACTGGGAGAAAACCACTTTCCCTTCGACTGGCGCCGTCACCAAACCCAATTCTGCCCAGGTCTTCATCCCTTGAATCACTCGGGGAATTTGGGCAGTAGTCGTGATGTTTAGCGTTAAATCAATCGTCCGCGCCTCTCGCTGGATAATCGCTAGGTTTAGGGTTGCACCTTCCCACAATCCCCGCTCTTGCCAGTCTTGTAATCCTGCCACCAGTGCAGCCGCCGATTGGCTGGAAAAACGCAACACATATCCTGCGGCTGGAGACATGATAGGCTGAGGGCAACTGCTCTCACCTATAGCATACCGGCTTATCCCAATCAACCAGGATGGGTAAAGCCGTTCTGTATGTGATAGTATAACTATGACTAATTTTTACGCCGTTATTCTTGACATGATAGATGCCCGCGTACACTGTGGAGACTGTGCAGAAATTTTGCAAGACTATCCCGATGCTTTTTTTGATTTAATTATCACATCACCCCCTTACGCG
The DNA here is from genome assembly GCA_025056115.1 of Gloeomargarita sp. SKYG116. GTDB lineage: Bacteria > Cyanobacteriota > Cyanobacteriia > Gloeomargaritales > Gloeomargaritaceae > Gloeomargarita. The sequence continues at coordinate 6,178 of JANWVM010000017.1, forward strand.
GACCGCCGCCAGTCTCTCTATGGTGGAGTTGCTCCTGAAGCCTATGTTGAATGGTTTTTACCAAAAGCCGAACAATTCTGGCGCGTACTTAAACCCAGTGGTTCTTTTGTTCTAAATATTAAAGAGAGAGTCGAAAACGGCGAGCGTCACACGTACGTACTAGAATTAATCCTGGCTCTCAAAAAAGCAGGATGGCTCTGGGTAGAAGAATACATTTGGCACAAAAAGAACTGCTATCCTGGCAAATGGCCAAACCGGTTTCGGGATGCCTGGGAACGATGTTTACACTTTACTAAAAGTCGCCAGTTCAAAATGCGACAAGAAGCGGTCATGGTACCTGTGGGTGATTGGGCTGAAAAGCGTCTCAAGCGGCTAGGTGAAAATGATGTCGTGCGTTTTGATTCACGAGTCGGAAGTGGCTTTGGTAAAAACATTGCGAATTGGCTTGGCCGAGAGTATGTCTACCCAACGAATGTACTAACTTTTGCGACTGAATGCAGTAATAAAAATCATCCAGCCGCTTTCCCTAAAGCATTACCAGAGTGGTTTATTAAGCTTTTTACCGACCCAGGTGACTGGGTGCTTGATCCGTTTGTTGGCAGTGGGACGACTATCGCCGCAGCAGTTCCTCTGGGACGCCACGTAGTGGGCATTGACTTGAAACCAGAATACTGCGAGTTAGCAAAAGCAGCAATTCCTGAGCAAATGGTTTTGTTAGAGCCAACCGGAATGTATGTCTGCGACGGCTAGTCCCTTTGACCCATATCACGCAGCGCTTAGCAGCATCACTCTAAGTGACTTTGTTGGGCAATGGATTGACAATTTTCACCAACGACGGCTAGATTCGCTGAATTCCCTGAAATTAGACCAGCTATTACGTCGGAAAAATATTTACCTTTTCAAAGCTAAGAACCTGGAAGTCGTTACTGACCTAGTTCGCTCCCTATTAGATGCCCATCTTTCATCCCAGGAAGAAACATTATTTGGCAAAGTATTGGAAGCAATTGCTTTGTTTGTCTGTGCTCGAACGCATAATGGCAGGAAATCAGCAGCACAGGGGATTGATATCGAGTTTCAATTCAATAGTAACTACTATATTGTTTCTGTGAAGTCTGGACCAAACTGGGGTAATCACCAGCAAGTGCAACGAATGAAGCAAAACTTTTCGGCGGCCAAAAGAATTTTGAATCTCCCTAATGCTATAGCAGTTAATGGTTGTTGCTATGGCCGAGATAATCAAGAAAACAAAGGTGATTATCTTAAGTTATGTGGCCAGTCTTTTTGGGAACTTATTTCTAATGACCCCAACTTTTATCTAAGCTTTATTGAGCCTTTAGGTCAGAATGCCAAGGAGAAGAACGAAGAATTTTTTCGGGGTTACTATCGGATAGTTAATCGCTTTACGGAAGAGTTTTTCCGGAAGGGATGGTGTCGTGATGGTAGAATCGATTGGGAAGGATTGGTTAAGTTTAACTCTGGTAAAACCTAGCAATAAACCAACTGGTTTACAAGCAATTGTAGTAAGTCTTATTGGTTCTTCCACTATAGCAGAAAGCATTTAGGTTGTCGCCCTTGGGAAGCCATCAACATGGAAACATCTAGGGTTCCGGTTGCTGCCTGTGTCAAGCATTCTGTGCTTAGCTATATTTGATAGGTACTGTATAAGACGCGGTATTGGTAAAATGGACAATGAATCGAGTGGAGTCTTTTATGGAATGGTTCAACCGCTGGGTAATGCCCCTACTCCTAATCCTGATGTTCGGAGTAGCGTTAGTCGCCGTAACGGCGCGTTCCTTTTTACCAGGAGATATGGCAGTGCCAGCACCGACGGGTGTAATTTTGCTGGGCGTTCTCAAGTAACTAAATGATTTCCGTGCTGGTAGGGTTGCGAAAAAGCACGTTGTATCCCAGCAGGCTAGGAGTTGATAACAAGCCTACATGACTCAGTTGTATTGTGCCCACACCAAGAAAAACTCAGTACAGCGATTTACCTTGCAATCCCAGGGAAAGAAGACAAGTTTCAGAGCCGTGAAAGTATCTTGCAAATGTTCTCACTAAAAATCACACCGCTGTTGCACAGCTTTTAAGAGACGTTCTTCGGCCTCAGCAACAGTTAACGCTCCTAAATCTCCTCCATGGCGTGTGCGAATACTCAGGGTGCCCGTTTCCTGTTCTTTCGATCCCACAATGGCCATGACTGGAATTTTGGCTGTTTCGGCATTGCGAATTAGTTTTCCAAGCCGTTCTCCCGAGGTATCTACCTCAACCCGTAATCCCAACTTCTGCCAATCAGTGGCAATGTTTTTCGCATAAGACACATATTGTTCCCCAACCGGTAAAAACCGCAACTGCACCGGCGCCAGCCACAGGGGAAAGTCACCAGCATAATGCTCAATCAACACTCCGAAAAAGCGTTCTAGGGAACCAAAAATGGCCCGGTGGATCATGATTGGTACTTGGCGAGAACCATCAGCAGCCACATACTCCAAACCAAATCGCTGCGGCAAATTGAAATCCACCTGCACTGTTGAGCATTGCCACAACCGTCCAATCGCATCCCGAATCTTAATATCAATCTTCGGACCGTAAAACGCGCCACCTCCAACATCTTCTTTATAAGCCCACCCTTTCGTATCGAGAGCATTGCGCAGGGCATTGGTCGCTAGTTCCCAGACTTCATCTGAACCAACTGATTTTTCTGGCCGTGTAGATAAGTTGACCTCATAATCCCGAAATCCAAAATCTGACAAGACTTGCTCAGTTAAATTCAATACGCCCAGAATCTCATCTGCCACCTGTTCCGGCAAACAAAAGATGTGAGCATCATCCTGGGTAAAACCCCGCACTCGCATCAACCCATGCAATGTTCCCGACCGTTCGTAACGATAAACCGTTCCTAATTCGGCATAACGAATCGGCAATTCGCGGTAGGAATGGAGATGGGTTTTATACGTCAACACATGGAAGGGGCAATTCATCGGTTTGAGTTGATATTCCTGGGACTCAACCGTGATAGCATCAAACATACTCTCCCGATAAAAGTCCCAGTGCCCTGACGTTTTCCAAAGGTCTAAGTGGGCTAGATGGGGCGTATAGAGCAACTCATAACCGGCTCGCAAGTGGGCTTCTCGCCAGTAGTTTTCAATCAATAACCGCATGCGGGCGCCTTTCGGATGCCAGAAGACCAATCCCCCCCCTGCTTCCTCTTGAATACTGAACAAATCTAATTCTTGACCCAATCGCCGGTGGTCACGCCGTAATGCTTCCCGCTTGCGCTGCAAATACGCCTGCAATTGCTCAGGAGTCTCCCAAGCAGTGCCATAAATCCGCTGGAGCATGGGATTGCGTTCATCTCCCCGCCAGTAGGCCCCTGCGACGCTTTCCAGTTCAATTGCATCAGGGTTAAGTTCACCGACATTATCCAGATGCGGACCTGCACACAAATCCCACCACTCATCCCCCAGGTGATAAATCGTGATGGGTTCCTCTTTAATGTCGGCTAGGATTTCTAATTTGTAGGGTTCATTGAGCGCTTGAATACGGCGCAGGGCTTCTTCCCGGCTAACTTCCTCGCGGATTACCGGCAGTTTTTTCTTGATAATTTTGACCATCTCTTTTTTGATGGCTTTTAGGTCCTGTTCAGTGAATGGTTCCGGGTGGTCAAAGTCGTAATAGAACCCGTCTTCGATCCACGGTCCAATCGTAACTTTGGCTTTGGGAAATAGCCGTTGCACTGCCATCGCCATCACATGGGAGGCCGTGTGCCGAATGCGCTTGAGCCGCTCGGATTCGCTCGTTTTGGGTAGATGAATGGGTGTCGTTTCACTCATGCCCCTATCATAACGCAGGCGAAGGCGTGCAGAGCGAGGCGAGGCGTTGGCTGTCCAGCAAAAACAGCGTCAGGGTATCGTTGTGCAGACGCACTACATGGCTGGCGAGTCCCAAGGTATCCGCTTGCCGATAGGTGGGGGGCAGTGGTTGGAGTTGGTCAGGTGCCACATCCACCAAAGCCGGTATCACGCCACAGGGAATGCCGTACAGTTCCTGACCGTTGCGGGCAATGATCAAGTGGGTGGGCGCTGCGACGCTAGGTTGACCAAACAAATACTGATGTAAATCTAGAACGATGACTTCTTGCTGCTCGAAATGGGCTAAGCCGATGGGTTTTTGACCACTGCTGAAAACGGTTGGGTAAGGGATTACTTTCTGCACTTGCGTCAAGGGAAATCCCAGTTGGAGCGGTCCTAGGGGAAAATGCAAGATTTTCATGAATCAACTATCTCAGTGGCTTGTTCTTTTCTATTATGAAACTATAGCGAAGTCATCTATGCTGGGCATCCCCTGGCTCGCAAGGTGCACTTCCTAGCCTCTCTTTGAACAAGCTAGAGGGGTATGGTTATCGTGATCAACCCACAGTCATGAAAAAAGCTGTCAAGCTCCAAACCACACTGGCATCGGGGTTCATAGCCGGTTTAGTAGGGGCAGTCTTAGGACTGGCAGTTTCTTACATAGGGCACCGCGATTTTAACCGACTGCGGTTTGAAAGTGAGCTTTACCAGCGTTTACACCGGCAGTATTTTGTGGTGATTGGAGCGGGGTTGGGGTTTGGATTGGGAGCAGCGCAATCATGTATTGTGCAGTTGAGTAAAAGTCGGTTGGATGGGGATTAAAATTCCCATGATGGGAAAAGTTCTGCTACAGGTAAGGTAAAGCCTGGTACCACATCTTCGCCATCCAGAATATCGTTGATGCGTAGGAAGCTGTCCGGTTCAGGTTGGTGATAAACTAAAACAAACCGTTCTGCCGGGTGAATCACCCACACTAGCCGGGTTTGATTCTGGAAATATTCCTCAATTTTTTCGTGCATTTCCGCAACCGTATTGCCAGGCGATAGAATCTCTACTACCAAGTCTGGCGATCCAGCAAAAAAACCGTGGAATGGTTGAGTGAATCCCTGTAATCTTTCCCGCCTGACAAACGCAATGTCCGGAGAACGCCGGTTGCCGCTTTTAAGAGTAAATGCCGTGCTACCATCGCAAACAATCCCTAGCTTGTGGCGCCGGACATAGATGGCTAGACATCCGCCCAGATAGGCCCCAATTTCGCCATGTGCCATCCCAGCGCTCCCCATGTCTACTAACTCCCCATTTACTAACTCGTAACGATGCCCATCCTGGGGTAACGCCAGCCATTCCGCATCGGTCCATTCCCTAGCGCCTGCAACAGCAACCATGGTTTTCCTCTCAATCGCTAGCTCGGGTTACAAATTCACCACATACGCATCCTGAATCCCCTGCACTTGCAGCACTTTTTCCACTACACCATCGGGCAAGGGATCGTCCACGCTTAATACCATCACTGCATCGCCGCGCACCAGTTTTCGCCCAACCTGCATACTGGCGATGTTGACATTCAAATTGCCCAGCAGGGAACCAATCTTACCAATGATGCCGGGCATATCCTGGTGCAAGGTGATGAGCATGTAGCGGGTGGGCGCGACGCTGATGGGAAAACCGTCAATGCTCGTAATGCGCAATTCTCCCGTGCCTAACAACGCGCCGGCCACGCTGTGTCCCCCTTGACTGCCTTGGGCGGTGACGACCAATGACCCGCTGTAGTCCCGCACCGATTCATCCCGGGTTTCTACGACTCGAATGCCGCGTTCTTTGGCTTCGATGGCTGCGTTGACATAGTTGACTCGCTCCTGTAGGGCCGGTCCCAGTAACCCTTTGATGGCAGCAATCACCACCGGCTGGCTGGCTTGGTTAGCTAACTCCCCTTGCAGCCGCACTTCTAGGGTTTCCACCCGCCCCCCAGCCAATTGTCCTGCTAGGTTGCCGAGAATTTCTGCCAGTTCCAGATATGGCTTTAACCGGGTTAATACATCGGCGCTTAGACCGGGGATATTCACCGCCGAACGGGCCGGCAACCCCAGCAACACATCGCGAATTTGCTCGGCAACATCAGTGGCCACGTTGCTCTGGGCTTCGACCGTGGAAGCGCCTAGGTGGGGCGTTAAAACCACCTCCTTGCCCAGGAGTAACAAGGGACTGTTCACCGGCGGCTCTTGTTCAAACACGTCCAAAGCGGCGCCGGCAATCCGACCTTCCCGCAAGGCATCCACCAACGCCACTTCGTCAATCAAACCACCCCGCGCACAGTTAATGATCCGGGTGGTGGGTTTCATCTTTTTGAAACTCTCTCGGTTGATGAGATGGGTCGTGTCGGGTGTTTTGGGAATGTGCAGCGTGATGTAATCCGCTTCCCGTAAGAGAATGTCTAATTCCACCAACGTGCAGCCCAACTGTTCGGCTCGTTCCTTAGCAATGTAGGGGTCGTAGGCCAGCAGGCGCATTCCCATCGCCCGCGCAATCGTCGCCACGTGCGAACCAATTTTCCCCAACCCAATAATGCCCAGGGTTTTTTTGTACACCTCTACCCCGACAAATTCCTTGCGGTTCCACGCGCCACTTTTGACGCTCTGGTCTGCCTGGGGAATAAAGCGAGACAGGGCCAGCATCAGGGCAATCGTGTGCTCGGCAGCAGCAATAGTGTTGCCTTCGGGAGAATTGACCACCACAATCCCCTGGCGCGTAGCCGCTGCAACGTCAATGTTGTCCACGCCAACCCCGGCTCGGCCAATGATTTTGAGATTGCGCCCGGCAGCAATGATGTCCGCTGTGACTTTGGTGGCCGAGCGCACCATCAACGCGTCGTACTCGCCAATACACGCCTGTAATTCTGCTGGGGTAAGGTCATGGCGCTGGTCTACTTGGGCTACCTGGGCCAGAATCTCAATCCCAGCGGGGTCAATCGGTTCCGTTACCAGTACACGGGGCATAGGCATTCCGCACAAGCATATTCTCATTTAATGTACCCCGCTTAAGGCAGCATCTCCAACCTGCGTGAGACCAATGTGACGAGGAATGTTCGCGCTACAATAGAAAACTACTCGTCATCCGGTTGGGTTTGGGAATAGCTGCATGATTCATCATCACTCTGGCAGTCAGAGAGGGAGGCGTATTCTTGTCCGAATTGGTTTACCCAAACGCGCCGGTACATACCATCACCCTAACCAACGGGTTACAGGTGGTTTATCACTACCAGCCGACCGCAGTGGTGGCGATTGAGTTTTGGGTACGGGCGGGGGCGGCAGTCGAACCGGCGGTTTACAATGGCTTGGCCCATGCCCTAGAACACATGGTGTTTCGCGGCAGTGAGCAATTTCCCGCAGGCGCTTTCGACCGTTTGATCGAACAGCATGGCGGTTTGACCAATGCAGCGACCAGCCAGGATTACGCCCATTACTATGTCCTGACGTCACTAGACCACTGGCGCGAGAGTTTGATGGCTTTGGCGGATGTGTTGCTGCGACCGGATTTGGCGGCGGAGGCCTGGGAACAGGAACAGGCGGTGATTGCCGAAGAGCTGCGCCAGGCCCAAGACCATCCTGATTGGGTCGGCCAACAGGTGATCTATCAACATTGCTATCCGGACCATCCCTACGGACGACCGATTTTGGGAACGGATGAAACGCTGGCGCGCATTACACCGGCCGTGTTGCAGCAGTTTCACCGGCAGTATTACCACCCTGGCAACATGGTGGTGGTAGTGGTAGGCGCTGTGCCTTGGGAACAGCTACTGGCAGTACTGGAGGAGGTTTGTCCAGGTTCCCAGGAAACGCAAGCAACCACGCCCCGTCTGGCTGCTCCGCCATGGGTGCAACCGGTGTACCGCCAACTCGTCTGGCCCCAAGCAGAACAGGGACGGCTGTGGTGGGTATGGCAGGTGCCAGAAACGCAGGATGCCGCGACGGGCTGGGGATTGGATTTGCTGGCCGCCATTTTGACGGGGGGACGGTTGGCCCGCTTGACCCAACGCTTGCGGGAGGAATGGGGATGGGTGCAGGACATTGACGCCTGTTACCAACACCAACTGGCTGGGGGGCACTGGCAACTAACCGCCTGGTTGAACGAGGGAGTCTGTCCGGAGCAGGTGCAGGAGGTCATTGCAGCGGAAATGCTGGCGCTCCAACACCACCCCGTCTCTCCTGACGAACTGCGGCGGGCGAAGCGACAATTGCTGCACGCTTACACCTTTGCCATGGAAACGCCCCAGCAAATGGCGCAACTGTATGGCTACTATCACTACGTGGGTTGGTTGGAACAGGGGATGCAGTACCGCGACCGATTGAGCCAATTTGACCCGGAGTCCCTGCAACAGTTGGCGTGTCGTTATCTCCATCCCGAGCAGGCCGTGCGGTTGTGGTTGCAGCCAGGGGTGGCCGTATGAGTCTGGAAGTGCAGCCAGCCAGTTCGCTCCAGGGACGGTGGTTCCGCTGGCGCTTAGACAACGGTTTGACGCTGGTGGTGGTGGACAATCCGGCGGCGGACATTGTGGCAGCGCGGTTGTTTTTACGACCGGGGATGTTGGCAGAACTGCCTCACCAGTGGGGCCTCAATCATTTGCTGGCGGCCACTTTGACCAAGGGAACCCAGCGGCGTTCGGCCCAAGACATCGCGCTGGCGGTGGAATCCCTAGGAGCCAGTTTGGGGACAGAGGCAGCGCCCGATTACTTCGTGCTGGGATTGAAGGCAGTTACCGGCGATTTCCCGGAGTTGTTTGAGTTGGCCTCGGAGCTCTGGCGTCTGCCGACCTTTCCTGACCCCGAGGTGGCCTTGGAACGGGAATTGACCCTCCAGAATTTACGCCTGCAACAGGAACAGCCGTTTCATCTGGCCTATGACCAGTTGCGCCGGACGCTCTATCCCCATCATCCTTACAGCGTCAGCACCTTAGGCACCCTGGAATCAGTGAGGAATTTAACGCCTGAGGATTTACGGGCGTACCATCAACGCTATTTCTGTCCTGCTCACACAGTGGTGAGTATCTGCGGGCGGGTGGAACCGGAACGGGTACGAGCCTGGGTGGAACGTTGTTTCGCCGATTGGTCAGCACCGGCAGTGGACTGGCAGCCCCCTCCTGTACCGACGCCAGAACCGCCAGTGGCACCCTTGCGCACCATTCGCCCGACGCAACAGAGTCTAGTGATGCTGGGATATCCGGGGCCAGCGGTGCATTCGGCCGACTATCCAGCGATGAAGTTGCTGAGCACCTATCTGGGTAATGGATTATCGAGCCGGTTGTTTGTGGAATTGCGGGAAAAGCAGGGGCTGGCGTACGATGTGTCGGCGTTTTATCCCACCCGTTGGCAACCAGCGCCCTTTGGGGTGTATTTGGGAACGGCAGCAGCCAATACGCGTTTAGCCCTGGTGAAACTGGCCGCCGAAATGCAGCGGTTGTTGGCAGAGCCGTTACCGGAGGCGGAACTCCTGACGGCGCGCAGCAAGCTGTTGGGGCAGTATGCGCTCGGCAAGCAAACCAACGCCCAAATTGCCCAACTGTTGGGTTGGTATGAGGTGCTGGGGTTGGGCGCTGACTACGATTTCCTCTTCCCCCAATTGATCCGGCAGTTGACTCCCGAACACCTCTGGCGAGCTGCCCAGCGCTATCTACGTCACCCCTGGGTTTCGCTGGTGGGACCGGCAACGGCGCTGGCGGACATCGGTTGAAGGCTCTCTTGGAAATACTGTTCGAGACTGGCGGTCATCACCGACAAGGGAGCTGCTCGCTGAAACCAGTATTCCCAAGCGGCGGCGCCTTGCCCAACTAACATCGCCAGACCATCCTGTGTGGGATACCCCAAGGCGGCGGCCCAACGGAGCAATTGCGTCGGGCGGGGCGTGTAAATCAGGTCGTACACCCAAGCGCCAGCGGGGAGTGTTTGCAGTTGCTCAGGGGTCAAAGGACTGGCAGCCACATCGGGCGTCATCCCTAGGGGTGTCGTATTCACCACTAAATCGGCGTGGGGGAGATAGACAGGCAAGTCAGACCAGGGGTGGAGTTGGGCGGGGGGCATGACGGGTTGCTGGGGCTGGCGACTAAACACGTGAATGGCTGTGCAACCTATCTGTTGTAATCCCCAAACCACGGCCCGCGCCGCCCCCCCGTAGCCCAACACGACAGCCATTTCCCCAGACCAGCCCGCCAGGGGTTGCACAAAACCCAGGCCGTCGGTATTCGCCCCACACCAGCCCGATGCCCCGCGATACAGGGTATTGACGGCGCCAATCGCCTGGGCCGCCGGTGTCAGGTCGGTCACATATTGCATCACCCGTTGTTTGTGGGGAATGGTAATGTTCAACCCCAGCCATTGGGTGTGCCACAGGGCCGATAGCACCTCCCCCAGATGGTCAGCCGGCACTGGCAGGGCTACATAGCAGGCATCTACCTGGGCATGGGCCAAAGCGGCATTATGCATCAGGGGAGAAAGGGAGTGGTGGACAGGGTCGCCCAAAACGGCAAGTAAGCGGGTGTGGCCAGTGATCATTCCTGCTGAAAACGGGGGAACTATCGGTCATAATAGCGGTGAACGCCGGGGAGGGCCGGGGCATGCAAGCAGGAGAAAAACTAGCCGGGCGCTATGTCGTCGTGAAAACCTTGGGTTCAGGCGGATTTGGCACGACCTACTTGGCCCGCGATACCCAGCGACCAGGACAACCCGCCTGTGTCGTTAAACACCTCAAACCCGACAGCCAGGATGAATTTGTGGTCACCACTGCCCGCCGGTTGTTCAATAGCGAAGCCGAGATTTTGGAAAAATTGGGCAAGCACGACCAAATCCCCTCTCTGCTGGCCTATTTCGAGCAAGATGGCGAGTTCTACCTGGTGCAGGAGTTTATCGAGGGTCATCCCCTGAGTCAGGAAATGCAAAAGGGCGTGCCTTGGCCCCAGGAAAAAGTGGTGCGGCTGCTGGCTGATGTCCTGACCACCCTCGATTTTGTCCACCGCAACGGCGTCATCCACCGGGACATCAAACCGGATAATTTAATCCGCCGTAAATCCGATGGCAAGCTGGTGCTGATTGACTTTGGCGCCGTCAAACAAATCCGCGACCCCCAGGCGGCAGCCCAACAACGGACAGGGGCCACGGTCGCCATTGGCACAGTCGGGTATGCCCCCGCTGAACAGGCCCAAGGGAAACCCCAATTCGCCAGCGATATTTACAGCCTGGGAATTGTGGCCATTTGCGCGCTCACCGGCAAGCAACCCGACCAACTGGAGAGTGACCCCCAAACTGGCGAACTGGTCTGGCGACCAGGGGTGCAGGTGAGTCATGCCCTGGGAACCGTCCTTGACCGCATGGTACGCTACCACTACAGCAAACGCTACGCCAACGCCGGGGAAGTGCTGGCCGCCTTGCGCAGTTTTCATCTGTTGGACACCCCGCCGCCCCCAACCCGTGTCTCTACTGTCACAGCGGCGGCACCAGCACCCACAACCATCCGTCGTCCCTCGCCGCCAACCCAGGTGACGCCACCGCCCATCTTCCATAGCGTGGTTTGGAAATACGGAGCCATCACGGCGGTCGCACTAATCGTGATTGGCCTTCTGAGTATTCCGTTCCAGGCATTGGTCAGCCAGCGCATCCGGCGCGTCGAACCCAGCCCAGCCCCCACGACACCCGTCGCCACTCCCAATCCTGAGGCTCAACCCATTGCCCGCACGATGGAAATTGACTTGCCACCCAACAGCACCTTTCAGACAGAACGAGTCCTCCAGACAGCAGAAACCCACCTCTACACCTTCAAGGCGAACCCCAACCCCGGCAGCGCTCCCTTGGAACTGGTGTTGGCTTTAACCGCTAGCGATCCTCTGCTCACAGCCCATCTCATCTACCCCAACCAGCAAGCGCAAGAAAATATCCGCGAAGGTACCTATAAGCTATCCCTGCCAGGCGTGTACGGGATCAAAATTGCCGGTGGCCGAGGCTCCTATCAACTCCAACTGCGTCTGGTGGCGCCGACTCCTGAACCCAGTCCCACACCTGAAGCAGAAGAAGAACCAACCAATCCCGTACTACGCGGGCGCTGAAGGGGGGCATTTCGTGTCAGGATCAACACAGCAACCCTCTAAAACCATCATGAGTCAGGAGTCTCCCTTTCAAGTCGGTCAAACGGTGCGGGTCAAAGCTCCCGTCGTGGTGTACCATCATCCCCAGTACAAGGGCAAACCCTATAATCTCCAGGGGCAAGTTGGCACAGTGGTGGAAGTGATCAAAACCTGGCAAGGTCGTCCCCTGACAGCCAACCTGCCGATTGTGGTGCAATTTGACCCTAAATTCAAGGCGCACCTCCAAGTGGAAGAATTGGAACCAGTCCCAGCCGATGGAGCGGACTAGCGACGCAAACAAAGGGCGGCCATTGCCCAGCCATAGCGACATACTCCCGCAACGGTGATGACAAAGCGCTGGGTAAGTTTGGATGTCTTCCGGGGCATGACCATGGCGGCCATGGTTCTCGTCAATAACCCCGGTGACTGGAACTACGTCTTGCCACCCCTCCGGCACGCCGCCTGGCATGGGTGTACGCCTACCGATTGCATTTTTCCCTTTTTCTTATTCATCATGGGGGTTGCTATCCCGTTGACCCGCCGGTTAACCCCTCAGCGCATCCTGCGGCGCACTGGCATTTTGATAGGGTTGGGATTACTACTAAACGGCTTTCCCACCTACGACTGGTCACGGCTACGCCTGTTAGGTGTCCTGCAACGGATTGGCCTGTGTTACCTAGGCGCCACGGTGGTGTACCAATGGACCCCGACCTGGCAACGTCGCGCCATTATGGTTAGCCTGTTGGTGGGTCATGCGCTGTTATTGACAGCCGTACCTGTACCTGGCGGTGGCATTGACCCGCTCACACCAACCGGAAATTGGGGCGCGTGGCTTGACCGCCAGATTTTTAGCCCACAGCATCTCTACCCCTTGGCTCCCTTTTTTGGTCAGGGCGACCCCGAAAGCCTGCTGGGGACGTTGCCGGCGCTGGTCACAGTGTTGTTAGGGCTGGAAGCCGGTCTCTGGCTGCAACGGGGCGGCTCCACGTCGAGCCTCGCGCTGGGGGGATTGAGCTTGCTGGTGCTGGGTTATGGCTGGGGGACGGTGTTGCCCTGGAACAAACCCCTGTGGACTGGTTCCTACGTGTTGTGGACGGGGGGGTGGGCCTGCCTCATCCTAGCTGGGTTATACGCCTGGGTCGAGGAACGCGGGCGACAGGGCTGGTGTTGGCCATGGGTCGTTTTGGGACGCAATGCCCTCGTGTTGTTTGTTGGAGCCGGTCTGCTAGGGCGGAGCCTGCGTTTTTATCGGGTCGGCGAAACGCCTCTGGTCACCTGGCTGTTTGAACAGGCTTTCTTGCCCTGGCTAGGGCCATGGTGGGGGTCGCTCGGGTTTGCCCTGGCGATGGTCGCGTTATGGTGGGTCGCCCTCTACGGCCTCGACCGCTGGGGCATCTGGCTGCGAGTCTAGTCACTCCTTGACTTCCTTGCGCAAATGGGGCGGCAGCTTGCTCGGTTCCGGCACAATCCACAGGTAAATCGTCCGCCCATCAACTTGCTGCACCTTATCCGGCTGCCATTCCCCCATATCAAAGGCGTGGGAGACAATTCGCGTTCCCGGTCGCAACCGTAACAACTTGGGACGCAGGCGTAAATTGACGCTCGGCAGCAAGTACATCGTAATTACAGTATATTTGCTCAAATCTGCGTCGAACAAGTTTTGCTGGATAATTTCGGCCCGGTCAGCGATACCAGCAGCTTCGATATTGCGGCGACTTTCGGCCACCAAGGCAGGGTCAATCTCGATGCCGACTGCTTTTTTTACCCCATGATTTTTAACAGCGCTGATGACAATGCGTCCATCGCCGCTCCCCAAATCCACCAGCACGTCCTCACTATTGACATTTGCCAGTTTGAGCATGGCATCCACGACCGGTTGGGGCGTGGGGACGTAGGGAACGTCTTTAGCGACAAACTCAGTGACCTCGGATGGGGCTACTTCCGCTGGAGCCGGTGGGTCGGGCAAGGCCCGCAACGGCAGAACCACCCAGGGAACCATAGCCGCCACCCCCAGACCAATACCGGTCAGCCAAAGCATAGATGTACGCACCATCGGATACCACCTCCACACAAACGTCGTTGACCACATTACGCATGAACCGGGCAGAGAGGATTTAGGTCGATTTGGGCAGGAAACTGAACGGCAAGCCCACCGCCAGCACCCCCACCCCCACCAGCGCGCCAATGCCGGTGTAGGCCAGACTGGCGTAGAGCAGGTAGCCACAGGTGGCGCAAAACAGCAGCGGTGTCAGGGGATAGCCCGGCACTCGAAACGGTCGCACCCGGTCTGGTTCCCGCCATCGCAAACCGATGAGCGCTACGCCCGTCAACAGCATGAACAGCCAGAACACCGGCGCCGTGTAATCCACCATCGTGGCAAACCCCTTGCGGGTCACCGTCCCCAAGCCTACCAAAGCGAGACATACCACCCCTTGGAAAGCTAATGCAGCGACGGGCGAATCCCAGCGTTGGTTCCAGACGCCCAATCCCCGGAACAAGGAAAAATCCTGGCCCAGCGCGTAATTGGTGCGGGCGCCAGTGATCATGGTTCCTTGGATGGCTCCCAGCGCCGACAGGGCAATTAACCCGCTTGTCAAGGCCACCCCTGCCGGTCCAAACGTCTGGCGCATCAGTTCCGCTGCCACCGCTTGCGACGCCGCCATCCCGTTGAGACCCAACCCCCGCAGGTAGGCCCAATTCACCAGCAGGTATAACACTGTCACTAGGCCGATACCCCCTAGCAACACCCGTGGCATCGTTCGACGCACATGCCGCAACTCCGCTGAAATGTAGGCCGCCTCATTCCACCCACCGTAGGTAAACAAGACGAAAATCAAGGCCAGTCCCAGGTTAAACGTGGTCGTTGACGGTGTTGACTCAGACATGACACCCACAGCCCGCCAACCAGCCACCACCACCAGCAACAACCCTAGCACCTTGGCCCCACTCAACCCCGCCTGTAGCCATTTGGCCGGTTTCACTCCCAACCAGTTACAGCCGGTCAACAGGAGCACTACCGCCGCTGCATACCACGACGCGCTATAGTCCCCCAACCGCCACAACTGGCTGCAATAGTCGCCAAAGACAAAGGCTAGGAGCGCAATCGAACCCGACTGGATAACTGTCATGCGCGCCCAGCCAAACAAAAAGGCCAGCCGTGAGCCAAACATGCGGTCGAGATAGTGATAGACGCCGCCAGGATGGGGATAGGCCGCGCCCAACTCCGCAAAACACAACCCACCCACCAACGATAGAAAACCACCCAACAACCACACTCCCAGCATCTGCCAGCCGCTGGTCAGATTGGCTGCGACCCACACCGGCGTTTCAAAGATACCCACACCGACAACAATGCCGACAATCAGCGCAATGCCATCCCAGGTCGTCAATTGGGGCCGCAGCGGGGTCGGTGCATTCATTCCCACCGCAGGACGAGTCGGGCTATCCGGTAGGGTCATGATTTAGTAACAAAAACGACACAAAAGCTATCCGCTACGATAAGCGAGCCACCGTCTATTTGACAAGGCGCAATCCGTCTCTAGAACCGGTCAGGATCGAGATTTTGCTCAAAATGTTCCCGTTTCAGGTAAATCGGAATAAACCGGTGGAGCGCAACCGTCTCCAACAGCACGAGAATTTGGGGTTGCGGCGCGACTAGAAACACCTGGCCCCCCAGCGCCTGTACTTGTTTACTGCAACTGACCAGCGCCCCCAGGCCCCTGCTGTCCATGAAATCCACCGCGCTGAGGTTAATCCCAACAACCTTGCTCTGGCCGCCCAGGCAATCCAAACACTGTTTCTTAAACGTTTCCGCCGTTGAGGTATCCAGACGGGTCAAGGGAATGTCTATTGGTTGCGGCGGCTGGCCGAATGATTCTCGGACCATCGGCGTAAATAAGATGCGCTCCATATGCTCCTTGGGACTAGCGCTCTAGTCAAAACGATAGTGCTTGCGAACGGGTTGGGTAATTTTCCACGTACATTGCAGACCTTTGGGAAAAACCACCAAATCACCGGCGCGCACAGTTACCGGTTCCCCATTCACCGGCGTTACCGTCACCTCTCCCGCCAGGAAATAACAGGTTTCTTGGGTTGTGTACGTCCATGGGAACTCTGACACTTCTTTTTCCCAAATCGGCCAGTTTTTAACGCCCAGCGCCTCCTGTTCAGCCGTGGCAATTTGACGTTTAATTTGAATCCCCTCTTTTGTCGTCAGACCTTCCATTACCCTTATTCTCACCTCCTCCCCGCGCTTGACACGTTTGACGTTTGAAAATACGTTAACACAAGACCAGGGGAGCAAGCCTGCCGCTTCAACAAAATTCAACATTCGCGAGGTTCATCAACTCTCAAAGTGGTCAACGACTTGGGCAAATGCTCGTGTGTCAATCCAAATGTCAGCATCGTAACTGCCGTTTTGACTAGTTGGGTACCAGTAGTAGTAATCCAAACCCACCTGATTGGCCAATATCCAGTAACAATCGCGCCGAGGTACATCGGGAAAAATCTCCAGAACTCGCCCACCCGGTTCACACCAGGCGATATTCGTTAAACCGGCCCCGTGCAAGCCGATAACATATTTTGCATTTCGGAATAAACTAATTTGCTCCGAGAAACTTAGATCTTCCAAGCAGTAAGCTGTATATCCGCGGCGAGTCAAATAGTCTAAAACTTGGTCTTCATTAGCAATTTTTCGCCTTTTGGCTTTTCTACGACTAATGTAAATTTTCTTATTACTAGACACATCGAGATTTTGCCGCGGCAAAAAGGAACTCCTTAAGAAATCTAAAATCCACCTCGGCTTTTCTCGAATATAGTTTGGTAGAACTACCAAAGGACATTTCAAGGAGTGACTGAACTTGGTATACATAATTTGCTCTTTGCTGATGCCTAAAATATCTAGAGTTATCTGTAGTTGCGGTAGGGGCTTATCAACCAGAAAGTAGTCAATCTTAGGCCAGATTGCTTCTTTCTGCATTAAATAGAATTTTGGCAAGATATCAAACAGCCAATGCCAATAGTTTATGCCACCACCGCCATCCGTCATGACTGCGATGGTGTGGTCTACTGCCCGAGTGGTTGGAAATTTAAGGTGCAAGGCTTCATTTTCTGCAACTGGTAGCCCACACTGGCGGGAGCTGTCATGAATGACGCGACCATCATGCGCGACAACACTGCCCATAGAACGATACGCTCTCAGAATGGTGCCCTCTGGTACGGTCAGCCAGTAGGTCTCAGGTATCTGCCGATGTGCTCGCTGGGAAAAGCAGGGGTGAATGTCGGTGTGAATGGTGTGCGGTAGCCTGTAAGTAACTTCATAACCTGGATAACAAACATGGTATTCTAAACCCGGTAATTGCCCGCAATAGTTTTGATAGTATTCCCAACTGGAAGCCCAATACCCTTTCGCTGGTATGGTTCCTAAAATAGGAGTTGTCCACTTCAACCAGCGGCGATGTATCTTTTCAAAAAGTTCGTATTTGCTGCCTACTGCTGTTGTCATTTGTGCGTCACTATACCCGTTTACATAGCAATAAAGCAAACCACTTTTGCTCATCCTGCCAGACCCGTTGCACTGGTAAACCGTGGCAGTCGAGTTGTTTGGCCATTAAAGTGACATCAAACTTGCGGGAAATTTCCGTGCGAATTGTTTCCTGGGCCCTCAAGTCCACCTCTAAACCTAAATCCAGTAACTGGATGACTTGATACTCTAAACTAACCAGGTGCATTTCAATCTGGTGCAGTTCCTCATTATAAAACGCCCAGTGGGTAAAACGGTCTAGGCTAAAGTTGCCCCTGAAGCAATGATTGAGATGGCGCAGAATGTTGAGGTTGAAGGCGGCTGTGACTCCTTGACTATCATTATAGGCTGCTGTCAAGACGTGAATGTCCTTTTGCAAATCAACTCCTAGTAAAAAGTGATCACCTGGGCTAAGGCTGAGATAGATTTGGCGCAGGAATTGGCCCTCTTCTTGGGGAGATAAGTTACCAATGGTACTGCCTAAGAAGATGAGTAAACGTGCTCGCGCTGAAGGAGGTAAGTGCTCTAACGCGGTTTCATAAACACCTGCTAGGGCATGGATAAATAGGCAAGGATAGTCGGCCAAGAGATGGAGCGCTGTGGTTTGTAACATTGTGGTACTGACGTCAATGGGGATATAAGTGCAATCTCCCTGTAATTGGCTGTAGGCATCCAGAAGCAGGCGAGTTTTGCGGGAGCTGCCACTGCCTAACTCCACGAGGTCGCACGGGCCAGTCAGCGCAGCAATTTCTGGAGCCGCAGACGCTAAGATTTTCTGTTCGGTGCGGGTAGGATAATACTCCGGTAAATTGCAAATTTGTTCAAACAATTCCGAACCCCGTTGGTCATAGAAGTAGTAGCTGGGTAGGGTTTTGGGACGGCGCGTTAAGCCCTGAATGACATCGGCTCCCCGTTGACCCGTGGGTATCGGGACCAGGTCGCAACGGTAGCGATGGCGCAAGTCGTATTCCATGGGTTCCCCCCTGACCACCGTTAGCATGATACGCGGGCTAGGAGGACACCGACAACCGCCGTTCTACCCGTGGTCGCCCGACGCTGTAGCCCAGGTGATAACTCTGCGCCAGCCATAGCAGCCACCATTTGGGGAAGTGCTTTTCTAACCAGGGTTGTCCCCACCGCAAAACGACAGGCCACCAAGGCAGCAACACTGCACTCACTAGCGCTTCCCAAGTGAATATGACGTAGCTGCGTAACCAGCGAAGCATTTCCTGCCACTCCGTCAGGGGCCAAATCCAAACCAAAATCAGCGGGTTGGTCCATGCCGCCTTGAGGGCCATATGGGTAAATTCCCACCAGCCGCTACGGTCTTTGATGAAGCGGTCGGCGACTTCCGGCGGCGCCTTGGCCAATAACCCAAAAAAGGTGTTGAGAATGCTGTTGATGTGGGCCGGCGGCAGTTGCTTACCCGTGGGCACCATCATCCCCTTGGAAAAGAGCCAAGTGACCGATGTATTGCCCTGGTAAGCCCGGATGACGTTGAGGGAATTGGCATCGAGTAGATCATGTCGCAGCGCTGTGTCCAGTAAATCGGTTAGACGGGGGAGATTGCGCACGAGGGACCCAAAGCCGGTAAACACCAGAGGGGACTGCAACGCCGCTGCATCGCCAATGCTGATCACCCGGTCCCAAGCCACCCGACGTTCCCCAAAGCTGCTACTGAAATGGCCCGGAATGTAGCCAAATGTCGCTTTGACCCATTGCAACTGCTCCAGGTCGCAGCGGCGGTATTCGGGAAAGATATGGAAAAAGTCTTCGTACAGTTCCAGAAGGGAACCCGGATTTTGTGGGCAGGGCTGGTGATAGTGAAACAAATACACTGTTAATTCATCCCGCGCCCCTGGGAACAACTCCCAGATCAACTGCCGCCCCCGGGAAATATCGCCGTGACTGTGCAGGACATCCCCGTAACGCCGGTCCCACACCTGCGGGTCCAGCCCCCGCAACACCGCTCCTACCGTGGGACACACACTGTCAAAGGCCCGTCCACCGTTCAACTGCCAAGCAATCGGCGAGGCCGTTCCCATCGCATCCACCAGTAACCGACCGGTCACCTGCTGAATTTGACCAGTGCGCAGACAACGAAACTGCACCGTGACCCCCTGGGCGCCGACGTCGGCTTTGATAAATTCACCCTCATCCCAGATATCGCCCCCAGCCCGCCGTAATTTCTCTCCAGCCAGTTGCAATAACTTCTGGGCGTCCAGGGCGATGTTCAACACAGTCGGGGTATGGAGCACCGGCGCGCGCACCTTGGGGGGAACTTCCGGCCAATAAAACTGGTGAAATCCGTCCTCGTACTCACAGGCAATGGTGCGCTCAATTTCCGCAGCGGTAAATAGATTCAGGTCAATTAGGGTTTGCAACTCGCTACGGGAGATATTCCATTCTCGATTCATTCGCCCAAACGGTAATCGCTCAATCAACAAGACCCGATATCCCAAACGCGCCATCACTGCTGCATGAATGACGCCCAGCGCGCCTCCCACATAAATCAAGTCGTAGTCCGGTCGGGCGTTCACAGTACCAGCAAACAAAACCTGATTGACCTGGGGATTCTGTACACCCTGGCGCCAGCGTTGCTCCCACCAGTACACTCGCTTCAGGTCATACGCGCCATTGGGGATTTTCTGGAAAAAATGCACCGTCGCCGGATAATGAGGAGCCAGCGCTGTGAAAATGTCATCTCGCGTCAGGTCAATGGTGGGGAAAACCGGGTATTGAAGCGGGAACTCCCGGTCAAGGTCAGCCGTCAACTGGCGCAACCACAGGCGCTCCCCTGGCCCGGCCTGCCAACGGAAGACTTTTAAGTAGGTTGTTCGCTGTAGCCCCCAAGTCACTACCGTCCACTCCCCACTCCCCTGCCGCAGGTGTAATCCGGTAGGCATTGGCGTTACCGTCAACTCTGGCGCCCGCCACTGCTGTAACCACGCCCGCACCCGCTCCACCGCTGGACAAGGAATTTCTCGGTACAAAAGCTCCTGTATCACCGGCATCAATCCCCAAAATTTGTTACATTCTTAGAAACATCCTTAAAAAAGTTTACAATCTTCTCATAATAATGAGCGCATCCTTTTACGCTGTTACTTACTGATTGTGGATCGTGATGGTACCGCCGATTCCCCAGACCCCGGAAGAATTTGCGGCCTTGCGGCAACAACCGCCGAGTCCCGACCGGATTGCGGTGGCGATTGCCGGGGTGGTGCGTTTGGGGCGAGCGGCAGGGCAATCTTTGGCCGAGTTACAGGCGCAAATTTTAGCGGAGGATGGGCTGCTGGAACCAGCAACGCGGTCGTGGTTGAGCCAGTTGGTAGCCCAGGCGTGGGAACTCATGGCCCCAGAAGCACCTGCGTCGTACAGTGGGTAAGGGCGTAACTCAGGGCGGCATGAATCCAACCGTTGGTAGCCAGCAAGCGTCCAGAAAAAACGTCCACCGGCTGGCCGTCGTAGGCTGTGACGAGCCCTCCCGCTTCCCGCACCAGGACAATGCCGGCGGTGATGTCCCAAGGCGATAACCCCCGTTCCCAATAGCCATCCAACCGCCCGCAAGCTACATAAGCCAGGTCAATAGCCGCTGAACCGCCCCGGCGAACCCCTTGGCACCGGTGGGTGAGGTGGCAAAACTCGGCGTAGTTGTTGTCCGGGGTTTCCCGGCGGTCGTAGGCAAAGCCCGTCACCAGCAGGCTACGCTCCAGGGTGTCCGTGCGGGAGACCTGCATGGGTTGGCGGTTACGGGTGGCGCCCAAGCCTCGAGCCGCGCGGAACAGTTCCTGACGCAAGGGATCGAGCACCACGCCTACGACCGGTTCGCCTTGAAAGAGCAAGCCGACTGAAACACTGTAGAAGGGGTACTGGTGGGCAAAGTTGGTCGTGCCGTCGAGGGGGTCCACCGCCCAGAGAAATTCTGGTTGCGGGCGCGTCGTTTGCCAGCCTGACTCTTCCGCCAGGATGCTATGGGTCGGGAAGTGCCGCTGGAGAACGGCCAAAATCGCGGCTTCCGACTCCCGGTCAGCGGCTGTCACCAAATCCCCACTGCGACCTTTTTCTTCGATCTCGGCCAGCTTACCCCAGTACGTCTGCAGCACAGCCGCTCCCGCCCATGCCGCTTCTGTCGCGATGTCCAGGTAGATGGCTAGTTCCTCCTGGGAAATGGTGTCCATGACCGCCCCTCATCACCAATAGCAATATTTCTTTACTCTATCCGGCATTCGCGTAAAGAGATCGGATAACATCAAAATAAGATGAGGGTAGTTGTAAACCCTGTTAAAATTAAGCATGATTGCTTAAATGTTAGGACGTCCGATACGGTGCGTGGGTCTATGGCAGCGACAACATTAGATAACCGGAAAGAGCGTATTTTAGTAGTGGATGATGAAGCGAGCATTCGCCGGATTTTAGAAACGCGGCTCTCGATGATTGGTTACGATGTGGTGACGGCGGCGGATGGGGAAGAGGCATTGACGGTCTTTCGCCGCGAACATCCCCATCTAGTGGTGTTAGACGTGATGATGCCCAAGTTGGATGGCTACGGGGTCTGCCAAGAGCTGCGCAAGGAGTCGGATGTCCCCATTATCATGCTGACGGCGCTGGGGGATGTGGCGGACCGGATTACGGGCCTGGAATTGGGGGCGGATGATTACGTGGTCAAACCGTTTTCACCCAAGGAATTAGAAGCCCGCATCCGGTCGGTGTTGCGTCGGGTGGAGAAAAATGGCAGCACTAGCAACATTCCCAGTTCGGGGGTGATTGTTGTCAACAATCTCAAGATTGACCTCAACAAGCGGCAGGTTTACAAAAATAACGAACGCATCCGTTTGACGGGGATGGAATTCAGCCTGTTGGAGTTGCTGGTGAGCCGGTCTGGCGAGCCGTTTTCCCGCACCGATATTCTGCAAGAGGTCTGGGGTTATACGCCGGAGCGCCATGTGGATACGCGGGTGGTAGATGTGCATATCTCGCGCCTGCGGGCAAAGCTAGAAGATGACCCCAGCAACCCCGATTTGATCCTAACGGCCCGGGGCACGGGTTACCTGTTCCAGCGGATTACCGACCAGAACAAGGCTTCTGAGTGATTTAGTCTTTCAACGCATTGGCCCCAGAGACCACCTCCATAATCTGTTGGGTAATCGCTGCCTGGCGGGCCTTGTTGTAGGAGATGGTCAGGTTTTTGATCAGGGTCTTGGCGTTGTCGCTGGCGTTACTCATGGCCGTCATGCGGGCTGCGAGTTCACTAGCTGCTGCTTCCTGCAAGGCCCGCAATACCTGGTTATTGAGGTAAAGGGGCAGCAGGGCGCTGAAAATTTGCACGGGGTCCTGCTCGAAGATCATCTCCTGGGGAAAGACCATCCCGGGCGGTTGGGCTTGGGGACGGCGTTCCACCGCAAAGCGACCTTCCCGCGTCGTCAGCCGGAAAATTTCGTCGTCTTGCGGCTCTAAACCTTGGAGCGTCATGGGCAGGATGGTTTGCACTACCGGGCGAGAACTGATCAAGGAAACAAAGCGGGTATAAATGAGTTCCACCCGGTCCACGTCCTCCGATAGAAACAAACTGAGCATTTCCTGGCTGATCCGGCGGGCTTCCGCAGCGGTGGGAATTTGCTCGAGACCCGTAAATGACCGGTCAATCGGGTGCTGCCGGCGACTGAAGTACTGGGTAGCTTTGCGGCCTACAGGCACCAGGGTGTACTCGAGTCCCAACTCTTGCAGCTCCCGAATCCGCTGGTCGGCCCGGCGAATCACATTGGCGTTGTAGGCCCCGCACAATCCCCGGTCGCCCGAGAGGATCACCAATGCCACCCGTCGCACGGGTCGTTGCTGCAACAAGGGAACATCCAGGTTTTCCAACTGCAACCGGGATTGCAGGCCGTACAGGACTTGGGCCAACCGGTCGGCAAACGGACGAGTTGCCAACACCTGTTCCTGCGCCCGGCGCACCTTGGCCGCCGCCACCAGCCGCATCGCTTCCGTGATCTTGCGGGTGTTTTTCACCGAATTGATCCGGTCCCGGATTGATTTCAGGCTCGGCATCTCCTGCCCTCCTCTTAAGCGGTAAAGCTGGCCTTGTATTCAGTAATGGCTTCCTTCAGCAGGGTTTCAGCTTCCGGCGTCAGTTGTTTTTGGGTGCGGATGATCTCCCCAAACTGGGGCTTGTTGGTGCGTAAGTACTCCCGCAATCCCGTCAGGAATGGTTGCACTTGGGCAAGGGCCAAGTCGTCCACATAGCCATTGGTACAGGCATAAATCATCGCCACTTGCTCTTCCACCGGAATCGGCGAGAACTGGGGCTGCTTGAGCATTTCCCGAATCCGTTGCCCCCGCGCCAACTGCTCCTGGGTCGCCTTGTCCAAATCCGAGGCAAACTGGGCAAAGGCTTCCAATTCGGCAAACTGGGCCAACTCCAACTTCAACTTCCCGGCCACCTGTTTCATCGCCTTGATCTGGGCCGCCGACCCTACCCGCGATACCGAAATCCCCACGTTGATGGCCGGACGCACCCCGGCGTTGAACAGGTCTGCCGATAGGAAAATCTGCCCATCGGTAATCGAAATCACATTGGTGGGAATATAGGCGGCCACGTCCCCCGCCTGGGTCTCCACAATCGGCAGGGCCGTCATGCTGCCCCCACCCAGCGCGTCGTTTAACTTGGCGGCCCGTTCCAACAAGCGTGAGTGCAGGTAGAACACATCCCCTGGATAGGCTTCCCGTCCTGGTGGCCGCCGCAACAACAACGACATCTGCCGGTAGGCCTGCGCCTGCTTGGACAGGTCATCGTAAATCACCAGCGTCGCCCGGCCCTTGTACATGAAATACTCCGCCATCGCGGCACCGGCGTAGGGGGCTAGGTACTGCAAGGTGGCCGGGTCGTCAGCATTCGCAGCCACGACAATGGTATATTTCATGGCGCCCCGTTCTTCCAGCACCCCCACCACTTGCGCCACCGACGAGGCTTTCTGCCCAATCGCTACATATACGCAAATGACATCCTGGTCTGCCTGGTTGAGGATGGTATCCAGGGCAATGGCCGTTTTACCGGTCTGCCGGTCGCCAATGATCAACTCCCGCTGGCCCCGGCCAATGGGAATCATGGCATCAATCGCGGTAATCCCCGTTTGCAAGGGTTCGTACACGGACCGGCGGGCCACAATACCCGGCGCTGGCGACTCAATCAACCGGCTAGCGGTGGTGTGGATCGGGCCTTTGCCATCGAGGGGCTGTCCCAGGGGATTGACCACCCGCCCCAGCAGGGCTTCACCTACCGGCACTTGGGCAATTCTGCCAGTGGCCTTCACCGTGCTGCCTTCCGAGATATTGCGACCATCTCCCATCAGCACGGCCCCCACATTGTCCTGCTCGAGATTCAGGGCGATGCCGATGGTGCCATCTTCAAACTCCAGCAATTCGGAGGCCATCACCTTTTCCAGGCCATAGATGCGGGCAATGCCATCCCCGACTTGAAGGACGGTACCCACATTGGCCACTTCCACCGTCTGGTCGTACTGCTCAATTTGCTGCCGGATAATCTGGCTGATTTCATCGGGGCGGATACTGATCATAACCTTCCTTCCTCGTGGGGACTAAACAACCGTTTGACTCAATCGTAGAGCCAGTCGCTGCAACTGACTCCGCAAACTTGTGTCCAGAAATTGGGAACCCATCTGCACTGTAAATCCCCCCAACAGCGACGGGTCTACCTGCACGTCTAATTCCACCTGGCGGGCGCCGCTGAGTTGCGATAAACGCTGGCTCAACCGTTCCACCTGGGCAGGCGTGAGCGGTACAGCGGCTCGCACTCGCGCCAAGCGGGTTCCCCGCACCTGTCTCGCCCGCTCTCGAAATACGTCAATCATCCGCTCCAGCAGCACAATGCGCCCCCTGTCCACCAGCAGTAGCAAAAAATTCAAGACCATCGGCTGGACTTGTCCTGTGAAAATTTGCCGCAGGAGGGCCTTTTTGCGCACAGGCATCACCGTAGGCCGCCGCAACACCTGCGCCAGTTCCGGCACCTGGTTGAGCAACTGCTGAATGTCCGTTAACTCCTGCTCGATGGTTTCCAACTGGTTGCGCGCCTGGGCCAATTCCAACAGGGCTTCGGCATAGGGTTCGGCCAAACGGGCCACCGCCACTGTCATTGCTCACCTCCCAACCGGGCAATGCCTTCGTCAATCAGACGGGCGTGCAGCTCCGGCGTCAACCGTTGTTGCAACTGGGTCGTCACGTAGGCCAGGGTTAATTCAGTCAACCGCTGGCGAATCGCTGCCACCGCCTGTTCCTGCTCCACTTCAATACTGCGCTGGGCTTGCAGACCGATCCGCTCGGCTTCCTGGGCGGCTTGGGACAGAATTGCTTCCCGTATCTGGTCTGCTTTGAGGCGCCCCTCCTGGCGAATCTGTTCCGCCTGCACCTGGGCTTGGGAGAATTTTTCTTGGGCAATCGCCAAGGCGGCTGTGGCTTCTCGCTGCGCGGTTTCGGCTTGGGTAACGGCCTGGACAATACTCTGCTGACGCTCTTGCAATATCCGCCCTAAAAAGCCGCGGCCATAATAGATCACCAATCCGAGCACCACCAGGATGTTCAGGGTGTTGGTGCCCAGTAAATCGGGATTCAGACGTACCCCTGCTTCCTCTGCCGCTACGGCCAAAAGTAGGGAATCCATGGTTCAACTCAATAACTTTGCCAAAATTGCTTCCCCGAGACTTTGCACCTGGGGTTCTAATTCTGCCAAGGCTTGCTTTTGTTGGACCGCCAACTCCGCCCGGGCTTGGGCAATTTGCGTCGCCGCTTCCTGTTGGGCCACGCGGATTTGGGCTTGCGCTTCCTGCTTGGCTTGGGCCTGGGTGGCATTGAGCAATTGCTGGACATCCCGCCGCGCCAAGGCCAGTTCGTGGTCATACTGCTGGGTCAGTTCGGCAGCCTTGGCCCGCAATAGCTTGGCTTGGGCTTGGTTGGACCGGATGTACTCTTCTCGCTCATCCACAACCCGCAACAGGGGCTGGTAGAACACAGCATTCAGGATGACCACCAGAACCAAAAACTGGATGGCCATCACCGGCAACGTCGCATCCAGGTCAAACAGGCCACCGGCTTCTGCCAATAATCCCATCCCCAGCAAACTGGTCATGTATCACCTACCTTCGCGCCGACCAGGCCCATCCCGTTAACCGGCAAACGGATTGGCAAACAGCAACACCAGGGCCACCACCAGACCGTAAATGGTCAACGCTTCCATGAAGGCCAAGCTCAGCAGCAAGGTGCCCCGAATCTTGCCTTCCGCTTCCGGCTGACGGGCAATCCCTTCCACTGCTTGACCAGCAGCCCGGCCTTGTCCCAACCCCGGTCCAATCGCGCCGAGACCAACCGCCAACGCTGCGGCCAATACCGAAGCAGCCGATGTCAATCCATCCATAAAGTCATCCTCGCACTCAGTTGACGTTTGATGTAACGGGATATGAAGTCCCCGCAGATCACCATACCAGGTTTTGTCCCTAGTACCACAAAAATCTTAGGCGATTTCGTGTTCGACCTCCTCCCCATGCTCGTGGTCCTCTAACGCTTCCGCAATATAGGTCGAAGCCAGGGTAGCGAAAATTAACGCCTGGATCGCACTCAGAAACAGTCCTAGCACCATCAACGGCACTGGTACGAGCACAGGCACCAGCAGCACCAGTACCCCCACCACCAGTTCGTCCGCCAGGATGTTGCCAAAAAGACGGAAGCTCAGGGACAACGGCTTAGTGAAATCTTCAATGATCTTAAACGGCAGCATGATGGGGGATGGGTACAGATAGCCTTTGAAATACCCTAGCAGCCCCTTGCGACTGAAGCCGGCGTAGAAGTAGGCCAGCGAGGTCAGGAGGGCCAACGCCGCAGTGGTGTTGATGTCATTGGTGCTGGCCGCCAGCTCGCCCGCGGGGAGTTCGATCAACCGCCAAGGCACCAGAATCCCGGTCCAGTTGCAGGTGAAGATGAACAAAAACAGCGTCCCCACGAAGGGCAGCCACGCCCGGTACTCCTTTTCCCCCAATTGGTTACGGGCAATCGTACGCACAAAATCCAGAACGTACTCCATAAAGTTTTGCCAGCCATGGGGCACCCGCTGGGGGTTACGCGTGGCTAAAACCGCAGCGATGATCAACAAGGCCATTACCACCCACGAGGTAATTAACACCTGGCCGTGAACTTTCAAATTCCCCAGGCGCCAGTACAAATGTTCCCCCACCTCCAAGCTGGCCAGGAGTGGGAGCAACCCTGTTTGGAACATAGACGACTCGCTCTCAATTGCTAGCAATCAACCCACATCAGACCCAGTCTAAGCTGCGCTGCCCTCTCTAGGCAACGTCACCCCCAGCGACAGACCAAAGCGCCCAACGTCAATCCCGCACCAAACCCCGCCAGCACCAATGTATGCCCTGCCTGGATGTGCCCCGACCGCACCGCTTCATCCAACACGATGGGAATCGAAGCCGCCGATGTATTCCCGTAGCGGTCCAGATTGCTCAACATGCGTTCAGGCGGGACAGCTAACTTGGCCGCTACCGCATCCAGAATGCGTTGATTAGCCTGGTGCAAGACAAAATAATCCACTTGGTCGCTGGTCAAGCCGGCTCGAAACAGGGCTTTTTCAATTACCTCTGGCACCCGTTTCACCGCAAACTTATACACCTCTTGACCATTCATAGCGATGAATTGGTAAGCCCCCAGGGTCACCGTCACATCATCAATCAAGGGTCGCGGTTGCCCTTGGTAGGCCAGGGTTAGACAGGCGTTTTGGCTGCCGTCATTTTGCAACTCAAATCCCAGCAGTCTATCCTGGGCACTCGCCTCCAAGACCACTGCGCCAGCCCCATCCCCAAACAAGACGCACGTGCGCCGGTCTTGCCAATCCACCCAGCGTGAGAGGACATCGGCGCCAATGACCACTGCCCGCCGGTAGGCGCCAGTTTTCAGGAATTGGGCTGCCGTCACCACGCCAAACACAAACCCGGAGCAAGCGGCGGTCAAGTCAAAAGCCACCGCTCGTTTCGCCCCCAACCGGTCCTGCACCAGGCTGGCAGAGCCAAAGAGGTCATCGGGCGTGGAGGTTGCCAGGATAATCAGCTCCACCTCAAAGGGCGTGAGACCAGCCGCAGCTAGGGCGTTTTGGGCCGCCTGTACCGCCAGATCCGTGACGCCTTGCTCAGCCGACACCAAACGGCGCGCGCGAATCCCGGTGCGGGTTACAATCCATTCATCGCTGGTGTCCACCAACTGGCTCAACTGGTGGTTATCCAACCTGGGAGACACCTCGGCCCGGCCCGTCCCCGTCAAGCGCACACCCAGCACTAGCGACCGTCCCGCCGTGTCAAGGCACCCACCTTTTCTTCCAGACGCTGCACGACCCGCTGGTCCACTGCTTCTGCCGCCAGTCGGATGGCATTAAAGACCGAAGCCGCGTGGGAGCTGCCGTGGCCAATCACACACACCCCGGGAACACCCAGCAGCAAGGCCCCCCCTCGTTCCGCATCATCCAACCGTTGCTTCACCCGCCGCAAATTTTCTCGCAACAGGGGCACACCAACCATCCCCCGCCACCCGCGCGGCAATTCATCCCGTAATAGTTGCACGATGACTCGTCCCACGCCTTCGGCGAATTTCAGTAAAATGTTGCCGACAAAACCATCACACACCACGACATCGTAGGCACCGGAAATCACGTCCCGTCCCTCCGCATTCCCCACAAATTCAATATCAGGGTTTTGGGCCAGCAGTTGATAAGCCCGTACCACCACATCATTGCCTTTACAGGCTTCCTCGCCGATATTCAACAGCCCCACCTTGGGACGGGGAACGCCCAGCACGCATTGACTGTACACTGAACCCATCAGGGCAAATTGATTGAGAAACTTGGGCCGGCAATCCACATTCGCTCCCACATCCAGCAACAGCACCGTTTTATCCGGGATTAACGTCGGTAGGGAGACACCAATCGCCGGTCGGTCAATGCCAGGTAAACGTCCTAATTGCAACAGTGCTGCCGCCATGACCGCGCCCGTATGCCCCGCTGAGTACACCGCGTCTGCCCGGCCATCCCGCACCAGGTTCATCGCCACCGTGATCGAAGCATCCGGTTTTTGCCGCAACGCGGTCAGCGGTTCCTCATTCATATCAATCGCTTCTTGAGCCGGCACCAGCGTCATGTGGTGGTGGTGATGGGCCAGCAGCGGTTGGAGCCGTTCTGGATGTCCGACCAGTAAGATTTCTGCATCTAATTCCGCCTGGGCCCGCAACGCACCGGTGACAATTTCTTCAGGAGCATAATCACCCCCCATCGCATCCACCGCAATCCGGGGCCGGTTCAGCGCCATGCCACTCTCGCACGCACGTCGGTTAAGCATTTTATCAGAATTCCCTCACCACACCCGCACCTGGGGATGACCGTCCACGACGTGCCCAACCAGCACCCGTCCAGCCAAACCAACGAACAGACCGTTTTCCACAACCCCAGGAATGTTGTTGATCCGCGCTTCCAAGGCCGCCGGGTCGGGAATGTCCGCAAATTTTACATCCACCACCATATTGCCCTGGTCTGTAATCACCGGGCCGTCTTTTTTGACCGCCATGCGCAATTCCGGTTGGCCCCCTAACTTGGTCAAAGCGCGCATCACCGGCATGACCGCTATAGGCAATACTTCCACCGGCACCGGAAACGTGCTGCCTAAGCGTTCCACTAGCTTCGACTCGTCCACCACCACGACCAATTCCCGCGCCAGGCTGGCCACAATTTTTTCCCGGGTGTGGGCGGCTCCTCCACCTTTAATCAAGTTTTTGTGGGGGTCTACTTCATCAGCGCCGTCAATCGCCAGGTCTATCTCCTCGACCTCATCCAAACTAGTCAAGGGGATGCCCGCCTGCCGCGCCAACACCGTCGCCTGGAAGGAAGTGGGAACGCCGCGTATGCCCTGAATTTCGCCGCGCCGGAGCCGTTCCCCCAGCGCCTCAATCATGAACGCCGCTGTTGAACCCGTCCCCAACCCCACCACCATACCCGATGCCACCAATTGCGCCGCTTGCTGCCCAACGGCTTGCTTAGCCTGCTTGATCAATTCTGGGGATGCTGCCATGTTCTCCCTCCACCACTGCCTTCGAGGGTAGCGCAAAAAGTCCCCTTTCACGCAGCAAGGGCCTGGCTGTCAGCAGAGCCAGACCCTCAAAACGTAGTCATCAAGGAAGTTACTTTTAGCTAGGGTTGACAAAACGAACGTTGACAGACTGAACCCAACTCCATCTTGCGGGGCTGACGGTGGCCTGGGCCGATCCAGACCCAACTACAGAGCCAAACTTTTTTACACTTCACGCTCTCTCAATGCCACCTGACTCAGCACTAATGGGTTTAACCAACTCGATTGCGCAATCACTTGGGTTTACACCCTCCCTGCCGGGAATTGGGTAGGATCTCGACCGGGGCACCTACGTCTCGATCCCATTTCTTGCTGCCTTTTAGGTGCCTAGTATCACTATAGAAAATCCCCACCCAGCTTGGTTGGTTTATTACGTATTTGTGATAACTCTTTGCAGAGTTTGACAGGGGTAGATATTTGTTTGATTTTGGCGAGCGAACCCAGTTTTGATAGGCTAGCTAAAAAAGGGGGAATGTGCCGTGTTGCGCTTCATTTTGGTGGTATGGATGGCGCTGGGGCTGTGGTGGGGGGCGCTCAACCCAGCCTTGGCTTTGACGGAAATACGGTTGTTCAACCTGCGCGTGAGTGATTGCCCGCCGGAGTTGGCCCAAGGAGCCGTCACCAGTGGCGGGAATACTCTGCCGGCGCGTTGCTACTGGGTCACCGGCCAGGCGGAAAATCCCACCAACCGCACTGTGTATGACGCGGATGTGTTCGGGCGGGTGTACGATGCGAACGGCGAACCAGCCATTCCCAAGCGCGGGCGCATCGGTACAATTGAGGAAATCCCGCCTGGGGTGAGCGAGTTCCATTTACCGTTGATGGTACCGGCTGAACAACCACCGCCGTTGCAGTTGACTCAATTCAAGGCGATGGGCTTTAGCGCCAAAGTGCGTCGTTAGTTTGGCAGTTTTGACACAGCGCTGGTCAAAGGAAACGTACGCAAATCCGCGAGGCATGGTACTCTTCCCAAAATCTATTTATTTCCTAAAAAATGTCCAAATACACTATGGTCAAGCCAGTTTAGTCTGTCAGAAAGATAGTGGGAAAACCTAAGACAGGTCTGCGTCCTGCGACTCAAGCAGTGACTTCACTGTAGAACGCCAGGCTTTAGGGTGTGTACGTGCGTCTGGCTGTATCCATATTTCATCTTAAAGTTTATTTAACTTGATTTAACGACAGTTGCTGAGATTTAGGCTAAGATGGGGGTAGAAAAGTGAGTGACGCAGGCCTGGAAATATACATTTTCTCGGGTCATGAGGGCATGAGTCTATCGCTGGTCTCCCAGAAAGGTGATGTTTATGACGACCAGCCATTTAGAGGACCCATTTAGTGTGTCGTTACGTACATTGATTCCCCTGCTGTTTGGGCTGGTGGATGATGCTGTGGTGGTTGGTTTATCGCGCTTGGGTTGCACTGTGCCCGTCCTGAAAGTGCTGTCGCCGTTGATTTTGAGTGGGACAGTTTTTTACGTGCTTGTACAGCTTTATTCCCATGGTTGGCCGGCGTTGAAGACCTACTGGCGCAAGGCGCTATCCTAGCTCTATCTCGTTGTTGTCGGTTCCTGTGGGAGTGGGGAACAGGTCTTCCCAGGGGAGGATGTCGGCTTCAGGCAGGGGGTCATGGTGAGGGGGAGGCGTTTTGGCGGGCTGTAAGCAACGTTGCCGGTCTAGATGCTCTAAATAGTTTTTTTCAGTTTGGATGGAATCTTGCAAGCGCTGGAGTTCGTCTAGGAGAGCCTGGCGCTCCTCGTGGTCTTGGGTTTGGGTGAGTAACAAGCTGCGTTCCTGCCAGAGGGACAACAGTTGCTTGCAGTTTTTTTCGCAAATCACCCGGGCGATGGTGGCCACTGCCGATTGGATGACCAGATGGGGCTGCCGCAATTCCAATTCGGTGACTTCGTCTAATTGAAATAGTTTTTGTACCTGCTGCATTTCGGTGGGGTGGTCATGGTGGAGCCGTTGCAGGGCGCTTACCAGGTCGAGCGTGTGGGGAACGCCACCAGTCTGGGCCACCCGTTGTTCCATCTGACGAATCTGTTGCCACAACCAGCGGTGTTGCGGCGTGCCGAAGGCTAAATCCCATTCATCGAGGGCATCCACCACTGCTTGGCGACATTGGGGTAAATGCAGATAAATACGCAGGAGTTGGGCTTCAGCAGCTTCGAGTAAATTGGCGCTGGTGACTGGTGGCGATAAGCGCCGGGGCGAGGCAGGATGGGAGCGCAACAAGCGGTGCAAATAGGCTTCCAGTTGTAGCACCAAGCGGGCGTTACCCTGACTGAGGTCGTTGACAGCGGCGCTGATGTAACGCAGGCGCAGGGCGGGGTTGGGAATTTGGCGCAGCAGGGCCGCCAGTTCCTTGAGGATCGCGGGGAATTGCTCCGGTCGCCGACTGTCGCGTTGCAGTAAAATCCGGTTGATTTGCCAGTCGAGCCAGAGGGGGGCTGTCTGCACCAGGGCTTGATAATCTTCGGCGGTATGGTGTTGCAGGTAGTCAGCGGCATCTTTGCCTGCGGGCAGGTACAGTACATGCAGCGCCACTTCCCCCCGATAGGCCATGTCTTTGACTTCCCCGATCACCCGTTCCACTGCCCTCTGGCCCGCGGGGTCGGCATCGAAATTGAGGACAATGCGTTTGGACTCCGTATAGCGCAATAACAACCGCACTTGGTCGGCATTCAAAGCGGTTCCCAACACGGCGACTGTCTGGGGCAAGCCGGCCTGATGGAGAGCAATCGCATCAAAATAACCTTCGACGACCAAGGCATAGTCGGCGCGGGTAATGGCTTCTTTGGCTCTATCCAAGGCAAACAGGGTTTGGCTTTTATTAAAGAGGGGTGTTTCCGGGGAATTGAGGTATTTGGGTTCTTCCCCATCCAGGCTGCGCCCACCAAACCCGATCACGCGACCTTGGCTATCCCGAATGGGAATCATTAAGCGGTTGCGGAAACGGTCGTAATAACCACCAGTAGGCCGCTTGACAATCAAGCCTGCTTCTTCCACCAGGGGCGCTGGAAAGCCTTTGTGTTCAACGAGATAGCTGTAGAGGGTTTGCCAACCGTGCGGCGCGTAGCCCAGTTGAAATGTTTTGATGGTCTCCGGCGTTAAATGTCGCTTCTGGGTGAGATAGTCCCAGACCATTTGATGACTTTTCTGCGCCAGGGCGTATTCATAAAAGTGGGCGGCAACAGCCAGGATTTCGTAAAGTTGTTGCCGGCGGGAAAGCTGTTGTTGAAGCTGTTTTTGTTGTTCCGGTTCTAGGGTGCGAATGGGGACTTGGTAACGATGAGCCAGGTCGAGAATGACCTCTTGAAAGGATGTTTTCCCTAGCTCCATCAGGAACTTGATGGCATCCCCGCCGGCGCCGCAACTAAAGCAGTGGTAAAGCTGTTTCTGAGGATTGACGTGCAGGCTGGGATGCTTGTCGTCATGAAAGGGGCATAAGCCAACAAAACCTTTGCCTTGGCGCCGCAGCACCACGCGGGTGGAGACCACGTCCACAATATCAAGCTTCTGCCGCACCTGTTCGATGGTCTGGGGGTGCAGCCGGGGTGTTTCCATCCGTCTCGCTCGCGGGATGCTTTTATTTTATCGGGTACTAGGAGACACTCCGACGACCTAGCGCATACACCCCGGCCCCTACCGCTGCCAGCAACGCACAACTGACGCCCCAACTCTTGCCCAAGGACTGGTCGAGAACCCACTCGCACAAGCCACCCACCGCCAGCAAAGGCAAGACACCCACCAGGGACGCCGCGGCTGCTGGTAATCGTTGGGCTAGGCGCTCGTACAACCAGTCATTCAGGGTCGCAAATCCCCAGTAAAACGCAATTGCCCACAGACAAGCGCCAGCCACCATCCCTGCGGTCATGAGCTATAGCCAACCTTTCTTATTGACGATGTAGGTATTGACAAACTCCTCGTCGCTTTTAGTCAAGTAAATAATGCCTTCAATCAAACCAACAATGCCCATCGCTGCCGAGGCCAGACCACAGGTAATCACGCCACCCACCAAACTGACTAGCAACATAATCAATCCTTCGGTGGTATAGCCCAAAACAAACTTGTGGACACCAAACGCCCCAAGAACAATCGCCAGCACGCCTGCTAGTACTTTTTTATTGGCATCCGGTGTATTGGTTGTCATAGCGCTCACTCCTCTCCACGTCAGAACAGTCAATCTAGGTTGATTGTATCCCCAAACGGTCAGCCGCCCGTTGCCCACCGGCCAGTTGGGAGATTTCGTCATCGTAGCGGTCAGCCATTTCCATGATGGAGCGGGCAGAAGTTTCTAATTCTTTGCGGTCGCACGTGGAACCCACAATCGCATGTTCCAGAAGAATATCCCCATCTTCATCAATGCCGAAGGCACCAAAAGGGATTTCTGTATTTTTGCGCAATAAATACTGCAACAGTTCGGGCTTCATCTCCGCCCCCTTGACTACATAGGACCAGGTGCAAATGATGGCATCATCCTCCGTCCAGGGCAATACCTCGACCGCTGCATAAGCCGATCCCCGCGGAATGATAAAAATCGGCAGGTCATCGCGGACTTCCACCTGGTCGCCAAATATCTCCTGTATCCAGGGACGGATTTTTTCGTAGCAGGCTTGCTGGGGGGCACTCTCAAACCGCATGACGGTATCCTCGCAAACATCTGCCCATTAGTGTACTCGCAAGTGGAGAAACGCAAGGTTAAGTTCCGGTAATGAATGGCCCAAACCGGAAGGTGACTTGCGCAGGCAGGGCTTGCCAACCATCTTGGCTTAGGATACAGGTAGCCATTGATGCGACCCGCCATGGCAGCGACGGCCAACCCCCTACAGGAAATGAACATTTTGATTGTGGATGATTCACCCAGCCAGCGCTTGTCTCTGGTGGCGATTCTGAAGGCGGCGGGTTTTCGGCATCTCTACAGTTGCGATAGCGCCCAGGAAGCGTTTGCCCTGTTGCAACAACAGCCGGTGGATTTAATCCTGATGGATATCAGCATGCCGCGAATGGATGGGATTGAAGCCTGCCGCATCCTCAAAAATCAGCCGGAACACCACGACATTCCCGTCATTATGGTCACGGCCAGCGTGGAGGTGTCGGACTTAGAATCGGCCTTTGAGGCGGGTGCGACGGATTACATTGTTAAACCACCCCATCAAATCGAACTGCTGGCGCGGGTGCGGTCTTGTTTACGACTCAAACACGAAACGGATCAGCGCAAGGCCAAGGAAGTCCAACTGCGGCAAGCGCTGGCTTCTCTCGACGAGCAACACCGTTTGCTCCGGCTGGAACAGGAAAAATCCGAACGCTTATTGCTCAATATCCTGCCCAAGCCCGTGGCCGAACGGCTGAAACAAGGACAGCAGGTGATTGCCGACGATTTTGCCGCTGTGACTGTGCTGTTTGCCGATATCGTGGATTTCACGTCGTTAGCGGCCCGTATGCCGGCTCAGGAAGTAGTGGCGCTGCTCAATGCCATTTTTTCCCGGTTTGACCAGCTGGCGGAACGGCACGGCCTGGAAAAGATTAAAACCATCGGCGATGCCTACATGGTGGTGGGGGGCTTACCGACACCGCGACCAGACCACGCCCGGGCCGTAGCTGCCTTTGCCCTGGATGTGATGCGAATGATGACAACGCCTGAACCCACAAAACAACTGCCGCAGGTGCGCATCGGGATGCATACAGGGCCAGTGGTGGCGGGTGTGATTGGGACCAAAAAGTTTATCTACGACCTGTGGGGCGATACGGTGAACACGGCTAGCCGGATGCAGATGGTGGGCCAGCCCAACACCATTCAGGTCTCGGAGGCTACTTATCACCTGCTCAAGGAGGAATTTGTCCTGCAAGAACGGGGTCTCATTCCCGTCAAGGGCAAGGGAGAAATGCGGGTGTATTACCTGCTGGGCCAGCGCTGACCTTTACAACCGCTGCCACTGTTTTTTCAACTCCTCCAGCACCTCAGCCTTGGGCATGGGCCAGCGTTGCACCTGGGGGGATGGTTCGACGCCGGGAATGCCCTGGGTCCAAGGACTGGCCGGCACCTGGCTCAAATCCAAATTGGTCATGGGTCGAAAACCCTGTTGCGCAAACACTTGTTGTTGTTCCGGCGCCAGCAGAAACGCGATGAACGTTTGGGCTGCCCGAGCCAGACCAGGAGACACGCGCCGCCGGGCAATCGCTGCGGTCGAAACCGTCGTCACCGTGGGACTGAAGTAGTAAATCCGGTAGCCCTGCCCCTGGGACGCCTGCGCCTGCGACCAGCGACTGAGCGCAATGCTTTCGTACACCACTGCCACATCTCCTTCGTTCGGCCCCTGGCTAATAAACTCTTCCAGCAGAATGTCCGTCGAACGGGGCGGGCGATAAACCGATTGTTTAAGCAACCGTATGAGTTCGGTAACGGGCGGGCTATTGAGGTTACTGAGCGTTAATTCTTGGCCTAGTACCTGTCGAGACCACAGCGCCAAGGTCAATTGCCCACTGTTGGAGCGCAGGGGGTCGGTCATGCGGAAATCAAAACTGCCCCAGGCCGCCGGTCCGCCTATCGCCGCCCATTGTCGGGCCTGCATCGCCTGCATCACTCGCTCCCAGGCAAACCGCCCCTGGGGAAATAGCACTTGTCCCCGTTCCGGCCAGGCAATCCCTACCATCAACGTCGCAGCAATCGGTTGCGGTTCACTGAAAAAAGGCTCCGTATTTTCCCGCGCCCGCCAATCTTGCGCCAGTTTTTCCAAAATTTCCTGATTTGCTGGGATTAAAATCGTGGGTTGGAAGTCTGGAAACGTGTCATCCAGATAGTTATTGGCCAGTTCTTGCGAGCCTTGGAAATGCAACTCTAACTGAATTCCTGGTTGCTGTTGTTCAAAGCGGGGTTTCAGGATTTCCAGCACCTGCCGTAGCTCCGTTCCCGCGACTACCACTACGGTGTGGGATACCCCTGGCAATGGCGCCCAGGTCAAGACCGAACCCGCCGTCAAAATCCCCAACGATAACAACGTGCGGCGGCGCAGGTGCTTTTTTTTGACCATGACCCATTACCCTTGCCCTACCCCCAGTATAGTTAGCGTCTCGGCCAGGGAATGACCTCACCCCGGTCCACCTCCCGCGCGACTCGCACCAGCAGTCCCGCCAGCAGAAAACTTGCCAACAATGAATTCCCCCCATAGCTAAAAAACGGCAACGGCAACCCGGTCGTTGGCAGCACGCCTGTCGCCACCCCGATATTCAGCAAGGACTGGCCGACCAACAGGACGGTTGACCCCAGCGCGACTAGTCGCAATGCCGGTTGGGCTTCTGCTGCCATGGCTACCCGCAGTCCCCACCCCCCATACACCAGTAAAAACACCAAAAACAGCAGACTCCCCACCAACCCAAATTCCTCAGCAAAGACGGCAAAAATAAAATCTGTATGTTGAATTGGCAAGAAAAACAACTTTTGCTGCGACATCCCTAGCCCTGTGCCCCAGAGGCCCCCTGAACCCACTGCCAACAAACTCTGCACTAGCTGATAGCCATGTCCCAAGGGATCAGCCCACGGATTGAGAAACGACACCACCCGCTGCCGTTGGTAGTCCTTGAGCAACAAACTCACGCCTGCCAGGGTCACTCCCGCCAGTGCCGTCGTCGTCAAATAAAACCAGGGCAAGCCTGCCACTAGCGCCAGTACCCACAAGGTCATGCCTGTCAGACCTGCCATACTCAAGTTGGGTTGGAGCAAGACCATTCCCACTACCAAAACAAATACCCCTAGCCAACAGCAGCGGGCCGTCCAAGGAATATGAAACCAATTGGCAAACAAGCGGCTGCTCTGCAGGATGAGAAAGGGTTTGACCAATTCCGATGGCTGCACTAGCAACGGCCCCAGCGCCAGCCAGCGACTTGCCTCATTCACCTCCGTTCCGTGGGAGAGGGTCAACCCCATCAGCACAGCACATACCAACACCCCTGGCCCAGCGAGCCGCCACCACCATTTCAGCGGCATCCGCAACACGGCTCCGTACCCCAGCACGCCCAACAATGCCCAGGCCGCCTGCCGCTTGATGTAGTAAAACCCATCGCCATGGTCTGCTAGACTCATGGGCAGCGATGCAGAAAACAGCACCACCAACCCTATTGCCAGCCACAGAAACGTCAGTCTTTGTAACCAGCGAGCTGACGCCGACCAGGAGGCCACTTCCGGGTCTGCAAACGGCAAAAACCAGCGCCGTAATCCTTCTACCATCTGTCGAGTGGGCCAACTGGTCTCTACTCTAGCCCAACCAGGCAAGGTTTTTGCTTCCATCAGTTCCCAAATTTCCTATCACGAATCACCAGTGAATTGATGCCAGTTTTCACCAAGTCTGAACTGATGGGACAGACTGCGCTTTGCCAGTTAAAGGTTAAACATCTCTACCACCGCCAATTAAACCGTACTGGAAATGACTTTGTTTTGTAGGTATAATGAAGGCATAGCGGTATATTAACCAAAATTTAACAAACGTAGGGGCAGGGCAATGACAGGCAAGGGTGCGGGCGTCCGGTCGTTAGAAGAAGCGATTCAACGGTGCCAAGCGTTGGGGATGCGGTTGAGTCAACAACGGCGGGCGATTTTGGAACTGTTGTGGCAGACGGGAGA
Organism: Gloeomargarita sp. SKYG116; assembly: GCA_025056115.1. Taxonomy (GTDB): domain Bacteria; phylum Cyanobacteriota; class Cyanobacteriia; order Gloeomargaritales; family Gloeomargaritaceae; genus Gloeomargarita. The sequence continues at coordinate 45,436 of JANWVM010000017.1, forward strand.
GCACTTGTCGGCGCGGGAGATTTACCACCGGTTGAACGCGCAGGGGCAAGACATTGGCCATACGTCGGTGTATCAAAACTTAGATGCGCTGGCGTCGCAAGGGGTAATCGAGTGCATTGAGCGGGCGGATGGGCGGCTATACGGCAGCGTAAGCGAACCCCACAGCCATGTGCATTGCCTGGATACGCAACAGATTCAGGATGTGTGGGTGGAATTGCCGCCAGAGTTAATTGCTCAGGTGGAGCGGGAAACGGGCACGAAGATTACCCATTACCGGATTGACTTTTTTGGATACCGGCAGACTAATCCACCAAGCGAATTGGTCCCTGCAACTCCCCGCGCAGAAATTGGGTGAGATAGGGGTTGTCGCTAGTATCTAACTCGGCAGGGGTGCCTTCCCAGCGGATTTGCCCGTCATAGAGCAACAAAATCCGGTCGGCGGCGCGGCGAATTGTGCTTTCCTGGTGGGTGACCACGACGTAGGTGGCGGCATGTTGGACGGACCGTTGCAAATGGCGCATCAGGTCTTCGATCCGGTGGGCGGCAATCGGGTCTAGACCGGCGGTGGGTTCGTCGTAGAGCAAGATATCTAGGTCGTCTTCGGGATTATCCGGGTCCTCGATAATTGCCCGCGCTAGAGCCACGCGCCGCCGCATGCCCCCCGAAAGTTCCGCCGGATAGCGGTCACTAATGTCCTTGAGACCCACGCGCTCGAGACTCCGTTCCACCAGTTCCTGGATGCGCTCAGGGGACAACCGGCTGTGTTCGATTAGCAAAAAGCCCACGTTCTCAGCGACGGTGAGGGAATCAAACAGGGCGGCTTCCTGGAATACCATGCCGATGCGAGCTTTGCTTTTTTCTCCTTCGGTTACTAGGACTTGGGGCTGCCCTTTGACCCAAACTTCTCCCGCATCGGGGGCCATTAACCCAGCAATGAGCCGCAATGTGGTGGACTTGCCCGCGCCGGACGGCCCAATGATAGCCACGGCTTCTCCGGGATACACGGCTAGATTCACGCCATTGAGGACAGGACGGCCACCTAACGTTTTGTGAACGTTCCGAAACTCAATGATGGGTTGAGGCATAGAACGGTAGGGTGACTGTTCACACTATATTCCTTTTTCTGGTTCTCGCCGCAGGTCAATGTCTATTTTCGGCGGAACAGGTCATCGCCGGATTAACCTTGAAACTAATTCGTTGGTCACGGTTGGGGTATGGCAACTCGGCTCACACTGACCCAGTACCATGAGATGATTCGCCAGGGGACATTTGCGCCAGGGGAGCGCGTGGAACTGATTGCTGGTCAATTGCATCCCATGTCACCCAAAGGCACCCGTCACGCCGTTTGCTGTACCCAGCTCTTGCGATTGCTCATCCCCTTGTTGCCGGCTGGGTTATTGCTGCGTTGCCAAGACCCGATTACATTACCAGGGGATAACGAACCGGAACCGGATATCGCGATTGTGAAACACGATGCTTATCTCCAGCGCCACCCTACGCCGACGGAGATTCTGCTAGTGATAGAAATTGCCGACACATTGCTGGAGTACGACCGCAGCATCAAAGCGCCTTTGTATGCCCAAGCGGGGATTCCCACCTACTGGCTGGTGAATTTGGTGGACAATCAACTGGAGGTTTTCAGTCAGCCCATACCGAGCGGCTACCAACAAAAAACGATTTACAACCGTACCCAAGTCGTGCCTTTTTTCACCACACTGATTGCCTGTGCTGATTTCTTGCCGTCATCTGAGCTAGGCTAAGCTAACCTAGAGCTAATTCGTTGGTTCTGCAGGGCCAAGACGCATGACGGCGCAACTAACGTTGGCTCAATACCATGAGATGATTCGTCAGGGGAAATTTAGGCCGGGGGAGCGCGTGGAACTCATTGCTGGTCGCTTGCATCCCATGTCACCCAAAGGCACCCGCCACAGTGAATGTTGCCGTCGGTTATTGCATCTGTTGCCACCCTTGTTGCCCCCAAACACGTTATTACAGTGTCAAGACCCGATTACATTACCAGGGGACAGCGAACCCGAACCAGATATGGCCATCGTGAAAAATGACGTTTATCTCCAGCGTCACCCTACGCCGGCGGAGATTTTGCTAGTGATTGAGATTGCCGATACATCTTTGGAGTATGACCGCACCATCAAAGCGCCTTTGTACGCCCAAGGGGGGGGTCCCTCACCGCGTTTG
>JANWVM010000180.1 GCA_025056115.1 Gloeomargarita sp. SKYG116
AGGTGGTCTCCTTCCTCCAAACTAATGGCAATTAACCCATTGGCGCGAATGTTACTAAAGGCCGACAACGCCGTTTTCTTGATATAACCCCCGCGCGTGAGCATGACAATATATTCATCCTCGCCAAAGGCGCTTACCGGCAGGATAGAAGTGATTTTTTCTTCCAAGGGAATCGGCAACAGTTGCACCAACGGAACGCCGCGGGCAGTGCGCGAACCCAACGGAATTTGATACGCCCGCAAGTCGTACACAATCCCTCGGTCGCTGAAAAAGAGAATGTGGTCGTGCGCATGGGCCGAGCAGAACAACGCCACCGCATCATCCGGTTTCATCGTGGCGCCGGCTTTGCCCCGCGTTGCCCGGCTCTGGCGACTGAAATTATCTACCGCCATGCGCTTGATATACCCCTGTTGTGTGACCAGAATGATGCAGGGTTCGTTGGCAATCAAATCAATGTCTTCTAATTCACCAGACGAACTGGGAATGATTTCCGTCCGGCGGGGCGTCGCGTAGGTGGCTTTGAGTTCTTGCAACTCCTGAATCATGATTTCTAACCGCCGTTCTCGCCGCGCCAGGATGTCTTGTAAATCGGCAATTTTCGCAGTCAATTCCTCATGTTCCT
>JANWVM010000181.1 GCA_025056115.1 Gloeomargarita sp. SKYG116
TGAGCACCGGGGCGGTCTTGCTCCATGACTTGTTCAATAGGTGTTTTAGGACGCAGGTGCCCAAACACTCCTGGTGCTATCTCCCAAGGCGCCGGAGCGTTTGCTCCCCCGCAGGGCAAATCAGGGTCGCACATATGATGACGGCGTTGCCTGGAAGGAGACCCGATGTCCAACTCACCATTTCTCCCATTTCGGTCATAGCGGACGATGAGCATGCCCTCTATTATGCCCCCCGCTGGCCTGTTGGAGTGGTACTCCTTGATTAGCACCGGTGGGTCGGTTGAATTACGGTTCTCCTTATAATAAACACGCACATCATAGCCGCTTCTGCTGGCCGTGGATTCCGCACGGTAGTAACGGCCGTCGGGCGTGTACACATGGACGATATAGGTTGGGGAATTGGGATAGTGCTCTGTCTCAACCCTGTAGCCACCTTCGACTGCATAGCTCTTGCCCCCTTGGCCGTTAGGCCCTAAATCCGTATACTTGACGGGCCGGTTATCACCCTGGTTTCCATCAGCGACCAAACTGCGCTTATTGATCTGGCTAAGATCAGGAGCAAGCAGGCCGTTTCTCCCTTGGTTACGGTGCTGGGCACCTGCATCATTACGAGGAGCATTA
>JANWVM010000182.1 GCA_025056115.1 Gloeomargarita sp. SKYG116
CGCGCCGAATTCCAGTGGCGACTCGCAGGCGGTTTGGACGCCGGCGCTTTCGCCAGCGCCGCCTTCCTGACAGGCGGCGACGATGCGCGCTGACTGGATAATGCTATCCAGTCAGTATGTAGGATCACATGATTACATAGCGTCATGAGTCTCGACTCGGCGTTTGGGCCGGAGCAGGGAGAAGCGTGCTCCTAGAAAGTGAGATTGTCGTCAGACGGTTCAACAGGTGGAGTCAATGGCGTGAGGAGGACGATTCAGCGTGTGTCGCGTACTCCGGGGCGTAGGGCGTTTTGGGCGCGTTTGTGAGAGCTGAGGACGGCTTTGTGGGGCTTGGTGAGCTGGGGAACATAACGTCCCTTTCCGCAGGAGCGACCACCCAAGCGGATCAAAAGCTTCAAAAACCACTTCAGAGAGGCGACCGTAGCGAGGGAAGCTTTGTTGGAGGGGCGACGTGGTTGGTTTGTTCCTTCGGCGTTGTCGCGTAGTAATGTAGAGTCTGATAATAATTATTAGGTCAAGTCACTAGACAACATAACCCAGCAACGGCTTAAACGACGCACACCGCCACCTACGAACCCGCCGCCATCAAGCCCACCGCTCCCATCCGAACGCCGCCT
>JANWVM010000183.1 GCA_025056115.1 Gloeomargarita sp. SKYG116
CCGATATTCGCCAGTTGCTGGCAATTCTCACTCGAAACTACCCCAATGGCCGGCAAGAGGAAAGTAATTAAACTATAAGTCCGTAATAACAATTGCTTTGCTTAATACTATTTTTACTTTGTCTAACGCCGTATCCTGTGAAAAAATTTAGTCGATTTTTGGAAAAAATATGAAGATGAAACACTTACCTTGGCGCATAGCTGCTCCCTTAACTGTTCTAAGCCTGCTCAGGCAAGTGATTCCGGTCACAGGTGCAGGTGAGTAAGTGTGTTAATGGTATTAGGTAGTATATCCCCACCACCAGGTTGCGGGAACTTCCTATCCTCTTTACTGTTGAGCCTCATCTGATCCTCATCCTCTCTGGAGTTACGGTCATGGCGCGTTCTCAACGGGTATCCAAACTACGGTTACGGCAGGGTCTTCTGTCTTGGTTGCTGAGTTGTTACTACCGGGCGAAGAGGGATAAAGATAGCGGGTTTGTCTTACCAACAGCAACGCTGCTCATCGTAGTGGCGTTTTTAATAATGATTGGCTTGCTGGCGCGGACAGCTAACCGGGTCATTCAGGTGGCAGGGCAGCGGGAGCGCGTGCTAGTCGAAGGACCGACATCAGAA
>JANWVM010000184.1 GCA_025056115.1 Gloeomargarita sp. SKYG116
CAAGACTTGTCAGATGAAAAACCAATGCGCCGGGCAGTAGCTTTTTCTCGCTCCATCGAAAACTCTAAGCGAATTACTAATTTATTCAATAAAATTATAGAAGAATACAAGCAGCAAAATCCTGAAGAAGAAATTTTAGAATGTCAAGTAGAGCATATTGACGGCACACAAGATGCCCTAGAGCGAAACTGTAAATTAACTTGGCTGAAAGAAGAAATTCCGCCAAACACCTGTCGCATTTTATCCAATGCCCGCTGCTTATCAGAAGGGGTAGATGTGCCAGCTTTAGATGCAGTCATGTTTCTCACACCTCGCAATTCGCAGGTGGATGTAGTGCAAGCAGTAGGGCGAGTGATGCGCAAAGCAGAAGGAAAGAAATATGGCTATATCATTCTGCCAATCGGGCTCCCTGCTGATATTTCTCCAGAGGAAGCCCTCAATAATAACGAGCGCTATAAAGTAGTTTGGCAAGTATTACAGGCATTGCGTTCCCATGACGAGCGCTTTAATGTAATTATAAACCAACTAGAATTAAATAACAACCCCCCTCCACAAATAAATATAATAGGCGTGGGAAATGCCTCGCTGTCGGTCCGGCTCCCGCCCCAGGTC
>JANWVM010000185.1 GCA_025056115.1 Gloeomargarita sp. SKYG116
GAAGGGAAATCCACCATGACGAAGCCTTCCGCGAGTACGTCAAAACCGCCGACGAACTGGGCTTGATTGATAGTCGCGTGCGCGCGCTCGCCGAAGAAGACTTGGACGCGATTGAATATGCCATCGACCACGACCGCGACGACCTCTTCGAATACTTCGGACTTCGCACCATCTACGACCGCTATCTTCTGCGACACCCGAAAACGCGCAAAGTCATCGAGCGCCCGCAATGGATGTTTATGCGCGTCGCCTTGGGGCTCTCGAAGAACATCGCCGAAGCGATTGAGTTCTACGACATCATCTCGAACTTCCTTTATATGCCCTCCACGCCGACGCTCTTCAACTCAGGCACGCGCCATGCGCAAATGAGTTCGTGCTACCTGCTCACGATTGGCGAAGACAGTTTGGAAGGCATCTACAAAGCCTACGCCGACTGCGCGCAACTCTCCAAGTGGTCGGGCGGCATCGGCATCGATTGGACGCCTGTTCGCGCATCAGGCGCGCTCATCAAAGGCACGAATGGCAAATCCAACGGCATCATTCCGTTCCTCAAAGTGATGGATTCAAGCGTGCACGCCGTCAATCAAGGCGGCAAACGCAAAGGGGCCTT
>JANWVM010000186.1 GCA_025056115.1 Gloeomargarita sp. SKYG116
GCCTCCCTGACGGCCCTCTCCCATGCGATGGAAGACCAAGTGTTGGGGAGTCAGGATGACCCGCTGGTGATTGCCAATTTCCAAAAGGAGCGCTACTACCGGCAGGAAACTCGTCGTTACCGGCAACTGGCCCAGTACAGTTCCCAGATTTATGTGCTGGCGGCGCCAGAGACCGATTTTGCCCAGGTGCAGGAGCCTTACGAAACCATTGCCTTTCACCCGGACGACCCGCTGGCTCAGGAGTGGCATTTGGTGGTGCTGGGGACACATTACGCCGCTTGTTTGGTGTGTCGAGAGCGCTTGAGCGATTCCCCCCTGATGGACCAGGCTCGCCGGTTTGAGGGAATTTGGACGTTTGACCGGGTCGTGAGCCAGACGGCGGCTCGCCTGCTGTTGCAACGGGTTCTCCACTACCAACCCCGCCTGCGGGAGAAGGTGCACCAGGTGTTGCAACGCTACGAGTTGACCGCTCCGGCGACGACTAACCTGCCTGGCATTCATCCCGGCCCCTTCGTGGAACGACTGGTCACCTACCTGCAATCCAGCCAGTACAAAATCCTCAAGGCCTACCGCGCCCTCAGCGACCAGGAACGGCAGCA
>JANWVM010000187.1 GCA_025056115.1 Gloeomargarita sp. SKYG116
ACAAAGTCAAACGGCGGTTGCTGGCGTTGTTCAGCCAAGAGAAAGAGCAATTCCAGATGGGACACCTTCACCCCATTGCCAATCACCGGGCTAGCCAGAAATTGCACCTCACCATCAGTCTCGGCCCGTTCGATGACTGTCCGGTTAAACCGTTCTGTGTGGTTTCCTTGACCAACAACCGGATGCGCGTAACCCAAGCCCGTCAGCACAATTAACGCCTGGCCGATTTGCTGCAACGTGATGCCCTGCGGCGACAAGCGATCCACTAACTCCGCCACTGTCACTGGCCCTTGCGCCAACTGTTCCACCAGCGGTTGGTAGAGACTGGGTTGTAACTGCACCTGGCCCGCCGTCGTCTGATGTTCCAATTTCACCGCCTCTGGCAATACTGTCAGGATAAAAGACATTTCCTGTAAATATCTGGCTTGAGTTTCACCACTTATTGGTACTGGACCCCGCACATACACATCACGACGGAATTGCGTATTTAGATAAAAATCTCGCACCAGCTCCCGCATCGCCAGATCACTAATTTGTGTCAGATGATTAATAGCGGTGGGTGTGAGATTGAAGGCATCAATATGATCAACCACATGCG
>JANWVM010000188.1 GCA_025056115.1 Gloeomargarita sp. SKYG116
GATGACCGTATTGCACCTAAAACGCTTAAGGCTTGGCAGCATTACTGGCAGCAGTACTTGGGATAAGCTATACTCGAATTCACGGTCTCTCAGCAAGTCTAGGAAGACTCAACTAATGTTGGAGTTTGGCCGTATTTTAAGATACAGCGATAGGGGTTTTGGTTTTATCAGCAGAGAACTGTATAAGAATGCAGGTGAAGCTTACTTCCACATCACAACAATAAAAAGAAAGTATAGCCAACTGACCCAGGCTATTGATAAGGGCAAATGGAGAAATGTAAGCCTTTTCTACGTTACACAACATGGTCAGAAGGGTGATGCCGTTAGTGATGTATGGCTAGATGTCAGCGACTTACCAGAGGAGCTGAAAGCCGAGTTAAAGAATTTTCTAAGGCTTTATTGGCATAATTTATCAGACGAACTTTCAGTTCATGTCGAGAGATTTTGTCACAAGCTCTACAATACAGAAGAGTTAAATAATTTAAAAAATCAAAGGGAGAGAAGGGTACAAATAAAAGAGTTCTGCAACGAACGTAAGATTAGCAAATTAGTACACTTCACACAGATTTGCAACCTCGAAAATATATTGACTAACGGT
>JANWVM010000189.1 GCA_025056115.1 Gloeomargarita sp. SKYG116
GACCTGGTAGATTTTACCAAAGTCCCAGCAGTTCTGGGATGGCTGCAGTAATTGTGCATAAAGGCGCTTGACATTTTCGGCTTGGTGTTTATCGTCTTTTTGGTCATGCCCTGGCCAGGGGAATATGACCCAGTACACTTCTATTTGTCGAGAAATCTGTTGCTGCCATAACTGCTCTATTTCACCGTCAACACTCGGAAAGATATCTTCGATGAGCCGCTGGTAAACTTCATTGGCCAACTCAGTCCATTTCTCAAGAACCTTTTTTTCTGCCTCTTTGGCCGCCTGTTCTGCTTCTGCCGCTGGCAAAAGAGCCACAAATTTATTAGGGAATGTCGGGCGAGCTAAATCCTTCAGTGATGGCCTACAGGGAAGTTCATACCGCCTAGCCAGCCAGGCATCACACAGGGGTTGTCCTCGCAAGGAAGGGAAAACAATCACATCAGGTCCAAAGCTATCCGCTAAGGTTTCAATCGCTTGCCAAGTGAGATAGGAGAGAAGCCAGCTACCTACCCACAAGTCCTGGGTGCGACGGGCTTCGGCAATAAACGTTTGTACAGGTCCAAGTGAAAATATGAGAAACGCTGGTTGCGGTAGG
>JANWVM010000018.1:0-573 GCA_025056115.1 Gloeomargarita sp. SKYG116
TGAAAAAACCTCTATGAACTCATTAGCCCTATTCTATGTCAAGCTAAACGTTTTTAGCTATAGTTGCTGATACTGGAGGGCAGTTTAGATGCCATTACGTTTGAAAAGTGGTTAGAGCAATCCTGCTTACCTGCATTGACACACTTATCAATTTTAAACAATTCATCAGAAGAATCAGATTAAAAAGCTAGTAGGAGGAGCAGACCACATTGTAGTTTTTTTACCGACTTGCTCACCAGACCTGAATGATATTGAGCATAACTTTAGCGCCTTAACAAGGTTGAGGATATATGCTCCTACTGGTATAATTATTGACGAAATAATTCACAATTAATGCACAATTTGGTGTCTCAATCTTAATTGAAATATTTATAATTCTCGCGGACAAACTTGAGCCAAGTCATCCAAGTTTATTATTTCTTAGGTTGTCGGGCGCCGCCCCGTCGTTGGTTCTCTCTGAAGCGACCTGGTCATACGTAAAACCCTTAACTTTTAGGAACTCCTAAAACCAGTAGCAACACTGTCAGAGTGCGACAGCGGGAGGGCAATCCCAACATCGCCCGCTTCATGACC
>JANWVM010000018.1:583-5892 GCA_025056115.1 Gloeomargarita sp. SKYG116
AAAATGCCACTCGTTCTGGTGTCAGGTTCAGTCGCCAGGGGGGCAAACGCATACCAAAATAATCACACAATTCCTGGAGCGCCTGGTTCACAAAAATTACATCATTGCCCAACACAAATTGCCGGAATCCCGCAGGAGGATGGGCCAAAAAGTAAGCTACCACCTGGGCAATATCCTGGGCGTGGATGAAATGAAAACATGCGTCAGCTCGCAACCACCGCAGCCACCATAACCAGCGAGGTAACTGGTCCAGTTCTGTCACAATATGACTGGCCGGCTTGCCAGGTTCACCCCCAAAAATCAGCGTGGGAAATATCACAGTTATCCGGGGGTAAATTGGCAAATCAGCGAGGGCTTCGTAACAAGTGTATTTAGAGCGAATGTACTCGGTGCCTAACGTTTTTGCTTCGGGAAGTAGATGCAATTGCCGGTCAAGAATACTGGCAGTGGAAAAATAAATCACCTGCTCGCACCGATCAGGGTCTAGCGCTTTCATAATTCCTAAATTACCGGTGACATTCACATCAAAAGTTGCATCGCCCCCCCATTTGGTTGCAAGTAAGATGACGGCATCCATGGTGGGTAACAGATGAGCATAGGGCGCTGCATCTTGCAAATCTCCTACAATCAGATGCACGCCTGGACGGCTCTGGAAATGAAAGTGCAATTTTTCGGGGCGGCGAATCAGAAAAAACAGTTCATAGTCCGTTTGATGAATCAATAAATCTGCTACATAGTGCCCCACGCACCCACTGCCGCCTGTGATGAAAATGCGCTTAGTCATCAAACCAATTGGTTTGCTTCACCGTTTCAAAAAATACGCGCACATGGTCTTCTGGTGTCGTCGCCAATACCCCATGCCCCAAATTCATAATGTGTCCCACTGGACCCGCCTGCTGAATGATTTCCTTGACCCGTTCGCGAATCAGCGCCGGCGGCCCAAACAGTACACCGGGGTCCAGATTCCCCTGCACGCACAGATCCCCCAACCGTCGCCGTGCCGCCCCCATTTCCACCGTCCAATCCAAACTAATGACATCTACCCCACTTTGGGCCATCAATTCCAAAATCGCCCCGCTGCCATAGATGTACAGAATTAAGGGCGTTTCGGGGTGAACCGCTTTGACTTTTTGCACTAGCTTTTGTTGATAGGGCAAGACAAAGGTGCGGTAATCCAACGGCGACAATTGCCCGGCCCACGAATCGAAAATTTGCACGACTTCCGCGCCCTGTTCAATCTGATAGATGACGTAGGTGGCAATTTGTTCGGCGAAAAAACCCAGCAATTGGTGCAGCACCTGGGGTTCATGGTAGGCCAGGGACTTGATCACGGTGTAATCTCTGGAGCTTTGCCCTTCGACGACATAGGCGGCTAAGGTCCAGGGAGCGCCCACAAATCCCAACAGCGTTGCTCTATCCCCAATCTCTGCCCGCAATGTGCGTAAAATTTGGCCGATAAACGGCAGCGAAACCGCTGGTTCGAGGGGGTGCAATTGCCGGATTTGTTCAGCAGTACGGATGGGGGGGTCAATGATGGGGCCGCGACTTTCAACAATGTCAAAATCAATCCCCATCCCCGGCAAGGGTGTGAGAATGTCGGAAAACAAGATGACTCCATCGGGGGCAAAGGCGCGGAAGGGCTGCAAGGAAATTTCTATCGCCAATTCGGGAGTCTCGGAGCGCTGGCGAAAACTGGGATACCGTTCCCGCAACTCCCGGTAGGCCCGCATGTACCGCCCGGCTTGCCGCATCATCCAGACGGGAGGCCGGGGCAAAGGTAGCTTGCGGGTGCTTTTGAGCAGGTAGGTGTCACGGGGGGTCATGGCCAATTCATAACAGGACTTTTTCGACTATACCACCGGCGGTACAATATGAGGCGATTCGGCTCGCGGCTCCAGGGATGCCTGCCACCGTTTTACAAACAGAGCACCTGACCAAAACCTATCGCACCGGTTTTTGGTTAACTCAGAAAATTACGTCCCTCAACGGCGTGAGTTTGACGGTTTATGGGGGCGAAACCTTTGGGTTGCTCGGGCCCAATGGGGCGGGGAAAACCACGTTTATGAAATTGGTTTTGGGGATTATTCGCCCAACCGCTGGCGGGGGCACGGTTCTGGGACGACCGCTAGGAGACCGGCTGGTCAAGACGCGGATTGGTTATTTGCCAGAAAACCCCTATTTGTATGAATCGCTGACGGGCTGGGAGTGCTTGGAATTGATGGCAACGTTGCATCAAGTGCCCCCATCTGTCCAAAAACAGCGTTTGCCCCAACTCTTGGATTTGGTGGGTTTGGCCCAGTCGGCGGCTCGCAAAAAAACGCTCCGTCGTTATTCCAAAGGGATGTTGCAGCGGATTGGCCTGGCCCAGGCGCTAGTCAATGACCCGGATTTGGTTTTACTGGATGAACCCATGTCGGGGTTGGACCCCCTAGGGCGTTACCAGGTGCGGGAAATTATCTTGCAGTTGAAACACCAGGGCAAAACGATTTTTTTCAACACCCATATCTTGTCCGATGTGGAGCAACTGTGCGACCGGATTGCCATTTTGGCGCGGGGGGAATTGTTAGCGGTGGGCACGCTGGCGGAATTACTGGGCACCGGCCACACCTACCACGTACGTGGGCGCGGCGGCACGCAGGAAGACCTAGCTCCCTGGTTAGACCAACTGGAGTACCAAGGGGGATTTTGGCAAGGGCAACTGCGCCGCTCACTGCCGGAATTCGTGCAGCATGTGGCAGGAATTGGCGGCGAAATTATCAGCCTGAACCTGGAGCGGCAATCGCTGGAGGAATTTTTTGTGCAACAACTGCGGCAACGGGGCTACACCCAGAGCGTTTAACGTTCCGGCGGGGGTGGGATAAGCCGGCTGGTGACTTGGACTTTGGCCAGTTCCCGCACGAGTCGCTGGGCCTGATGCCGGTAAATAGGTTCGGGCAACAAGCAGGGCAACTGTTCCATCACGTCGCGGCAGCGTTTGAGGTCGAAACCAGTGACCTGGGCAATCACGTTTCCCCCGTAAAATAGGGCTTCCCGGCTGAGGGCCTTTTCCACGCGCACCTGATAGCGCGGCGGCAAGCGCTCTCCCCGTTCCACCCGCTGCAAGGCGCGACTGGTGGCCAGTACGACGAGCTGATCGCCTGGGTGCAACCGCAAATCATCCGAGGGCATGGTGCGGGCTTCCTGGTCTTGTTGGGAATAGTAGTACACCGGCACCACACCGTACCCGTAGGCCACTTGCGCCAGGATCAGCCCGTTAAGCGTGTCCCCGGCTTCGATGCGATACTCCACCACCAAAATTGTGCGCCCGTCTAGACGAAACAATCCCAGGATGTTTTCCCCAAAGGCAGCAGCGGCAAAGGCTTCGGCGGCCAGTTCATTGGCGCACAGGACTTGGGCAAACGGGAATAACCGCCGCACATTCTCGCTAAACAGGGGATCGTAGGTGCGGATCACCAAGTGGCTGTGGGCATTTGTTTCCCGCGTGCGCAAGGCAATTTCCAGGTTCTCTAGTTCGTCATCCGTCACCGTCACAATGCTTTTGGCCGTCGCCAGGTTGGCTTTGGGGAGCAGGGTCAGCAGGGGGCCGCTCAGCACTGGGAGTTGCGGTAATACTTCATTGCCCACTTCCTGGGAGGTCAACACCGCCAACGGCTGGCGAAATTCCTGTAATAATCCGGCGACTCTTTGCCCTACCCGACCGGAACCAACAATCACTACGTGGCCCTGGGGTGGCACAGGCGGTCGGCGCTGGAGAAATTCAAACTGGGTCGCCAGCAGTTTTTCCGTCAACAGGGCGTAAATCACCCCCGTAAAGGCAATGCCGGTGAGCGTTAACCCCAAACTCAACAGCCGTAACCACCAGGGCAAAGGCAATTCAAACCGTCCTAAGCCGCCGAAAACATCCCCAAACCCCCCCAGCAACAGAATCATGGTGGTGTAAAAGGTGTCGGGGAATTGCAATTCGGGGTAGTACAGGTCGTACAGGATCGTGCCAGTGACCAGCAGGGTGAGCATTAATCCGGCCACTACGAGCGCTACCCGATGGGTTCCCCCTTTGTCCCACCAGGTTTTGAACCGCTCCTGCCAGTTTCGCCAGCGCAACCACTCCGGCCATTGCCAGCGAGTCGTTGGGCGGGTTACCGGCGTTCGTACTGGACTTAAACGGGTCGCCGATTGCAACTCCACCGTGATCAGGGTGTCGCCGGGATACACCAGGGTTTCTGGGTCCCAGCGAAAGAGGTAGAGTTCATCGGGCGGGGTGGGACGAGTGACTGACTGATACCCCAACACTCTACGACTGCGGCTGTAGAGTTCGTGTAAGCTGCGCCGGTTGGCCCAGGGGTCTTGCGGTGAGATGACCCGCCGGTGGACTTGAAATAACTGCTCCCCAACCCGAAAAAACCCGATGATGTCTTCTCCCAGGGCTGCTAAGGCAAAGGCCGCCGCCGAAATCTGGGTCGGTTCATAGGCCACAAAATTGTGCAATTCGTGCCCCAACAACTCCGTCAGATTCTGCTTGGCCGAACGAATGACCAGCCGCACCTGGGGACTCAGCAAGCGCGCAGCAAAGGCAATTTGGATATTCACCCGCTCGTCATTGGTCACTGCCAAGACCGCCCGCGCTTGAGTTACGCCGGCACGCTCCAGGACATCACGATTGCGGGCATCGTCCAGGATCAACCCGTCCAACAGCGTGTCTAATTGCCGCACTTCCCAGTGCTGGGGTCGGTTCAGGTCAATACCGATGACGCGAATGCCAAATGCCTTCAGATTCACCACGCAATACTGCCCCAAACTGCCCAGCCCACAGACCACACAGGTGTCCGGCGCTGCACTTTTCTCTTTTTCCGGGTCAAAAATGATCCGTGAGACGGTCATAACGGGCTGGCATCTGTTTCTGCCCCCAGTTTAGCCCTAGAGCTTGGCGACGACACCACTGGTACTTGGGTTACAGCCAAGCTACCTTTGTTGGTCAACGAGCGCCATATCTAAGTTATCCAGACTTGTCATGTCTCGGGTCGCAGGGCGCAGCCCCGTCCTTGGTTTTCCCACTATCCCTTCAACAAAGCTATACCAGCCTTTAGTAGGCGCCCACTTCTAACGCCCCTGACGCCTTGAACACCACGCGAAATTCCGCAACGGGTGCGCCAGGTTGCCGGAGTTTTTCCAGGGGCAGTAACTTCTCTTCGCCAGTGGGAGGGTCCAAGGGGATAAAGTTGACAATTTTTCCTTCGCGGTTCACCTGCACCCGAAAACTCATGTCCTGGGTAATCCGTTCGGTCCAGGCCTTGTCCAGTTCGTCGTATAGC
>JANWVM010000018.1:5984-27086 GCA_025056115.1 Gloeomargarita sp. SKYG116
TATCAGCACGACCAGTAGCCGGTTGTATTCCGTTGGGTCGAGAACTACTGTGGGACTTGCCATGGGCGTAGGACTTGGGGAAGGACTGGCCTGCGGCGTGGGACGTGATGGTGCAGGGAGTGTCGGACTTACTGCCGGTGTCGGTTGAGGTTGGGCTTGGGTCGCCGGCGCTGGCGTCTCCTTCCACTCGCGAGGCGGTTCCACTTTGGGTGCCGGCAGTAAGGCAAAAGCCAAGGCCGCTGCCCCCAGCGTAGCGAATCCCACTCCTGCCGGGACGGCCTGTTGCGCCAATTTCACCGTGCGGGGGATGCGGGGCGTCAAATCGAACCGCCAATCCGGGAGCGTTTGCGGGTCGCTCATGCCCTGGTCGCAAGCTTCCGTCAGGTCAAACAATTGAATCGTGGTCAAATCCAACTGCACCGGCTCCCGCGCGTCTTGTAGTAGTTCGGGGTGGACGCGCAACCGGTGGAGGTTATGGGCAACAGGTTCCAAGGCCACCGGCCCGTGGGGATGCACCGGTCGGGGTTCCCGGTAACTCAACAAATTCTGTACATACTCGCTCACGGCGCGGGATAAATGCTCCAGCAGTTCTCGCCCCCCCCGCATAGGATGGTCCAGCCCTGGCAGGTAGCAATCCATTTGCACCAGCACCGCCAGCGGCCCGCCAATCTGGGTACTAAAGCCTTCCAAGACCAACGTGCAATGGGGCAACCGGTATTCCCGCACCACCGTACTCACAGCACATCCCCCGCAAACAAACTCGCCCAGAGCCGCTGTGCCCCGCAGGTGCCCGTGCAAAACAACAACTGGTTCAACAGATCCATCGCCAGCAGATTCAACCGCTCGTCGTCCCGGTAAACCTGGAGACGTTCCCGGCGCAGGTTCATACGTTTGCGGAAGTGGCTGCGAAACCGCTGGCAATAGTCATGGAGGCGGGGGTGATGCGCCAGGGATAGGTGATGTTGTTGCAGTTGTTCTGCCGCCAGGAGCAGTTGCCGGATGAGAATGGTCAACCGCTTGGCTAGGTACACCAGCACCAGCACCAGCGCCCGTGCCTGATTCAGGGTGAGCAACCGGCGATTGTAGGCCCGGCGCAAGGGATTGGCCCCCCGCAGTTGCCACAGCGTCACCCGGTTGGGAATCACCCGCGTCAGTTCCAATTCCTTGACCACCATCACCATCAGTTCTGCGGCGTTGTAGTCCAGCGCTTCAATCGCCAGCAGCAACAAATCCAACTTCCCGGCCACCGACGGCGGGCAATGCTCCAAAGGGGGTTCCGGGTCCGGCAACTGTTGCAGCGCCAGCAACCCTTCCTGCTCCAGTTCTGTGGTCGGGGATTGGGTCATCATGGGCCAACGGCTTTAGGCACCAATTTACCAGTTTAAGGGAAGGGCCGTCGCCGCTACGGGCTTGACCGATAATAGGTTAACCAAATCGTGCCGGAGGATGCCTATGTCCATGGCTGCCATTGTCATGACGACTCCTGGCGAACCGGAAGTTCTCGCTTACCAATCGGTTTCCCGCCCGGACATCCAATTTCCCAACCAGGTGCTTGTGCAAATCAAAGCGGCCAGCGTCAACCCGATTGATACCAAACTGCGCCGCCGGGGCATGTTACTCCAGCCGGGTCAACCCGCCATTCTGGGCTGCGATGGGAGCGGTGTGGTCATTGCCTGCGGTTCCCAAGTCACCCGCGTGCGTCCAGGGCAAGCTGTCTATTACTGCTACGGGGGCTTGGGGGGCATGACGGGCAGTTATGCCGAGTACATTGTCCTGCCAGAAACAGCCCTGGCTCCCAAACCCCAACGGCTCGATTTTGTGGAAGCTGCTGCCTTGCCCCTGGTGGGGATTACCGCCTGGGAAGCCCTGTACGACCGGGGACAACTCCAAGCCGGCGAAACGGTTTTGATTCATGCGGGCGCCGGAGGTGTGGGGCATGTAGCGATTCAACTAGCTAAACACCGGGGCGCGCAGGTGCTCACCACAGTCAGTTCCTTGGAAAAAGGGCAATTTGCGCAAACCCTGGGGGCTGACGGGGTGATTTACTACCGGGAGACGGATTTTGCTCAGGCGGTGCAGTACCAGACCCAGGGCAAAGGCGTGGATTTGGCCTTGGATACCGTTGGCGGCGAGACCTTCCACCAAACCCCCAAAGCGGTGCGGTACTACGGTCGCCTGGTCACGCTGTTGCAACCCCCCGCCCAAGGTTCCGGTTGGGAAACGGCGCGTCAACGCAATTTAACGATTGGCTACACGCTCATGCTCACGCCCCAAACGGCGAATCTCCTGGAGGAGCAAATCCGCCAGACTGGTATTTTGGAGCAACTGGCGGCCCTAGTGGACCAAGGTCATTTGAGCGTCAAGGTCGCCCGCACCTATCCCTTGACCGAAGCGGTTGCTGCCCACCGCCAGTTAGAACAGGGAGGATTCATGGGCAAGCTGGTGCTGACGATCAGTTAATCCACCCACTGCTCGAACCACACCCGCACCTGTCCACTTGGTTCCAACACCACTTGCAACTGCGCCGTCTTGGGAATGGCACCCATGAACGTTTCCCCGACAAGCGGCATAGGCGTCTGGTCGAGAAACAGTCCCGCTTCCGGTGATAGGGGAATGATCCTACTGAGGGCGCCCGCCGGCGTGACGACCAACCGGTAGGTCAAAGGCTGTTGCAACGTGTCTGGGGGTTGCCACCGTTGCTGGAAGTAGCGTTGGATGCCTTGCAGCTCAGGCGGTGGCGACGTTTGAGCGACGGGGCTTGGGCTGGTTTTGGCTGGGGGTTCTGGGGCTGGCGGCGGCGGTAAATTCCCCGGTGTGAAAACCGGCGGCGGTAGCGAGGTGACCTTCTCTAGAGCTAATGCAGGGGGCGGCGGTGGTAGCGATGCCGGCGCTTTAGGTGCTGATTTCTCCCGTTTTGGCGGTAAGGGCGCCACTACTTGCACTTCCACCGGGCGAGGAATGCGAGCTAAGACAACAGCCACGGCTAACCCGGTTCCCAGCGCTAGCCATCCGGCCAGTTGTTGCCACCAAGGAAAGCGAGGCGTGCGGGCCGCTTCCAACACCCAGGCCAAGTCGTAGAGTTCCTGGAGCGTCAGGTGCAGCGCCGGCGCCAAACCGGTCAATTGCAGGTGATAGCGCGGGGGTGCCGGCAAGGATTCGTCCACGGGAACCATCTCGCCGGACGATTCAGGTGGTAGCGTGGGGGGAGATGGCGTCGCCAGGTAAGCCAAGACCAGCAATGTCAGAGCCGTCAACTGTTCTTGTCGTCCTTGGATTTCCAGCCCGTTGGCAAACTTGAGCAGAAAACGCCCCCAGCCCCAGCGCAATTCACAGGTCGGTCGCTGTAATTTTCGCCACATGGATGCCCGCTCACCACCGCGCTTCTATTCTAGGAGACGGGGAACTCAGACAATCGCGAGATGGTCATGGTTCAATTCGATGAACGATTCAATTTCCCGAGGCCATTCTTTATTTGTTACACTCGCAATCTGAGGTTGGCCGTTTCCCACGTTTTTGTTCGGTAGTGGACCTGCTGAGCGAGTTTACGCGGCTGCTTAACCAGGTTCATAATGTTTCCCCGTACCAAGTGACTAGCCTGAGTCATTTACTGGGTCAGCAACTGCCATGCCCCTGACTGTTTTAGACCTCGTGTTAATCGGCGCGACGCTCGTACTCCTGTGGATCGTCTTACGCTGGTTCATGCAGGTCACATTCAGTACGCTGAAAACCCTAGCTATCGTCGGGCTGGTGCTGCTGGTGTTGCAGTTTGGGTTTGGGATCGGGCCGCGCCTGTTCATCGAACGGGTCTGGGAACTCGGCCAGCGCTGGCTCAACCCACCGTAGAGGATTGGGAGCAGGGTCCCTGTGTGGTATGCTAAGGGAGTGGTAAGGTGAAGGCGTTATGAGTTCATTGCCCGTACAGGTGGTAGTGCCACCAGCCCGCTTGGATACGACGACGAAAGACCATCTGACCCAGCAGGTCAAGCAAATTGCTAGCCAGCAGGCGATGCTGGTGTTGCTGGACATGAGCCAGGTGGAATTTGTGGACAGTTCCGGATTGGGAGCGATGGTGGCAGCGTTGAAAAACTTGCGGTCGGTCGGGGGAGAATTAGCCCTGTGCCAGCCGTCGGACCAGGTAAAAACGCTGTTGGAAATTACAGGTTTGGAACGAATTATTAAAATTTATCCAGACCGGCAGACGTTTGAACGGGAGTATGGTCGCTGAGGTGCCTGCGCCCCACCGGTGTGAACAGGATTTATCAGAAGAACTTCTACACCATTACCTGAGTCAGCCAGTGGTTGGGGTGGACACGGAAACCATGGGGTTGATTCCGGCGCGTGACCGGCTGTGCTTGGTGCAGATTGCGGATGCTCAAGGGCAAGCAACACTGGTGAAAATTCAGCCAGGACAACACCAAGCCCCCCGGTTGCAACAACTGCTGGAAGCGCCCCAAGTGCTAAAAATTTTTCACTATGCCCGCTTCGACCTGGCGGCGTTGCGGTATCATCTGGGGATTCATGTCGCGCCCATTTTTTGCACTAAAATTGCCAGCAAGTTGGCCCGCACGTATTCCCCTAAACACGGCCTCAAAGACGTGGTGCAGGAGTTACTAGGGATTGAGCTAGATAAGCAAATGCAGTCGTCCGATTGGGGACGCCCGGAATTCCTGAGCGATGCGCAATTGACCTACGCAGCGAACGACGTGATTTATTTGCCCAAAATTGCCGAATTGCTCACCGCCATGTTGCAGCGGGAAGGTCGGTGGGAATTAGCCCAGTCCTGCTTTGCCTGTGTGCCGACTTTTGTGAGTTTGGATTTGCTGTTTTACCAGGGCGTTTTCGAGCACTAAAAGGGTTTGCGCTGCCGCAGCATGGCGTCTTGAATGCGTTTGCTCAAGTTAGGGTCTTGTTGGGCCTGTATCGTAATAGCGTTGAATTCCTGCACCGTCAAACCCCGTTGTTCCACCAGCCGCTGGGATTTTTCAAAAAAACGGTTGCAAATGTTTTGCACAGGTGGAGGGAGATTGCGTTCGGCACAGAGATTGCCACCGGTATTGATCCTGCCGAGCAGACGCCGCGCTTCTTCCAAATGGGCTTGGCGGATGGGTTCCAATTCCAAAACAATCTGGGCGTAGCGCTGAATCCGCTCGTCGCTCCAGGTGCTCTGGGCCACCACCGGACGAGACAAACCAAGGCCAACCAGTAGGAACATCAAGGTTAGGTGACGGCGCATAGACGGCAATAGTGATTCTTGGAAATCATCCCGTAGGACACACAGCTTTTATATGGAATCAATGTATAGAGATGAACAACTCTGGGAAAGGTTCCACTGGTTGCGTGGGGACAGAGTTGTGCAGTAGGCTTTTGAGTAACTGTTATTTAGCCTAACCTATGCCTAGGGTCGCTGACGAGTACTTAGTCCACTTGCTGCTGGAGGGGGGTCATCGCGAAGAAGTGCGTTTTGGGACGATCCAAGAGTTCCAGAAATGGTATCAGGGAGAATTTCTCGCCCAAGGTAATTCCCATGAATTAATCAATGTACCGGTGCGGGGACTACAGGGCGAATTCCTGGTGATTCGACCGGCGCGGGTGGTGGCCATTCGCGTGGAACCGGTGTTTTTGTCCAGCATTGAACGCTAAGCCCTCGCCCTGGTTGGGAGGGTGAGCCGCCAGTGACCAGTGACTCTTTGACCCTCACCCTGCAGATTGCGCTGGCGGTGGTAGCTGGCATCGGTGCCCAGGTCCTGGCGGATGTCCTGCGAGTGCCTAGCATTATCTTTCTGTTGCTGTTTGGTATCGGCCTGGGCAGGGATGGCCTCGGCTGGCTGCAACCCCAGTTGTTGGGAGTGGGCCTGGAAGTGGTCATCTCCCTTTGTGTCGCCCTGATCCTGTTTGAAGGGGGCTTGAGCCTGTCGCTGCGGGAGTTGGGCCAAGTCTCAGGCACGATCCAGAACCTGGTGACGGTTGGGGCCTTGATTACCTTCTTGGGTGGGGGCATGGCGGCCCACTGGCTAGGGGAATTTCCGTGGCCCTTGGCATTCCTGTATGGCTCGCTGGTGACTGTCACAGGGCCGACAGTGATTGGGCCGTTATTGCGCCAGGTGAAGGTGGAACGCAAGCTCAATGCCCTGCTGGAGGGAGAAGGGGTGCTGATTGACCCCGTAGGCGCCATCCTAGCGGTGGTAGTACTCAACGTGGTGCTGGCAGAAAAAACTGGCTGGTGGGACATTGGGCTAGCGCTAGCGACACGCTTGGGATTGGGCATCCTCATTGGCGCAGTCGGCGGCTGGTTGTTGAGTGGGTTGTTTCGCCAGGAAACCGTACCCAGTCCAGACCTGAAAAATCTGGCGGTACTGGCGGGCGTGTGGGGGTTTTACGGCCTAGCCCAGTGGCTGGAGAGTGAATCCGGCTTGATGGCCGCGGCGGTCTCCGGCATCGTTTTACAACTCACCACGCCTGAACAACGGCTACTCCGCCGGTTCAAAGGACAATTGACTACGCTGGCGGTGTCGTTGTTGTTCGTCCTACTGGCGGCGGATTTATCCCTGGCGAGTCTAGGAATGCTGGGCTGGGGGGGCTTGTGGACTGTGCTGGCCCTGATGTTTCTCGTCCGCCCCCTGAATATCCTGGTCTCCACTTGGAATAGCGATTTGACCTGGCGACAGAAGGCGTTTTTGGCTTGGATTGCCCCGCGCGGGATTGTCTCGGCGTCGGTGGCCTCCCTGTTTGCCATTGTCTTGACCGACCGGGGGTTCAACGGGGGGGACTCGGTCAAGGGGCTGGTGTTTTTGACCATCATCCTGACAGTGCTCGTACCAGGGTTAACCGCGCAGGGGATGGCGCGCCTGTTGGGAGTGCGTTCCGAGCAAGTCAATGGCGCAGTGATTGTCGGTAGTAATCCGCTCGGGCGACTGTTGGCCCGTTTGTTCCAGGAACATGGCGAACCGGTGGTGCTGATTGATACCAACCGGGAGGACTGCCGGGCCGCGTTGCGGGAAAACTTGCGGGCGATTAATGGCAGCGCCCTTGACCCGGACGTACTCGCGGAAGCCGGGATTGCCGATATGGGAACATTTGTCGCCCTCACCAAGAATGCCGAACTCAATCTCATCCTGGCGCAACGGGTCGCTGAAGAGTTTTACTTGCCGCGCGTCCTGGCCCTGTTTCCCGAAAACCAGCGTTCTAATGCCCAGCAGGTGCGCTGCGCCTTTCACCCCCAACCGGCCCTTCGCCAGTGGAATGAAGCACTGGAGCGGGGAGAGGTACGTTTGATGGAAACCCGTCTCGAAAAAGCCTTGCCCCGCTGGAACCACCCCGACCATCTCCCCCTAGTACGCCAGCGGCAACAATTCCTGGAAGTCGTCAGCACCGACATGGACTACCAACCGGGCGACCGGCTCATCTACCTCGCTCCGGCGCCTCCCACCGAACCAGAAACGGAACCAGAACCCCTCGACGCCAGCGATGTGGTGCAGGCCCTCCTGAGCTTGGGTTAAGCCCAATGATTAGTGGAACTAATCCCTCCTATCTCAAAGATTCATCGGTAACCAATTGCCAATAACGACGTCGGCGAATTATGCTGAAAATTGAAGCAAGCTAAGTTCGCTATCCCCGTCTCTATGAGGGTTTCAGCGATTAGCATTGTGAATGATTGACAAACATTTTTTGTCAATTGTAACCCGATTTTTACGTTACGCAACAAAGGAGTTGGGTTCATGCCGATTGCCGTAGGGATGATTGAAACAAAGGGGTTTCCGGCGGTGGTAGAAGCTGCCGACGCCATGGTGAAAGCCGCACGGGTGACCCTGGTTGGTTACGAAAAAATTGGCAGTGGCCGGGTGACGGTCATTGTGCGGGGGGACGTGTCGGAAGTGCAGGCGTCGGTTTCCGCCGGGATTGAATCGGCCAAGCGAGTCGCCGGTGGGGAAGTGTTGTCCCATCACATCATCGCTCGGCCCCACGAAAACCTGGAATATGTCTTGCCGATTCGTTACACACCCGAAGTTGAGCAGTTCCGTGTCTAGGGGGAGGTCAACACCATGCCAATTGCGGTTGGAATGATTGAAACACTGGGCTTCCCGGCGGTGGTAGAAGCTGCCGACGCCATGGTGAAAGCCGCACGGGTGACCCTGGTCGGTTATGAAAAAATCGGCAGTGGCCGGGTGACCGTGACAGTGCGGGGCGATGTGTCGGAAGTGCAGGCATCAGTAGCCGCTGGGATTGAGTCGGTCAAGCGGGTGGCCGGTGGGCAATTGTTGTCCCATCACATCATCGCCCGGCCCCACGAAAACCTGGAATATGTCCTGCCGATTCGTTACACCGAGCAGGTGCAGCAATTCCGGGAGGATGCCACCAACACTCGTCCTTACCTGCGGCCTTAATGCGCATCGCTCGGGTGGCCGGCACTGTGGTGAGCACCCAAAAGGAACCAACGCTCCAGGGGGTGAAATTCCTCCTGGTGCAACTGGTGGACATCCATGGGCAAATGACCCCCGAGTACCAGGTGGCTGCTGACCGGGTGGGAGCCGGTGTGGATGAATGGGTGCTGGTGTGCGAAGGCAGTTCGGCCCGCAAGATTGACCGGGGCGAAGACCTACCGGTAGACGCAGCCGTCATTGGCATCATTGACACGGTGACGGTTGAAGGACAACTGCTGTACAGCAAACGGGCGCAGGCTCGTAGTTAATCACATTGACTTAGGTATTTGTGGAGGCGGAGAGTTATGGTGGCAGTGCGTAGTGAGGCGGCGCCTCCGACTCCCTGGTCGAAAAACCTGGCGGAACCCCAGATTGACCCCACGGCCTATGTGCATTCCTTTTCCAACATCATCGGGGATGTACGTATTGGGCCGGAGGTATTGATTGCGCCAGGGACTTCGATCCGGGCGGACGAGGGCACGCCATTTTATATCGGGGCCGGCACCAATGTGCAGGACGGGGTCATTATCCATGGCCTGGAGCAGGGGCGGGTCACCGGTGAGGATGGGCAGTCCTACTCGGTCTGGATTGGCAGGGATACGTCCATTACCCACGGGGTATTGGTGCACGGGCCGGCTTATGTAGGCAACAATTGCTTCATTGGGTTTCGCTCAACCATCTTTAACGCCCGGGTCAATGACGGTTGTATCGTGATGATGCACTGTCTGATCCAGGACGTGGAGATTCCACCGGGGCGGTACGTACCTTCCGGTGCGATTATCACCACCCAGCAGCAGGCCGACCGGCTACCACCGGTAAGTCCTGAGGATGTGGCGTTTGCCCAGCACGTGGTGGGAATCAATGATGCGTTGCGAGCTGGTTATCGCTGCGCCGCCAACATCGAATGCATTGCGCCGTTAAGACAGCAGAAACAAGGGAAATCCATGGGTAATGGCTATGTCGGGTCCACCCGTCTGGAGCCGCAGGTGGTGGAACAGGTACGGCAGTGGCTGGAACAGGGTTATCAGATTGGCACCGAGCATGCGGACGAACGACGGTTTCGGACCAAGTCCTGGCGCAGTTGTAGTCCCATCGCCTCAACCCACTTGCCGGAGGTGGTGCAGGCCTTGGAGGCGTGTTTGCAGGAGCATAAAGGGGAATACGTGCGCTTGCTAGGGATTGACCCCAAAGGCAAACGGCGGGTCGGGGAACGGATTATCCAGCGGCCTGGCGACTCGGAAGCAGCTCCTACTACCTTTGCGACCGCGACTGCCACCACATCAGCAACGCCAGCAACTCAGGTGACCAATACGTCCCTGCCGACTGATGTCACCCAACAAGTGCGGCAATGGCTGGCCCAGGGTTACCGGATTGGCGCGGAGGTGGCCGACCCCCGGCGGTTTAAAACCAGTTCCTGGTTGAGTGTCAGCCTGCCCCAATCCCGCAATGAGTACGAAGTGGTGGCAGCCTTGGAAAACCTGCTGAGCGAATCGGCGGGGAATTACGTGCGGCTGCTCGCGATTGACCCTCAATCCAAGCGGCGGGTCGCTGAGCAAATCATTCAACGGCCACCGGGGAGTCCTACACCCACCTCCCATCGCCCCACCACCTCAGCAACCAGTGCAACGGCGACCCCATCCACCAGTCCCATCGGTCAACTGGTCCGGCAGTGGTTGATGCAGGGCTATCGCGTGGGAGCGGAAGTGGCTGATGTGCGGCGGTTCAAGACCAGTTCTTGGCTCAGCGTTGCTTTACCGAGTAGCAGCCATGAAGGGGAGATCACCCAGGCGATAGAAAACTTGTTGCGGGAGGCAGCAGGCCAGTACGTGCGGCTAATTGCCATTGACCCCAAATCCAAACGCCGGGTCAGTGAGCAAATTATTCAACGGCCTGAGGGCGTCAACACTCCTCCAGCGGCCAGCGCCTCAGTGTCTTCATCTCCGACTCCTGCTACTCCCGCAGCCGCCGGCCTTGATGGTGCCATCGTCGCGCATGTACGGCAATTGCTGGCGCAGGGGTATCGGGTAGGGGCAGAGGTAGCTGACCCCCGGCGGTTCAAAACCAGTTCCTGGTTAAGCGTCAGTCTCCCGCCCAGTCAGCGCGAAGGAGAAGTGCTCTCGGCGCTTGCGACGGTTTTGCGGGAACACACGGGCGAGTATGTCCGCTTGCTGGGCATTGACCCCAAAGGCAAACGCCGTGTCTTTGAACAGATCATCCAAAAGCCCTAACGTGTTAACCATCCCACCCCCCGTTCATCCGACCGGTCATTTGCAAGGGGATGTTTGTCTTGATCCCCAAGCAGTAGTGGCGCCTGGCGTGTGTCTAGTCGCCAATCCCGGGAGCCGCATCTGGGTCGGACCGGGGGTGTGTTTAGGGATGGGGACCATCCTGCATGCTCATGGCGACGGCATTGTCCTGGAAAACGGTGTGATTGTGGGTGCAGGGGTGTTAATCATCGGAACCGTGTGGGTGGGCGCCCAGGCGTGCATTGGTTCTGCCAGCACGTTGTACAACACGCGCATCGAGCCAGGCCAGATGATTGCACCGGGGTCGCTTGTCGGTGAAACTGGCAGGACAGTCGTGACCACCGAAGCAACCCCAACAACACCGAATCATAACCACCAGGCGGAGGTGATGACTGAGACAGCCCAAGACTCAACGCACCAAAACCGGTCGCCCGTGGTGGGATTGGAGTACTTCAACCAGTTGCGAATTACCCTGCGCACCCGTGGCGCTCTCTAGTTACGATTGATTGCACTCTTTGGCAGGATATAACAATTTTGGGAAAAAATCCGAGGTTCAGGGTCGCCTTCGGTTAACTTTTAGATACGAGTGATTGAGGTGACGGCTGTGGATCGGATCAATCGTTATCGTTTTGTCTGCACATTGACCTTTGGGGATATTTATGGTCAGGTGATTGCCTGGTTGGTGATCATTTTCCTCAGCTTGGCGGTTTCCCTTTCGGCCTTCTCTACCCGTCCCATCTTTGCCCTGGCCGCCGTAGGGTTAATTCTCGTCCTATCGTTGCCGTTTTTGCTGTTCGCATTTGTGACGACCCTCTTTAGCCACGTCGAGATTTACGCCGTTGAATCCGCCCTACAAACGGTACAACGACCCACGCCAGCGCCAGGAGCAACCGCTGCTACCTCTGAGGTCACTCCCTAGGCATGCCAACTGATGGGCGTAAAGTCGCGATTGTGGGCGCGGGTCAAGTTGGGATGGCCTGTGCCTTGGTCATGGCGGTACGCCGGCGAGCGGATGAATTGGTGTTGGTGGACGTCGATCATCTGCGGGCGGAAGGAGAAACCTGGGATTTGCAGCACGGATTACCTTTTTTGGAACCCTTGCAGATACGGTACGGCGGTTATGAAGCAGCAGCGGCTGCCCAAGTTGTGGTGATTACCGCAGGGGCGCGGCGCGGGCCAGATGAAAGCCGCCTGGTATTACTACAAAAAAACGCCGCCATTGTGCGCAGCATTGTGGAAGCATTAGCCACTGTGTGCCGGGAAGCCATTTGGGTCGTAGTAACCAACCCTGTGGACGTGATGGCCTATCTGGCTTGGCAATGGTCAAAGCTACCACCGGCGCGGGTCATTGGGACAGGAACGTTACTAGACATGGCTCGCTTGCAGGTGTTACTGGCGCAAAAATTGGGGGTGGCGGCCAGCAGCATCCAAGCGCCGGTGCTGGGAGAACATGGGGATCAAGCCGTGCCATTGTGGAGCCGGGTAACCGTGGGGGGATTGCCACTAGACATGGAACCAGCGGAGCGCGAGCAACTCTGGCAACAAGTTTTGCGGGCCGGGCAGGAAGTCATTCGCCGCAAAGGGAACACATGTTACGGTATTGCCCTCGCTGTTGATGACCTGGTAGCGACAATTTTGGGGGATCACGCGCGGGTAATGCCGGTTAGTTGCTGGGCGCAGGGGTACTACGGGCTAGGGGATGTGTACCTCAGTTTGTTAACGGTTGTGGGTCGGCAAGGAGTCAATCGCGTCTTACCTGTGCCCCTAGACGAAACAGAATATGCGGGATTACAGCGGGCGGCTCAAGTGCTCGTGCAAGTGCGCAAGGAAATTACGTATAGCTAAGCCAGTTCGCTTATCAAAGGTTACTGAGGGAATGGCTGAACAGCCTATTTGTCATGTCTTGGGTCGCAAAGCGCCGGCCCGTTCTGGTTTTTTCTATTCTTGCTTCGACAAACGAAAGCGACCTAGACATAAACAACATGAGCATGTCAACCTGAATTGTTGCCATTAGCCTTTTTCACTACTCATGTGCGACAACTCAACAATACCTGCCTGACGCTAACCACAACGCGCATGCTATCATTGCCCCACGACAGGTAGGATGACAGGCCAATGGCTGCTTCTCGTTTCCGCCAGTGGATGGGGATTTTCTTAGGGGTTATTTTGGCGACAATGACACTGGCCGGTTGCAGTTTGCGCCAACCTATCGCTCGCGTTCCGCAACTGGTGTTAGCCACTCCCGCAGGGCCTGCTACGTTTAACTACCCGTTGAACACCTCTTTTTACAGTGTATTTGGGTTTATTTATGAGGGGCTGTTGCAAACCAATGGCGTGACATTAGAGCTAGAACCCGGCCTAGCCGAATCCTGGGAAATTAGCCCTGATAAGAAACGTATTGTTTTTACGCTGCGTGAGAATTTGCGCTGGTCGGACGGGCAACCCTTGACAGCAGATGATGTGGTGTTTTCATTTCGCGATGTGTATCTCAATCCCAAAATTCCTTCGGGGATTCAAGACATTTTACGAGTCGGACAGAGCCGAGCATTTCCAGAAGTAAGAGCGCTCAATCAACGCCAAGTCGAATTTCGCATCCCGGAACCCTTTGCGCCTTTTCTCCGGTTTGTGGGAGGTATTGCCATCCTGCCTGCCCATATCCTGCGTCCTGGGATTGAAACACTGGATGCTAAGGGCAATCCCCGGTTTTTATCCATGTGGGGCATTGATACACCCGTGCAGCAAATTGTGGGAAATGGCCCCTACGTGATGGAACGATTTACGCCAGGACAACGAGTCGTTTTCCGCCGCAATCCTTACTACTGGCAAAAAGATGAACAAGGAGAACCATTACCTTACATTAAACGTATTATCTGGCAGATTATTGAATCCACAGATACGCAATTATTGCGATTTATGTCTCAAGAATTAGACGCAGTGGAAGTTACCCCCGAGGCATTTCAGTTGCTTAAAAAAGAAGCAAAACGCCGCAATTTTACTGTCTATAACGCAGGTCCGGAAACCCTGAGTACCTTTATTGCCTTTAATCTCAACCGTGCTCAAAACGCCCAGGGCGTGCCATTAGTTGATCCGGTCAAATCCCGCTGGTTTAATAACCGCAACTTCCGGCAAGCAGTGGCCTACGGCATTAATCGAGAGCGCATGAAAAACACAATTTTTCGGGGGTTAGGGGTGCTGCAAAATTCACCGATCCACCCTGCCAGCCCCTACTATTACTCCGGCGTCAAGGTCTATGAATACAATCCCCAAAAGGCCAGGGAATTGCTGAAAGCAGCAGGGTTTTCTTGGGATGAACAGGGCCGGTTACGGGATGACCGGGGGAATGTGGTACGCTTCACATTACTTACCAATATCGAACGGCGGATTCGTCCGGCCATGGCAGCCCAAATCAAACAAGATTTAGCCCGGTTGGGGATGCAAGTGGACATTCAAACCATGAGTTTTAATCCCTATGTAGAAAAATTAAATAAAACGCGAGATTGGGAATGTTATTTGGGAGGGTTTGGCGGTGGTGGCGTTGACCCGCACAGTGGGTTTAATATCTGGTACAGCCAGGGCAGCTTGCATACGTTTAACCAGGGGCCTTTGCCAGGACAACCACCACTCAAGAATTGGTCGCCTAGTTCCTGGGAACTGAAAATTGATGAATTGATGATACGCGGCTCCCAGGAAATGGATGAGGAAAAACGTAAGGCTATCTATGCCGAATTTCAGCAAGTAGTGCAGGAGGAATTGCCGTTTATTTACCTGGTGAATAATTTGGACTTGGAAGCCATCCGTAACCGGGTTAAAGGAATTGAATTTTCCGCCTTGAGTGGCGCCTTTTGGAATTTACCCCATCTCCAACTTCAGGACTAATCAGCCCAGCGCAAACCAGCAAATATCTGGCGAATGGAGGGGAGATACCAGTTGCGGAAACTAGAACGTTTGAGATAGGTGTGCGTGGCCCAACTCCCCCCCCGTAAAACGTAATGCTGGCCATCGAAATAGGCGGCTGAATAACCAGGGTAGGGATAGGGAATAAAACCAGGGTAGGGTGCAAATTGAGAATTCGTCCATTCCCATACCAATCCTTGATAAGGTAGTCCTTGTTGGGCAGCGGTTTCCCATTCCAATTCAGTAGGCAGGCGTTTGCCCATGAAACGACAGTAGGCTTCAGCTTCGTAGTAACTGATGCCACACACGGGTTGATGGGGCCGGCCAGACCGCCAGTACAGAGGTTGCACAATTTTCTCTTGCTGTACCCACGCCCAGCCGGCCTCTGACCACCAGCGTTTGTCCTGATAACCGCCAGCGCTGATAAATTCCTGAAATTCTGCTTGGGTGACAGGATGGTTGCTGATGGCAAATGTATGAATCTGTTGAGGATGACGAGGGCGTTCGTTATCCAGAGCATCTATCATTTCACTACCAACGGTTATCACCCCCCCAGAGAACTGTAAACACTGATGTGGTCCAGCAATCAGGGGAAATTGGGGCGTGAGATTCCCCTGTAGTGCGCGAATAATTGCAATCGTTTCCTGGTGTTGCATTTCATGCTGGATGACCCAATACCAAATCCGGATGTTTTCCGCAGTAATGGTCGGTAGAATGGCTAGTACTTTCTCACGAATGGTTTGCACATAAGTTATGAGCAATTCCCTGGAGGGTAAGACGCGACTGCGCTCAGCTTTGGCATAACCATCCACCCGAAAAATGGGCGCCAACTCGGGATAGGGCAGTGGTTCTCCCAACAACCAAAAGGCTTCAGTATAGGCAATATGACCGACGTGCCAGCCAATGGGACTGAATTCAGGGTGAACTTGCTGGGTGAGTTGTGCATCGGTGAGGGGTGCAATCAGCGCGAGTGTTGTTTGCCGACAATCGGTATAAAGCTGCTGTAAATGGTCAATATCACCCATGACTAATCCAAGATTTTTTCCAGTCCATAAACCAGTTGTTTCAACTGGCGTACTTTGCGAATGGCGAGCAAAACACCGGGCATGTAACAGCGCCGGTCAGTGGTGTCATGACGCAGGGTGTAGATTTCTCCAGGCGCCCCAAAAATGACTTTCTGATGGGCCAGTAGACCAGGCAAACGCACGCTGTGAATGCGAATATTTTCTGGCCCAATGCCGCCGCGAACGCCCGCCAGGGTTTCTGTTTCTTCAACTTGGGGTGGATTATAGGTTTTGCCCATTTCGGCCAGCATTTCCGCCGTTTTTAAGGCAGTGCCGCTTGGAGCGTCGGCTTTTTGATTGTGGTGCAGTTCGATGATTTCTACATGTTCAAAATAACGGGATGCCTGAATTGCTGCCTGTTGTAATAACACCATGCCGATGGAAAAATTGGGAGCAATGATGCAACCGATGCTAGCTTTGTCACAAAATTCGGCCAAATCGGCAATTTGCTCAGCGGTCATCCCAGTTGTGCCAACGACCGGATAAACACCATAGGCAATGGCCGCTCGCACATTTTCATAAACGCTGCGCGGATGGGTGAAATCCACCATGACGCCAGGTTGTTTCTCCTGAGCCACCAGGGCGCACAACGACTGCAAATCCGGCGTAATCGGCACTTCCAGTTCTTCGATACCAGCCACAATGCCGGCATCTTCCCCTACCCGCTGGTGGTCCACTGCCCCCATCAAAATCATGTCGGGACTGGCAGCGACGGCTTGCACCACCTGACGCCCCATGCGGCCAGCCGCACCCGTGACAATCACTGGAATGCGTTCGCTCATGCCTGACCCGTTTGGCCCTTCTGGGTTATTGTAGAGGACACCTGGGGCGGTTGGGAAACGTCATGACCAATCGCTGAGGCACAATGGAGAAAAAAACGGGAGTAAACAGTGATGATGCGCTCTGCACAGGTAGGGAAAAACCGGCGCTGGTGGGGATGGGTTCTAGCGGCTTCAGTGCTGGTTGGTGGGGTAGGCGGCGGTAGTCTCTGGTGGTTCCAGCAAGCCCGTCGCCCGGTAGAAAAACCATTTGTGGTCACCGCGGAACAACCCCGCTTGTACTGGCTCAAGGTGCAACAGGGGCAGGAGATGCTGGTAAGTGAACCGTTGCCCAACGCCCCGAAAAATGACCCAGCGGCGGCGCTGCGGCAAGCGCTCAATCTCTTGTTGAGTTCACCCCCTGGCGGTAGAGTCAGTGCGATTCCCCCTGGCACGCGGCTGTTGGGTTTAGAAATCAAGAACGGCGCGGTGTACGTCAATTTGTCCCGAGAATTTACAACGGGCGGCGGTAGTTATTCCGTCATCTACCGAGTGGCCCAGGTGATTTACACGGCCAGCAGCTTGAACCCACAAGCGCCCATTTACCTGCAAATCGAAGGACAGCCGGCTCCTCCCATCGCTGGCGAAGGTTTGGTGGTTGATTACCCGACAACACGCCGCCAATTTGCCCAAGACGCGGGATTGCCACTGCTCTAACCTCCAATCGTGTGAATCTTGAGAAAGTTAGTGGTCTGGGCCTGCCCAAAGGGAATCCCCGCCATCACAAGCACCTTATCGCCGGGAATGACGTATTGCCGCTGGAGTAAATCCCGTTCCATTTCCTGTAACACATCCATTACATTGTCGGTAAACCAGCGGGTCAATACCGGGCGGACACCCCAGTACAGGCTGAGCTGGTTGTAGATGTGCTTATGGGGAGTGTAGGCGATGATTGGTTTGCGGGGACGTTCCGCCGAAGCCAACCGCGCTGTGCGCCCTGAGTTGGTAAACACCACGATGCAGCGCAAATCCAGCGTATCCTCAATCGCGTGCATCGCCTCGGTAATGGCATCCACATCCTCGCTCTGATTGGCTGGGTAGTTGGTAAAGCGAGTGGCTGGTTCGACCTCCATAGCAATCCGGGCCAGCATTTGTACTGCTTCGACTGGGTACTGACCAACAGCCGATTCCCCCGACAACATGACCGCATCCGTCCCGTCAATAATGGCATTGGCCACATCACTGGCTTCAGCGCGGGTGGGACGCGGGTTGTGAATCATGCTCTCTAGCATCTGCGTCGCAGTAATCACCGGCACACCCCGCTGGTTGCACAGGTGGATGATGCGTTTTTGAATCAGGGGCACTTTTTCGGGACTCATCTCCACCCCCAAATCCCCCCGCGCCACCATGATCGCATCGCACTCAGCAATGATGGCTTCGATATTTTCTACCGCCTGGGGTTTTTCAATCTTGGCCAGCACCGGCACCTTCGCCCCCCGCTCTTGCAGGAATTGTTTCAGTTCTCGCACGTCTTCCGGTCGCCGCACAAAACTCAGAGAAATGCAATCAACCCCATGCGCTAGGCCAAATTCCAAATCCCGCTTATCTTTTTCAGTCATGGCTGGTAGCCGCAGGTTGAGCGTTGGGAAATTCACGCCCTTGTGGCTTTTGAGCTGTCCCCCCTTGACCACCGTGCATTGCACTTGCTGACCCCGCACTTGTTCCACTCGCAATTCCAGCAACCCGTCGTCTAGGAGCACCGGTGTGCCAGGCGTCGCTTCCTCGGCTACATGGGGGTAATCAATCCCGACCGTATTGGGCTGACCATCTGCTTGACCCAGAGGCACGAGAATTAGTGGCATCCCTTCAGTTAAGGTCAGGCCTTCCGGCGGCAAGTCGCCCACCCGAATTTTGGGGCCTTGCAAATCCTGGAGCAACATCAGCGGCAAATCCAATTCCGCCGCCACTGCCCGTAAATTGGCGATGGAACGCGCATGGTCTTCGTACTGGCCGTGGGAAAAATTCAAACGCGCTACGTTCATTCCCGCTTTTAGTAGCTTGCGCATCACTTCTGGGGAATTACTAGCCGGGCCGATAGTGGCGACAATTTTTGTATGATGCTGTAATGGTTTGAGCAGTTGCATAACGCATCTGGCGAGGGTAAATCCACTGCCAAATTAACATAAGTTTTGGAGAACGACAGGGGGACAAGCGCAAAGAAAATCTAAAGATGAAAGTGGCATTTAACGTTAAGGTTTGGTTAAAAATAGCGAGCGTTTGATGGGAATTTAGTATTCATCGTAACCATTTGCCCTGGAGAATGACGATTCCAGCTATTTTGATGTTATAGCTAGGTTATTTATGGTTTTCATCCTCGGGGTCGCAGGGCGTAGCCCCGTTCTGGGTTTTTCGGTTGTCTCCTGGACAAACTAAAGTGGTCTAGCTATATCGTCCGTTGGCTCATGGCAATCAAAGGGCATTTTGAGGTGCAACCATTTGGCTCATTGTTGTCCGGGTCAGCTTCAGAATAAGGTCCAGATAGTTCTAGCTATTATTTGTGCGGCACTGGTGGAGCGTCAGAACTGTTGTTGACATCTCTTGGGTCACTGGGCGTAGTGCCGTTATCTTTCTCTGACAACAGAAGGTGGTTTAGCCATAAAAGCCAGTTGCGATAAAATTAAAAAATGCTTTCGAGCCTGGGGTAGCGCGATGAGCATTGTGACGCTGGTGGAAGCCATCTGGCTCTTTAGTGCAGTGGCATTGGTGATATTGATCCTGCTGCATAGTCCTAAAGGTGAAGGGATTGCCGCTATCGGGGGTCAAGCGCAGTTATTCAGCAGCACCCGCAGCGCTGAAACGACGCTGAACCGTGTGACCTGGAGTTTGGCCGTGGTGTTCATGAGCGCGACGGTGGTCTTGTCTGCTGGCTGGCTCCCCGGCAGTAATGTCAATCCTCCCAAGCCGGCTGAGGTGACGCCACCGTCCCAGGTAAATCCCATTCCGCCAGAACTACCCGCTGGTGCGCCTGAGCCGACGCCTGTAACGCCGTAGCCACCCGCAGCGCTGCGAGACTTTTTTCCGGTGTGGTGTACAGGGGCGCGCCTTGGGTGAGATGGTCAAGCACGCAGGTCATGTCCTTGTGAAATAATCCTTGGCGACCGCTGAGCGTGATGGGTTGCTGTTGGGTTGGGGTGATCCATTCCCCTTGGTCGCCTTCAAAAATGACGCCGCCCTGGTCGCCGTGTAAGCTGAAATGCCGCCGGTCTTCCCAAATGCATTCGCCTTTGCCGTAGGTCAATTCCACAAACGCGCCCCCCGCAAATCCCAATTGGGCGTTGCACCGGCAACTGCGGTAGTAACCATCGCCAGCGTCCTCAAATGCTTCGTCACAAAAGACCCACGCCACTGGCCCCAGCAAATCCAAGAGCCGGTTGAGCCGCGCCAGCCCGGCGGTGAAAGGGAAACCAAATAATTCCCGGTGGTAGGTCCACTTGCGGGGAGCTGGGTACTGGGCCACCAGGTTCACTGACCGCCCGTAGGTCACTCGACCCAGTTTCGGCAAGACCTCCCGCAACGCCTGATGAATCGGACTCAGCAGTTCAATGTGCTCCACGTGGAGAAACAAGCCCCGCGCCCGCGCCTGCTGCACCACCTGTTCCGCCTGGGTGTAATCCAACGCCAGCGGATATTCCACCAGCACCCCTTTGCCGGCTGCCAGCGCTTGGGCGGCAATTTCCCCATGTAGCGCATTCACCGTCGCCACGATCACAATGTCCACATCGGGGTGATGAATGACCTCACGCCAGTCGGTGCAGGCCTCGGCTGGATATTGACCGACAAACTGCTGCACCTTGTCCCAAGTGTGCCCCGCCACCGCCACCAAGCGCCCGCGTGGGTCCTGCGCCAGATATTCCGCCCGCCGGCTGGCCGCATACCCCGTGCCAATCAACCCAAAGCCAATGGTGGTCATGGTTTTCGCCGTTGCCACACGCTCCACCCCATAAACCCCAGCAACAGGGTGGCAATTGCCACATAAACCGGCGACCCCGGAAAATCCGCCAGCGCCAGCGCCACACTCCCCGCCCACAGGGTCAAGCTATAAATGACGGTGACCGTTTCCCGTTGGGACAAGCCCGCCCGCAACAACCGGTGGTGCAAATGCCGTTGGT
Organism: Gloeomargarita sp. SKYG116; assembly: GCA_025056115.1. Lineage (GTDB taxonomy): Bacteria > Cyanobacteriota > Cyanobacteriia > Gloeomargaritales > Gloeomargaritaceae > Gloeomargarita. The sequence goes on from JANWVM010000018.1 coordinate 26,533, forward strand.
CCGGAAAAAAGGGAGACTTGCCGCGCCGCAACCGGTCCATCACCACCCAGGTCATATCTAGCAAAGGCACCGCCAGGATGATATAGGGCAACACCACCGCGACAGTCGTCACCCGCTTGACCATGCCAATCGTGCCAATCGCCGCCAGGGTAAATCCCATGAAATAAGCGCCGCCATCACCCATAAAAATCTGCGCCGGGTTAAAGTTGTAGCGCAAAAAACCCAAGCATGCTCCCGCCAGCGCCGCCGCCAACAATGCCGCCGCCGGTTGGCCCATAAACTGGGTCACGACTAGAAGCACTGCCGCCGCAATCCCAGAAACACCCGCCGCCAGGCCATCCACCCCGTCCACCATATTGATGGCATTGGCCATTCCCACCAGCCACAGCAGCGTTAAGGGCAAACTCAATGGCCCTAGGGACACCAACCCCAGCCCCGGTAGAGTTAAAAAATCGATGCGCACCCCCGCCGCCCACACGCCTCCCGCCACCGCCATCTGCATCACCAACCGCGACCCCGGCGATAGGGAAAACAAATCGTCCGCCAGCCCGATT
>JANWVM010000018.1:27179-46185 GCA_025056115.1 Gloeomargarita sp. SKYG116
ATCAGAAAAAAACACAAGCCCCCGACCGTCGTCGCCCACATCTGGGCATCCGCCTGCGCCCGCAAGGGTTGGCCCTGGGCATCCACAAATCCCCCCGCCCACCAGACCACCAGCAGCGCCACCAGGTAACCCGCAAAGATGGCCACGCCGCCAATGCGCACCATCGGTTGCCGGTGAATTTTCCGGTCATCGGGGACATCCACTGAACCCACGTGCAGTCCCCATTGCTTGACCCAGGGGGTCACCCACAGCACCACGCCCGCCGCCAACAAAAACGCCAGCAGATGGAAGGGCATTGCTACACCGGCACCGGCTCTCGCTGGGGTAAATGGCTGTACAGGGGAAAACGCCGACACAAGGCCGCTACCCGTTCTCGGCCCGAGAGGTCCTCCGGATGGTACAACCGGTGGGCAATGATGTCAGCCACTTCCTCAAATTCCGACTCGCCAAACCCGCGGGTGGTCATGGCCGGCGTCCCCAAGCGAATCCCGCTGGTTACAAACGGCGACTGCGGGTCGAAGGGAATCGTGTTTTTATTCACCGTCACGTTAATCGCCCCCAGCAGGGCATCCGCCGCTTTCCCCGTCAATCCTGTGGGTCGCACATCCACCAGTACCAGATGGTTATCCGTGCCGCCGCTGATGACCGTCAATCCCCGTTCCTGCAATCCTCGGGCCAACGCCTGGGCATTGCGCACCACCTGCTGGATGTACGCACGGAAGTCCGGGCGCAAGGCTTCCCCAAACGCCACCGCCTTGGCGGCAATCACATGCTCCAGCGGCCCGCCTTGAATTCCCGGAAACACCGCTTTATCCAGCTTCTTGCCTAGCTCCGAGTCATTGGTGAGAATCAACCCACCGCGCGGCCCGCGCAAGGTTTTGTGGGTGGTCGTGGTCACCACATGGCAATGGGGCAACGGACTGGGATGGACCCCGGCAGCGACCAACCCCGCAATATGGGCCATGTCCGCCAGTAGGTACGCCCCGACCTCATCGGCAATCGCCCGGAACGCCGCGAAATCAATTTGCCGGGGGTAGGCGGAATACCCGCAGATGATCAGCTTGGGCCGGTGTTGCCGCGCCAAATCCCGAATCTGGTCGTAATCCAACCGGTGGGTCTCCAGATGCACCCCGTAATGCACCGCCCGGAACCACATCCCTGATAGATTCACCGGCGAGCCGTGGGTTAAATGCCCGCCATGGCTCAAATCCATGCTGAGAATCGTATCCCCCGGTTGCAGCAGCGCCAGAAACACCGCCTGGTTTGCCTGGGCGCCGGAGTGGGGTTGCACGTTGGCATGGGCGGCGCCGAACAATTCCTTGGCCCGGTCAATCGCCAGTTGCTCAATCGCGTCAATCACCTCACACCCGCCGTAGTAACGTTTCCCTGGCAGACCTTCGGCGTACTTATTCGTCAGCACCGACCCTTGGGCCGCCATCACCGCCGGCGACGCAAAATTTTCACTGGCAATTAACTCCAAATGATCTCGTTGCCGCTGCAACTCCTGGGCAATCAAGTCAGCCACTACCGGGTCGGTTGCCGCCAACGGCGCTAGGGCCATCTCTGTCACGTTTCCCCCCAACTGAGCTTTCACGGTACACTAAGGATGGGCGTTTCACCCATATCCCTGTCCCATCATAGCCTGACCGACAGGGAAAATTCACCTGAGACTGCTTGTTTGTGGAGCCTTCCCATGGAGACGTTGCCGTTGACCGTTGAGAATGTGGAAAAAGTGTTAGACGAGATGCGCCCCTACTTGATGGCCGATGGGGGGAATGTCGAACTGGTGGAAATTGACGGCCCCATCGTGCGGTTGCGGTTACAGGGCGCGTGCGGCGCTTGTCCCAGTTCCACCATGACGTTGCGCATGGGCATCGAGCGGCGGCTCAAGGAATTCATTCCCGAAATCGCCGAAGTCGAACAAGTGTTTTAGGACTCCACCTCGACTGCTTCAAAGTGCAACCCCGGCGCCACGTCCCCTAGAACAACCGCATCCGCCACCACTGCCGGCGGCAATTCAGGTTTAGCAGTCGCCTTGTCTTCCGGCAACCAGCCCAACAGGGGCAGTGGGAGCAAGCTACTGAGATTGGTAATCGTCACCAGCAGCCAGAGCCGGTCGAACTGGGTTTCGGTGATGCCTAGCAGATGTGTGAGCAACGCACCCAATTCGTGAGCAACTCCCCCAGCCAAGTTCAGCACCGACATCAACAGGGCAAACAAACTGGCTTCAATACCGGGGGGGCATAACCGGGCGGCCAGCACCAGCACCGGCATGAAGCCAATCTCCCCCATGACGGTCAAAATGGCGCTGTCACCTAAACTAAACCAGCGGTCCGGAATCCCCAGCAGCCGGTTGGTATGGGTCACCAGCAGCAGACTGGTCATCCCCAACGCACTAGAAAGTACCGTTGTCCAGAGCAACATCCGGCGAATCGGCACGTCGCGTAAATAGCGCTGGAAAATCCACACGCCGACTAGGGCCGCCACGCTGGTCACCAATCGCACCCGTCCCAAAAATTCCGGCGGGAAGTGCAACTCATTGGTCACAAAGAAGAAAAATGCCGTATCAGACGTGGGCGTGGCTTGCCATAGGAACAAAAACGCCGTCGGCATGAGAATGCCCGGTTGTTGGACTGCTGTCCACAGCTGCTGAATCTGGCCCACCACCTGCGTCACCACTTGTTTTTGGCGGGGCTGGCGCAGCTCCTGCACCCAAAACGCTCCCAGCGTCACGAGCATCGGAAACAGCGCGGTAATCCCAAACACCGCCCGCGTCCCCAGACGGTCTAGCAACGCCCCGCTGAAATACGCGGTGATGACGCCGCCCAGGGCGCTGGTCCCCCAGCACAAAGATTGCAACGACCCCGTATGGCTCTGGCTGGCCCCACGCACCCGTTCCACCACCAGCGAATCGGCAATCACATCCCCCAGCGCCGTCGCCAGGGACGCCACCGTAATCGCCGCCACCGCTTGCCATGGCCGCTGCACCCAGGTTGCCAGCAATCCCCAAGCCGTCGCTCCCAATACACCGGACAGCATTAAATAGGAACGCCGCCGGTATCCCGCCAAAGGCAACCCGTCCGCCACCAGCCCTAGTAGCGGTTTCACCATCCAGGGCAACGCCGCAATCCCGGTTAAGGCCGCCACCGTCGCCGGCGTCAGTCCCAGTTCATCCTTGAGGAAAAAACTCACCGCCAGCCGTGCCAGCCCAATCACCCCCTGCACAAAATACACCAGCAGAATTGCCAGCAACTCCGGTGTTGGTTCCCAGCCCAGCAGTAACCGCCGCTGGATCCAGGCTGACCAAGCAGATGCGGAAGGGGTTGGCATGGGACAACCTACTGTTAAAACTCTTCAAATTGTATAGGTTTTTTACAAGGGCTGGCGGTTGACCCACACAAAAAGGGCCACAGGACACCCTATGACCCGGTAAACCTCACTGCAATTTGCCTATGGCATCACCGGCGCGACGGCAAAAACGCCAGGGGATTGACCGGACCCCGGTCACGCTTGCGGATTTCAAAGTGCAGGTGGGGACCGGTGCTAAAGCCGGTACTGCCCATCTCCGCAATCAACTGCCCCTGTTCCACCCGCTGGTTTTCCCGCACCAGAATCCGATGGTTGTGAGCGTAGTAGGTGACGCTGCCGTTGTCGTGCCAGATTTTCACCAGATTGCCATAGCCGCCCGCGTTCCAACCGGCAAAGATCACCGTTCCTGAAGCCGCCGCCACGATCGGCGTTCCCACTGGCCCGGCAATGTCAATCCCCTGGTGCATCCGGCCCCAGCGCGGCCCAAATCCCGACGTCAATATCCCTCGTGCTGGCCAGATGTAGCCCCGGAAAAAGGTGGGGTCTTTGGGTAAGAACTTATCCACCTCTCCAATGGGCGGTAGGCTCAGGGCTTGCTGGTTATCCGCTTGACTTTCATCCAAAACGGGTGGAAATACCCTTGGCAAGATGGCCGATAAATCCTGAACCTCTGGTTGCCGCCGGAGATTATTCGTATCTAGCGCTGGAGCCTTGCCCACTTCGCCCAATGCATCCGTACCCAAGAGCGGGTTCACTGGTGGAGCAGGTGGATTCAGTCTCGGCGCTGGCAAAGTCGCTGGTTTCGGCGCTGGGGGTGTCACAAGACGAGGAGCACGCAACCGCGCTAACACCTGGGGCACCGGTCGCTCAGCCAAACGAGCGGTTGACTGAACCTCGGGCGTTCCAGGCACTCGCAAGACTTGACCCACGTATAGCAAATGGGGATTACGTAGCCGGTTCAACCGCACCAATTCCGCCAGAGAAACCCGGTAGCGACGGGCAATCGTACTCAGTGTATCCCCTGGCCGCACCTGGTACTCTAGCGCCTTTTTCGGAGAAACCTCTTGAGCGCTGTGTTCCACTAGACTGGGAGCACTCATCATAGCAGTGGCATTGGCTGGTAAACGCCCCTGCCGCGCCAACGCCTGCTGTCGTACCCGCTCTAATAAACTCTCCACCCGATTAGGTGCGACCGAACGGGGCGGGATTTTCAAGACCTGGCCCACCGCCAATATCTGGTTCGGTTGCAGACCATTCAAACGAGCCAACTCCTCCACCGTGACCTGGTAGAGATAGGACAACTGCCACAGGGTTTCTCCTGCTCGCACCCGATGTTCCACGACCATCTCATCGGGCACTGCCGCCACTAGCGTCTCTGACTGAGGCAATGACGCAACCTCTGCCGCCACCAGCGGTTCCTGGGCAACCACCACCCCCTGCCCTACAGTAGCCAGCGCACCGACTGCCACCAAGCCAGTCAAAACCGACGGGCTGACCCAAGGCCGTACCAATGGCATTGCCACAACGGGTGAGGTTGATTGTGAAGAAACCTGTAGAGGTTGCCAATCAAAATGGCCAAGGTCATGCTGCTGCATGGGTCACCTCCTAAAAACGGGTGTGAGGAAAACACACGAAGGAGCGAATCTCATCAGGGCTTCCCGCGTGTCGGTTGCACCCAACACCCGATTCACCCCTCCACCACGATGAGCGTGGAACTTTTGCCAAATCGCTCTTGTCCTGTATTTAGCGGGTGACCCCCACAGACCGTAAACCCCCGATGATAAATCGTTATGGCTGCTAAAACCGATGACCTCGTCTCCAGCCAAGAATAACATTAATAAAAAGTTATATGTATCCCAGATAACATACAAAATGCTACTTCATGTGGTATAGCTGGCGGCGCGCTTCAAACAACCCCACGGCCACACTCACGGACAGGTTCAAGCTGCGCACTCCTGGCTCCACCATGGGGATGTGTAAATGTGCATGACAGGCCTGCAGGCAAACCTCCGGTAAACCCGTCGTTTCGCTGCCGAAAAATAACCAGTCTCCCCACTGAAACTGGTAGTCCCAGAAACACACCTGCGCCCTTGGTGTGAAGGCAATCCACCGACCTATAACCTGGGGATATGTACTTACGAAACTTAACCAATCGGGGTAAGTGCGGTACAGGACATAGGGCCAATAATCCAAACCAGCCCGTTTCAGATAGCGGTCGCTTAATTCAAATCCCAGCGGGCCGATGAGATGTAAAGGCGTACGAGTTGCAGCACAGGTGCGGGCGATATTGCCCGTGTTTGGCGGAATTTGTGGCTGGACAAGAACAACATGAAGTGGAAAATCTGTATGACAAAAGTCGTACATTCATTCGATTAGCATCTTTAAATTTATTTTAACTTTCGGTGGATGATTAGGAATCGTAATCATTGTTTTTGTGGTTGACGCAGCCTGTGATGCCGATCAAATCGGGGTTTAGCCGCCGTTAGCCAGTGTTATCTGTCCAGAGGGCTAGAATAGCGTTGGCAGTAGCTGAAATGAGGCTGATTGGAGGTGGAAGATGGCTCTGGCAGTGGGTACGCAAGCGCCCGATTTTCGTACAGTGGACACGCAAGGCCGTTCCGTTTCCCTCGCCGATTTTGCAGGCAAAACGGTGGTGCTGTACTTCTATCCCAAGGACGACACACCCGGCTGTACCAAGGAGGCCTGCGGGTTTCGGGACTACTATGCGACCTATCAGCAGCACGATGTGGTGGTGTTAGGGGTGAGTCGGGATGACCAGGCGTCGCACCAGGCGTTTACCCAGAAGTACAACTTGCCGTTCCCTCTGCTGGTGGATACGGACGGGACCATCAGCCGAGCTTATGATGTAGATGGCGGCGGTTATAGCAAGCGCGTAACCTATGTGATTGACCCGCAGGGCAAAATCAGCCGGGTTTACACCACCGTTAAAACGGATACCCATGCCGCAGATATCTTGGCGGATTTGGGTTTAGCGGGATGACGGTCGAGCGGTTGCAAAAAATCCTGGCCCAACGGGGAGTAGCGGCGCGACGGCAGGCAGAAGCGTTGATTCGCGCTGGTCAAGTCTGGGTTAATGGGCAGCCAGCATGCATCGGCCAGAAATGCGACCCGGACGTGGACCATATCCTGGTGCAGGGTCGGCCTTTACCGCCACCGCCCCGTTTGTTCTACTACCTGCTCCACAAGCCGGTGGGGGTGATCAGTACCTGTAGCGACCCCCAGGGACGTCCCACAGTGCGGGATTTTTTACCTCCTGGCTTGCCGCCGCTGTATCCCGTCGGTCGCCTGGACCAGGATACCTCTGGAGCATTGTTATTGACCAATGACGGGAATTTGGCCCTAGCGTTGACTCACCCCCGGCACTTGGTGTGGAAGCAGTACTGGGTGTGGGTAGCAGGTCATCCGCCCGAACGAGTTTTGACCCAGTGGCGACAAGGCGTGATGTTGGATGGGCAGCGAACCTTACCGGCTCAGGTGTGCGTGTTGCAGTCTTTGTCCGACCAAACCCTGTTGGAAGTGCGGCTGCGGGAGGGACGCAATCGGCAAATCCGGCGGGTGGCGGCCCAGCTAGGTTATCCAGTGATGCGGTTGCACCGGCGAGCGATTGGTGAGATCAAGTTGGGGAACTTACCGGTGGGGGCCATTCGTCCCTTGACAAAGGCGGAACTAGCCTTCTGTCGGCAGGTGCAAGCCCAGGTGTCAGCCCTTGCCCACACTAAACTTATTAAGATAGGGGGAAACCGCCGAATTCATTTGGGTTAACTGCGAACGTCATGACAGTGAGTACCTATAACCCGACTCAAGTGGCGCGTTTACGCGAAATTGGTCAGTACCTACGGCAGGTGCGCGAAGAAAAAAATCTCTCCCTGGCGGACGTAGCAGCCCACACCCACATCCAACCCCGTCTGCTAAAGGCTTTAGAGGAGGGGGATGTACAAGAATTGCCGGAGCTGGTCTATGTCCGGGGGTTTATCCGGCAGTATGCCAATTTGCTGCAATTGACAGACCTGGATTTGTCAGATTTAGATACCGTCACGCCGCTGACGCCAGCGCCTACTGTTCGCAGTCAAGGGGGTCTGTCGCTGCGGCCCTGGCATCTGTACGTGACTTACTTCGCATTGATTCTGGGAGCGATTGGGTTGCTGTCCTATCTATTACGTCCCACGCCCCAGCCCCAGGCCAGCCCGAGTCCAGCGCCTGAGACAACCAGCCAACCCCCCGCCAGTCCCCAACCCAGTCCCCAGACGACGGTTTCGGTTTCGCCATCCCCAGCAGCCGTTGCGCCTTCACCAGCGCCGGTATCGGGCCTGCAAGTGCAGGTGGAGTTGACCGGCCAATCCTGGTTACAAGTGGTGGCAGACGGTCAGGTGGTGTTTGAGGGCATTTTGAGCGCTGGAGCGACCCAAAGCTGGACGGCGCGGGAAACCCTCGTGTTAGCGGCGGGCAACGCTGGGGAGGTGCAGGTGCGGATTAACAATGGGCCACCCCAGCCCCTGGGTGAGAAAGGCGAAGTTAAAGAAGTAAAACTCACAGCCCAAAATCCCAGGCTCTCTCCCCAACCGGTGCAGTAACCATGCTGTCGGAAGGGTTGCTCTCGCCCCAGGGGGTCATGGTGTTGCTGCTGGTTGGCTACGCCACAGCCCTATGGTTATTCCTGCGCAGTTCCCCCAAGGTCTATACCGTAATGACGTCTGACCTGGAAGCGGCGCGGCGTTTCTTCGATGAGGATTTGGGGTTGCCACGGGCCGATGTTCCCCTGCATTACTACTACCACTACGAGCAAGCGCTGGGGCTCACTGACCCGTTGATTTCCCTGCAACGACCAGGCGGCGTGCCACCAGCAGGCTTTTGGTATCAATTGCGCCGGCGTACCCAACTGCATCTGATTGGGGGAGCCAAGTCCAGTGACCAGGGATGGGTGCGGCTGCTGTGCTTAGACCGGGATTGTTTGGATTGGCTGTTATTGCGGGGGCAAATGGCGGCCTTGCCGTGGAAAATCTTGCAGGAAAAGCCTTTGCACTACTTGCTGCGGAGCCAGGACGGCCAAACCGTAGAGTGTCAGGAGATTGTGCGGGAGCGACCCCGTTCCCAAACGCGCCAGCGCCTGTTGCCGTAGGGACAGTTTCCAGGCAAAGTGGTGATGATCCGGTTACGAGGCAATGGGAATGACAACGACGGAGCGGGACTGTCGCTACGACTGGCAAGTGGCAGAAGTGCAAGCGATTTACGAGCAACCCCTGCTGGAACTAATCGTTCAGGCGGCTAATGTTCACCGGCGTTACCATCCCCCCCGCGACGTGCAAGTGTGCAAGTTGGTGTCGGTGAAAACCGGCGGCTGCCCCGAAGATTGCGCCTACTGCGCCCAATCGGCTCACTACCAGACCGGGATCACCCCGCAACCATTGATGGATGTGGAAGAGGTGGTGGCGATTGCCCAGCGCGCCAAAGCTCAAGGCGTCAGCCGGCTGTGCTTGGGAGCGGCCTGGCGGGAAGTGCGACCGGGACGACAGTTTGACCAAGTGCTGGAGATGATTCGCCGGGTGACCGACCTGGGATTAGAAGTGTGTTGCACGCTGGGGATGCTGACACCAGAGCAGGCACAACGCTTGAGCGAGGCGGGCTTGTACGCCTACAACCACAACTTGGACACGTCCCGCCGGTATTACCCCCAGGTGATCACCACCCGCACCTACGACGACCGCCTGAACACCATCGCCCATATCCGGCAAACGCCCATCACGGTTTGCTGCGGGGGGATTCTCGGGTTGGGAGAAACCCATCAGGACCGGATTGAGTTACTGACGACGTTGGCCTGTCTCCAACCCCATCCCGAATCGGTGCCCATTAACATCCTGTCGCGGGTGCCGGGAACACCGATGGCGAATCAAGAACCGGTGCCCCTGTGGGATGTGCTGCGGGTGCTGGCAACCGCTCGGATTCTCATGCCTAAGAGCGATTTGCGTCTCGCCGCCGGGCGCGCCCACCTGAGTCCTGCAGAACAGGCGTTGTGTTTCTTGGCGGGGGTGAACTCCATCTTCTCCAGCGATGACGGCCAGATGCTCACCCGCACCACCCCTTGCCCTAGCTACCAGCAAGACCAGGCACTGCTCGCCCAGTTGGGATTGGTCGCCCGCGCACCCCGTGTTGGCAATAAAACAACTTGTTGATTGTTAATAAGCGACGCTTGTTGACAATAGTGACTGGTTTCCTGGTATAGTAGGGAACAGTGTTGACGAGGAGAACGACCCATGACCACGCCAGGACTACCGCCGAGTGATGCGCGGCAACGGGTGAGCGCGTTTTTACGGCAATTGCAGGACGAGATTTGTCAAGCGTTGGAAGTTGCCGATGGCAAAGGGAAGTTTCGGGAGGACACCTGGGAGCGGCCAGAAGGGGGCGGCGGTCGTTCGCGGGTGATGGAGGGCGGCGCGCTGTTGGAACGGGGCGGTGTTAATTTTTCCGAGGTCTGGGGCCAACAGCTTCCCCCATCTATCCTGGAGCAGCGACCCGAAGCCAAGGGTCATACGTTTTACGCCACCGGCACGTCCCTAGTGCTCCACCCCCGCAATCCCTACGTGCCTACGGTGCATTTGAACTATCGCTACTTTGAAGCGGGGCCGGTGTGGTGGTTTGGTGGCGGCGCGGATTTAACGCCCTACTACCCGTTCCGAGAGGATGCGGTACATTTTCACCGGGTGCATAAAGAAGCGCTCGATGCCCATCACCCCGAGTACTACCCCGTTTTCAAGCGCTGGTGTGATGAATACTTCTACCTAAAACATCGTCAGGAAACGCGCGGGATTGGCGGCATTTTCTTCGATTACCAGGACGGCGTTGGGCTGCTGTACCGGGGGAACCATTCCCAGGGCAACGCGGCGATTTACAGCAATAAAGTGGGTGAACTACCCCCCCGCAGTTGGGAGGATATATTCCGCATGGTGCAAAGCTGCGCCCAAGCCTTTTTGCCGGCCTATCTCCCCATCGTAGAACGGCGGCGGGATATGGTCTATGGCGACCGGGAACGGCAATTCCAACTCTACCGGCGCGGGCGCTATGTGGAATTCAATCTCATCTATGACCGGGGCACGATTTTCGGGCTGCAAACCAACGGGCGCACTGAGTCTATCCTGATGTCCATGCCCCCCTTGGCCCGCTGGGAGTATTGCTACACGCCGGAACCCGGTAGTCCCGAAGCCCAGTTGACCCAGGAATTCCTGAAACCCCAGGACTGGTTGGCTCCCGTCGCTGTGTAACGCTCTATTCACTGTTCGTCAACCATCGTAAAAAAAATCTGTAATCCGTCAGGGCAAGTCCAGACCCGCTTCTATAACAGGAGTGTATTCGTGACTATTCCCTAGGTATTTATGCTGGAAACGTGGCTGGATACGGTGACGCTCTCGCGCTGGCAATTTGCCCTGACGGCCATTTTTCACATGCTCTGGCCGGTGTTAACCACAGGCATGGCGATTTACCTGGTCATTGTGGAAGCGCTGTGGCTGAAAACCCGTAACCTGGCCTACTACCACCACGCCCGTTTCTGGTCGAAGTTGTATCTATTGAATTTTGGCATCGGAGTGGCGTCAGGGTTGCCCATGGCATTTCAGTTTGGGCTGAACTGGGCGCCGTTTTCGGAGTCGGTGGGGGATTTCTTTGGAACGTTGCTGGGCTTTGAGGGCACGATGGCGTTCATGCTGGAGGCCAGTTTCCTAGGCATTATGGTCTTTGGCTGGGAACGGGTGCCGCCGGTGATTCACCTGATTTCGACCATCCTGGTGGCGATTGGGGCGAACCTTTCTACGTTTTGGATTTTGACGGCCAATTCTTGGTTGCAGACGCCAGCGGGGGGAGTGTTTGCCAATGGCAAATTTATCGTGCAAGACTATTTCCGCGCGATTGGCAACCCCTTTATGCTGCACAGTTTTTTGCACATGTTTTTTGCCACGTTTGAGACGGCGTTGTTTGTGATTGGGGGCATTAGTGCCTGGTATCTTTTGAATAAGCGGGAAACGGAGTTTTTCAGTCGTTCGTTCAAGATTGCGTTGACGGTTTTGGTGATTGTGGCGCCATTGCAGATTCTGCTGGGGCACTGGAGCGCGGAACAGGTGTATCATTACCAGCCCACTAAACTGGCGGCGATGGAAGCTTTGTGGGAGACGATTCCAGCGCATACCCCTGCCGATTGGACCTTGCTGGCGCTGCCGAACAACCAGTTGGAGACGAATACATGGGAGCTGAAAATTCCCGGTCTGTTGAGTTATTTACTAGAGTTCAAACCAGCGCTGGATACGCCCATTTTGGGGTTAAAGGAGTGGTCGCCCCAAGACCGGCCCCGCCTAGTGGGATTGGTGTATTACTCCTTCCGGGTCATGATTGCCATTGGGCTGTTTTTCGCTGGGTTGATGGCGGTATCCCTGGTGCAATGGTGGCGCGGGAAACTTCAGCCGGAGACGATTAGCCAAAACAAGTGGCTGCTCTGGTCGTGGGTGTATGCTGGGCCACTGGGCTACATTGCGGTGGAAGCGGGCTGGATTGTGCGGTGTGTGGGCCGGCAACCTTGGCTCGTCTATGGGCAATTGCGCACGGTGGAATCGGCGTCCCATTTGCCGCCCCAGTTGGTGTTGTTCTCCCTGTCGGGGTTGATGCTGATGTATGCCGTGTTCTTTGTGATGACGCTGTACTTTGGGCGCAAGATTATTCTCAAGGGGCCGAATTTGTCGCTACCAGCGCCCCGGGCGGCTGTGCAACCCACTGTCGTTATCGAACCGGCGCAACATTTACCGGACCAACGCCCAGCGGAAGCGAAGTTTTAGGGATAGGGAGGTGCCCGATGCAGTCATCGCTTGACCCGTTAGCCCATTTCCTGCCGCAGGTGTGGTTTTTCATCCTGGGCTTGTTCTTGTTTCTGTATGTGCTACTGGACGGCTTTGACCTGGGAGTGGGAATTTTGTCCCTGACGGCGAAAGGGGAAGAACGGCGCAGCATCTTGATGACCAGCTTGGGCAATGTGTGGGATGCCAATGAAACGTGGCTGGTGCTGATGGGCGGGTCGCTGTTTGGCGCGTTTCCCCTGGCTTATGCCACCATCCTGCAAGCCCTGTATATCCCGCTAGTGATCATGGTGGTGGGACTGATCCTGCGGGCGGTGTCCTTTGAATTTCGCGAAAACGCCGACAACAAGATGGTCTGGAATATCGCGTTTGGGGTGGGGAGTTTTCTGGCGGCTCTGGGACAGGGATTTGCGCTCGGCACGGTGTTTGAAGGGATCAAGGTGGACGCAGCGGGGCATTTTATCGGCACGCCGTGGGACTGGTTGACCTGGCGCTCGGTGATTGTGGCCCTGACGCTGATTCAAGGCTACGTGCTGATTGGCTCGACGTATCTGATTCTGAAAACAACGGGCGAATTGCAACAGACCCACTACCGCACAGCGACGATTGCGACTTGGACAACTTTGGCCGGCGCTGTGTTTATCACAGTGAGTACGCCCCTGCTGTCGGAACCCGCGCGGGAGTTGCTGTTTTCCCGGCCCATGGTGTATATCTTTGGGGCGATTCCGGTGCTGGGTCTCCTGCTCATCATCGCCCTGTTGCGGAGTTTGCAGTTGCGGCAAGAAGTGGCTCCCATCGTTTACACGTTTTTGATTTTTGCCCTGTCGTTTATTGGGTTGGGCTTTCTCATTTTCCCCAACATCATTCCCCCCAGCATTACCATTTATCAAGCGGCGGCGGCCCCGAGTACGCTGGTGTTCATGCTGACCTTTGTGGGCTTTTTGATCCCCATCGTGCTTGGCTATAACATCTACAACTACGTGGTCTTTCGGGGCAAGATTGTGGGGTCTGAAAGCCAGAAGGTACAGCCCGTCAGTTAGTAGCTGGTGGTGACGGCAACGGGGTGGCGAACTTTCTGGGAATAGAATGAGGCGGACTGCTGCCCCTGACCACACTCCCGCGCAAATTTAATCAGGTGATGACTGACTAACGCGGCGCTGATCAGGTATTCAATTTGGCCCTGCTGCAATGCCAGTTTTGCAAATTTCCAGAACGCATCCCGGTAGTCGCTCAACAGCCCCACTTTGACAAAGATATTGGCCAACAGCCGCAAGCCTTTGAGGATATTTTTCCAATTGGTGCGGGCGGGGCTATTGGGCGGTTGAATGCGGTTGGGATAGGTGTGCTTCAAGTTATAGGCAAAGCGCTGGTAAATAAATTCCGGCGTGTAGGCCTGGGTAATGCACTTGCGCCACATAGCCACCACCTGCTCGTAGGGCATGAGAAAGTCCACATTCGATTCGCGGTTTTCGTCAAAAATCAAGCGCCCTTCTTTTTCGAGCCGCTCCCACAGGGGCGTTTTCGGCAAGGCGTAAAGCAAGTTAATGGTCAGCATGGGAATGTTGGACAACCGGATAAATTCCAAAATCCGGTCAGCGGTCGCCGGCGTGTCCGTATCCAACCCCATAATGATGCCCGAGACCACTTCCAGCCCATAACTGTTGAGAATTTTCACGGCATCAAGAATAGGCAAACTCAAGTTGTGGTCTTTGGAAATGGCGTGCAGGGCTTCGGGTTCGGGCGTTTCAATCCCACAAAAAACCGTGCAAAAATAGGCTTCCCGCATCATGGCGAGAATCTTAGGACTTTGAGCGAGATTGAGGGTGGCCTCGCAGGCAAATTGCACCGGATACCCCCGTTTTTTCTGCCACTCGATTAGATGGGGCAACAGTTGCATAACCGCCTTGCGATTTCCCACAAAATTGTCATCCACAAAGTAAATGGCGCCCGGATTGCCTGATGCCAAGATCGCATCTAATTCTTCGAGGATTTGCTGGGGGGTTTTCAAGCGGGGATTGTTGCCATACAACGCGGGAATATCACAAAACTCGCAGTGATAGGGGCAACCGCTGGAGAACTGGATGCTGCCGATGAAATAGCGGTCCAGGGGCAATTTTTCGTAGGCGGGAATGGGAAATTCGTGCAGGGGCACCCGTTCTTTGGTGCGGAAAATGATTTGGTTTTTCGGACGCTCGGTGTGGGCATCCAAATAGGCAATCACGGCATCGGTGGCATCCCCCAATTCCCCCAGATGCAGGATATCCACATCGGGATAATACTCCGGACAAGCGGACACCGATGGCCCCCCCAACACCGTGATCTTGCCGTAGCGGTGCGCCTTGCGATTGATTTCTAAAATTTGGGGTTTTTGAATATGCATGCCGCTGATGATGACCGCATCAGCCCAGCGATATTCCCACTCCCGCACAGGCCGGATATTTTCATCAATCAGGCGCACGTCCCACGACTCCGGCATGTAGGCGGACACGACGAGCAACCCCTGGGGCGGCATAAACGCTTTCACCCCTGGCATGAGTTCGTAGGCGTGGTGAAAGGTGCCAAAGGCGGGCGTGTAGCGGGGGAACACACACAAAATCCGTCGCCGGTTCTGGGGCTGGTAGGGCGTGCGCCGGGAACGAGCAGGAGCCTGGGTCATCGGTTGCGCTGTGAGACGTGACCTTAGTGTAGGAAGATTCGTTATCCCTTGGCAACCCGCTCAACCCATTCTTAAGGGATTTTTCGGCTTTATGACGCCTAATTTTTGTATGTACAATAGCAGGTCAAGCGACCAATTCCTGCAGGCGCGTCACGCCCACCCGCTGGCAAAAGTCCCCAAACCGCTCGCCCATGTAGCGCTCTTGCTTGTAGTAGGCGAAAACGGGTCGCAGGGCTTGGGGAAGGTCGGTGAGGGCGACTTTTTCCCACAGGACTTGGGCTAGACGGTCGCCGTTGGGACTCGCACCTACCCAGACTTGGTAATAGCCCGGTGAAGTTCCCACCAAGCCCACTTCCGCCAGGTAGGGACGGGCGCAACCGTTGGGACAACCGGTCATGCGCACAATCAGCGGTGTATCGCCCAGTCCCAAATCCGCCCAAACCGTTTCGATCTGCTGCAACAGGTCGGGAAACACCCGCTCCGACTCGGTAATCGCCAGGCCGCAGGTGGGCAACGCTGGACAGGCCATGCCCAGTTGCCGCAGGGGGGAGAGTTCGTCGGGCAAGGGCACCCCGTGCTCCCGCAGGATGTGGGTAATCCGCCCCCGCCAAGCCGGTTCAATGTCGGTGAGGATGAGGTCTTGGGTGGGACACAGTTGCACGGGCAAGGCAAATTCTTCGTTGATGCGCCGCAGGGCGGTTTTCAGCCGGCACGTTTCCGTATCCCGAATGCGCCCGGTGGGAATGGATAACCCCAAAAACAACTTGCCATCCCCCTGCGGTTGCCAGCCCAAGTAGTTCACGCCGCTAGGAAACGGGGGAATGGGATGCCAGGGTTTGAGCTTCATGCCAGCGTACTGCTGCACCACCTGGCGGAATTTGCGGATGCCCCACTGGTGCACCAGGTATTTCATGCGGGCCTGCTTGCGGTCGTGCCGGTTGCCGTAGTCGCGCTGGACAGCCAAGATGGCCTGGATGACGGTTTCAATCGCATCCACTGGCGCAAAGCCCAGCGGTTGACCCAGCAACGGAAACGTCTCTTCCTTGTTGTGGGTGCGGCCCATCCCCCCGCCCACCAGGATGTTGAACCCCCGCAGTTGTCCCTTGGCGTCGGTGATCACGATCAGCCCGATGTCCTGGGAATAAATGTCCACCGTGTTGTCATCGGGAACGGTGATGGCGCACTTGAATTTGCGGGGTAAATACTGGTTGCCGTACAGGGGTTCTACCGGGTCGTCCAGGTGAATGCGGGGGAGCTTCTGTAACGCCGGCAACTCGGGAATGGGGATTTCTTCGTCGTCAATCCAGAGTTCGTAGTAGCTGCGGGTGCGGGGCAACAGCAGGTTGGACAAGCGGCGGGCATATTCCTGGGCGTAGCGATAACTGGGCCGGTTGCGAAAGGGAGCGGGGGGCGCCATGAGGTTGCGGTTGATGTCCCCGCAGGTCGCCAGGGTGCTGCCCATCTGCCGCACAATTTCCTGGATCACCGTTTGCAGGTTGGCCTTGAGCACCCCGTGCAGTTGAAAGGTCTGGCGCGTCGTTACCCGTAAGGTGCCGTTGCCGTAACGGTCCGCCAGGTCATCCAACGTGCGATAGAGCAAAGGCGGCACATGTCCCCCCGGTTGGCGCGTGCGCAGCATGAAGGAAAAAGCCCGCTCTAACCCCTGCTGCCGCAACGCCTGCCGTTGGTCGCGGTCATCCTGTTGATACGACCCGTGAAACTTGAGAACCTGGGCTGCCGCTTCGCTGAAATGGGTCGTGGGCTGCGACAGCTCGGACGCTAATGGCTCTTTGAGGTAATGGCTGTGGATTTTGACGGCTTCGTGGCGGGGCACCCGCGCATCCCCAGAAGAAACGGCTGTCATTTGTCGCTAATTCCGATCGGGATAGGTTACTTTTTACTGTACCATGTTTTTGGGTGGGACACTGTTAAGGGAAGCTAAATGAATACGCAGCTTGGCGCGGGAAACCCGTATGGTGAAGAAACAAACATGTTGACGGAAACCCCTGTGCATCCGGAGTTACTCCACAAGGTGCGGCAATTGGATTTGGACGCGCTCAACCGGGAGTTGGCGACGGCGACCCCGCGCGACATCCTGGCGTGGGCAACGGACCTGCTGCCGGAGGGGTTGGTCCAGGCCAGCGCCTTTAATGTGGACGACATGGTGATTACCGACCTGCTCTACCGCGACCTGAAACCCCCGCATCCGGTGCCGGTGTTGTTTCTGGACACGTTGCACCATTTCCCGGAGACGTTGGAATTAGTGGCCCGCAGCACGGCGCATTATGACTTGAACTTGAAAATTTACCGGATTCAGACGGTAGACTCCCGCGCGGCCTTTGCCCAGCGCTATGGGGAAAAACTTTGGGAAACCGACATTGAGCAGTTTCACTACTTGACCAAAATCGAGCCGTTGCAACGGGGACTGGCGGAACTGGGAACGGTGGCCTGGATTACCGGGCGAAGGCGCGACCAGGCGACCACGCGCGCAGATATGCCGGTGCTGGAGTGGGATAAACAGCAACGCCTAAAAATCAACCCCCTGGCCTACTGGACCCGCAAGCAGAGCTGGGATTACGTGATGAAGCACCATGTACCCTACAATCCCCTGCACGACCGGGGTTATGCCAGTATTGGCGATGAACCCTTGACCACCCCCATTGCGGAAGGCGAGGACGAACGGGCGGGGCGCTGGCGGGGAACCGGCAAAACCGAGTGCGGCATCCATCTATAGGGCCTAGGTTATACTGGGGTTATTACCAGTTAACCTAGTCTTAACCTTGGGGACAACGACGATGGAAACGATGACCCTGGGGTGGTGGATTCACCAGCATCTAGGCAAGGCCGTTCGCAAGTGGCGCAAGCAGGAGGAGGGCGTCAAGCAGGGGGAAGACCCGGAAGCGATTCACCAGATGCGAGTGGCCATGCGGCGATTGCGGTCGCTGTTAAAGGGGTTTGAGGCGGTGCTCGATGTGCCCCGCGTGGCCCGCAAGGTGGGCATGCTCAGCCGGGTGTTGGGCCAGGCCCGCGATGCCGATGTGATGCTGGAACGGCTGGAAACCCGCTACTTGCCGGTGTTGCCGAGCCAGGAGCAGGAGACACTCAAGGGATGGATCCGGCAATTGCGTCGCCAGCGGCAAGAACAGCAACGGGAGTTGGTAGCCCTGTTGCATTCGGCGACTTACGAGCGGGTGCAAAAAGCCTGGCGCGAGTGGTTAGATCATCCCCGTTGGCAACCCTTGGGCGACCGGGCGGTGGCGGTGACGCTACCCCATTTCCTGCTGATGGCCTGGGGGGAACTGTCCCTGCATCCGGGGTGGGATATCCACGGCGTTGCCGATAACCCCGAGGGCCTGCACGACCTGCGCAAGCAAATCAAACGCACCCGTTATTTGTGGGAGTTTGCCGGCGATTGGCTCGGGGAGGCGTTGCAGGAGCCACTGGGTTGGCTGCGGGAAGCGCAAGAGGTGCTGGGGCAACTCCAGGATGGGTTTGTGCTGGAGGAACAACTGGGATTGAGGTGCCCCGCCCTGGAGGAAAGCCTACTCCATGACCGGACGGAACTCTGGCGGCAGTGGCAAACCCTGCGGGCGCAACTCCAGAGCCGTGAGAACCACCAGCGGATTTACAGTGGCATTGGCGGTCGTTGCCTCAGTCTGGTCACTCCTCCAGCAGCGACCGAAACCGCTCATCCTGCCGCAGTTCCTCTTGGATGATTTGCTCCAAGCGGGACTCGCTTACCCCTAATCCCCGCACCAGATTGAGTAAAGCCGCATTTTCCTCGAGCAAGACAAAGCCATCCGCCAGGGCAATGCGCACCGCCAAGCGCAGCGCCGTATCAGCTTGGGGCGTGCCGGCAACCGCTGTGTAGGCCGCTGCCTCCAAGGCTGCCTGACCCGCTTCCTGGCACACCTGCAACACTTTGTGAATCGCCGCCTGGGCCGCTGGTGGGTCAACTCCCTGGCCGACTAGGAATTGCACCAGCGCCTCTTGTTCTTCAGAGGCCAGGTCCTCGTCAGCGTGCATCATCAAAATCCCAACCGCAGCAACTCCCTCCCACAGGCTCAAGGGAGCATCCAGTGGCTGAGCAGGTAACACGGGATTTCCGGGGAATGAAGGGTTCCGCTTCCTAGTAAAGCAGAAATGGGGCTGTTCAATCGCCGCGATTTTCCAGTTGTTGTCGCACGAACGT
>JANWVM010000190.1:0-267 GCA_025056115.1 Gloeomargarita sp. SKYG116
TTGCTGCAAGAGAACTATGAAGTCTGGTGCGTAGATAATCTTCTAACAGGTCGTCGAGAGAATATCGCCCCTTTGTTGAGCAATCCGAGATTTCGTTTTATTCAGCACGACGTGACCGAGCCGCTCTCGCTTCCAGATTCGCTGGACTATGTGCTCCATTTCGCTAGCCCTGCCAGCCCCGTGGATTATCTCAAATACCCCATCGAGACCCTGCGAGTCGGAGCGTTTGGGACCTATTATATGCTCGAGCTGGCGAAGCAGAAAGCC
>JANWVM010000190.1:277-598 GCA_025056115.1 Gloeomargarita sp. SKYG116
GCCGCGATCTTTATGCTCGCTTCGACGTCGGAAGTCTATGGCGATCCCGAAGTGAATCCCCAGCCGGAGAGCTATTGGGGGCATGTCAATCCCATCGGGCCGCGCAGCTGCTACGACGAAGCCAAGCGCTATGCCGAAGCCCTGACGATGGCCTATCACCGGCGTTATAAGCTTCACATAAAGATTGCCCGGATCTTCAACACCTACGGGCCGCTCATGCGCCCCGATGACGGGCGCGTTGTCTCGAACTTCTGTTGGCAGGCTCTACGTAACGAGCCGTTAACGATCTACGGCGATGGCTCTCAGACCCGGAGCTTCTGT
>JANWVM010000191.1:0-307 GCA_025056115.1 Gloeomargarita sp. SKYG116
CGGGGCGAAGATACCCAAGGGCGTGTTGCTAGTGGGGCCGCCGGGGACCGGGAAAACCCTGCTCGCCCGCGCTGTCGCTGGTGAAGCCAAAGTGCCGTTCTTCAGCATTTCGGGTTCTGAGTTTGTTGAGTTGTTTGTCGGCGTCGGTTCTGCGCGGGTGCGAGATTTGTTTGAGCAGGCCAAAAAACAAGCGCCTTGCATCATCTTCATTGATGAACTGGACGCCATCGGCAAATCGCGGACAAGCGTTGGTTTTTATGGGGGCAACGACGAGCGGGAGCAAACCCTGAACCAGTTGCTAACGGAA
>JANWVM010000191.1:317-597 GCA_025056115.1 Gloeomargarita sp. SKYG116
CAGCTCCCAGGCGACCGTCATTGTCCTAGCGGCGACCAACCGGCCGGAAACCTTGGACCCCGCTTTACTCCGGCCAGGGCGATTTGACCGGCAGGTGCTAGTGGACCGGCCTGACCTAGCGGGACGGGAAGCCATTTTGAAAATTCACGCCGCCAAAGTGAAGCTATCGCCAGAGGTGGACTTGCACAAGATTGCAGCTCGGACACCTGGATTTGCCGGTGCGGACTTGGCGAATCTAGTCAATGAAGCGGCGCTCTTGGCGGCTCGCAACCAGCGGAAT
>JANWVM010000192.1 GCA_025056115.1 Gloeomargarita sp. SKYG116
GTTTCAATCCCGCATACCGGGATAAGGAATTTGAGACGCTTCTACAAACATCGGCAAGATTTGTTGCCAGGTGCGTTTCAATCCCGCATACCGGGATAAGGAATTTGAGACTTGTCGTTCACCGGACTTGCGAGATTGCGCGGGCGTGTTTCAATCCCGCATACCGGGATAAGGAATTTGAGACTTTCTAGTTGAAGTGTTGGCCACTGTCTAGTTCAAATGTTTCAATCCCGCATACCGGGATAAGGAATTTGAGACGTATGCCCCGCAAGGCCAAGTATTTTGGAGACCAGGTTTCAATCCCGCATACCGGGATAAGGAATTTGAGACTTGTTAAGGACAACTGCGGCAAAGGTATGCATGAAGTCAAGTTTCAATCCCGCATACCGGGATAAGGAATTTGAGACCCCCAAGATGAACAAAACATGAAGCATATTAATTTAAGTTTCAATCCCGCATACCGGGATAAGGAATTTGAGACTGATTGGTCAGTCCACGACCAAGGGCAAGTTCAGCGCGTTTCAATCCCGCATACCGGGATAAGGAATTTGAGACGCTTCTACAAACATCGGCAAGATTTGTTGCCAGGTGCGTT
>JANWVM010000193.1 GCA_025056115.1 Gloeomargarita sp. SKYG116
CCGATGTTCTGCGATTTCCGCATTCAAGGCTACGAAACAGGCGATGGCTCGCACCAGCAATTTATGGTCGCTCAAGCGCCGCAGTGCCACAAGAAACCGCAAGACCTGACGCTCGAAGCCGCAGGCAGCTATGTGCTCAATGTCGGCACGGTGTATCGCGCGCTTTTTACGACGCTGCAAATCGAGAGCGGCAAATCCATCTTCATTGAAGGCGCAGCAACCGGTACGGGCAACGAAGCTGTGAAAATCGCCGTCAAATCGGGCTTGAATGTGATTGGTCTTGTCTCGAGCGAAGAGCGCGGCAAGCAAATTGAAGCGCAAGGCGCAAAGTTCATCAACCGCAAAGAGAAATCGCTTGCGGGAATCTTCACGCCAATTCCTGAAAAGCCAAGTGACATCAAGCAATGGGCGAAAGCGGGTGAAGCGTTTTTGAAAAAAGTTAAAGCGCTCAATGGCGGGAAACTGGTGGATTACGCTGTCTCGCATGCGGGTGAGCAATCCTTTCCGCGCACCTTCCAAGCGCTGGCGCAGGGCGGCACGCTCACCTTCTACGGCGCATCAAGTGGCTATTACTTTACCTTTCTTGGCAAGAAA
>JANWVM010000194.1 GCA_025056115.1 Gloeomargarita sp. SKYG116
TGATAATGCCAATAGTCTGCATCCGTCTTAATGGTGGCTAGGAAGCGGTGAACCTCATCAACCGTAAAGGGATTTTTACGGGGACGTATCCCGCCCTTGGCTGGGGGAATATCTGCAAAATGATTAACCTGCCAGTGCCCCTGCTTCACACACCATGCCCCAAACGACTTCAACAGGGTTAAATTCTGATTGGCAATCAGCACCGACTGACGACTACGCAACAGATTGATAAACCCTTGGGCTGATTCCAGATCGGCAATGTCCCGACCGTACCGCCGTAGGTTAGCCAATATAGGCTCATACACCGCCGCTATCCGTTGGCCGCTCACATCAGGACGCTTGACTTCCATATACATCTGCCATAACTCACCCGTGCTTAAAACTGGATCACGAGTCTGATCCAGTTTTTGATCCACTTTGGGCTTATAGGCTTCCAAGCTCACGTCAAAATGACCCGCCGCCATGTCCGTTTCAATCTTGGCCGCTAATGCCCTGGTGGGCTTAATCTGCCCATGCCCCACCGCTAACCCGTATCGCTTGCCCTGATAGCTCCACCGCAACCAGTACAACCCATCCCGGCTGTAAATCGCTACC
>JANWVM010000195.1 GCA_025056115.1 Gloeomargarita sp. SKYG116
CATCGGCAGCTTTGATTTGTGATAGAATTTGCCGGCATTCTAATAATTCTGCTACTGAGGTCAAGGGATGTAACCAGGCCAATGGCGCTGGTTGACTTAGACTGACAAATTCACTTTTTAGCATGGCTTTTTCACTGTCGAGGTCAGGGTAGTCCACTACCAATTTGAATAGAAACCGGTCGAGCTGGGCCTCAGGCAAAGGATAGGTGCCTTCAAATTCGATGGAGTTTTGGGTAGCAATCACCCAGAAGAAGTCAGAAAGGTGGCGAGTTTCCCCGTCTAATGTTACTTGTTGCTCCTGCATGGCTTCTAACAGGGCAGACTGGGTTTTGGGTGGAGTGCGGTTGATCTCATCAGCTAAAAGAATTTGAGTGAAAATGGGGCCGGGTTTGAAGGTGAAGCGAGCAGCATTGGCATCAAAAATACTGGTTCCTAAAATGTCTGAAGGGAGAATGTCAGGAGTGAGTTGAATGCGCTGAAAATCGGCTTGAATGAGCCGGGCGAGGGTGCGTACTAGCAACGTTTTACCAGTGCCGGGGACGCCTTCCAGAATCACATGACCCCCCACTAGGGCTGCGACCAGTAATT
>JANWVM010000196.1 GCA_025056115.1 Gloeomargarita sp. SKYG116
ATCAAACCGTCTTCCTCTTGGGCGAAGGCACGGCAACCGCTAACCTTGCCGCCCGCAACGCCGTCAAATCTTACCTCCAAAACGGCACGCCCTCCAACAAAGCCCGCCTCATCGTCTTCGCCGAAGACTTCGGCTACAACCACGACCGCACGGGCGCAAGCGGTTTGGACACGATTTTGACGCGCGCGCTCTGTGGCGTGGAATACCTTGCAGACCGTCCCTCTGGCTCGGTGCCTGGCATCGGCAGCGGCACTGGTCAAGAGCGCATCATCAATGTCGGTTTCGGCATCGCCGATAGCGTTACGGGCTCGTGGCCCGATGTCTTCCGCGTCGTGCGTCCGAACACGACCGTTCTCTATCGCTTCCAGCGTTACTCGCCGACCTCCGATTCGGTCTCGTCAATCGGGCGCAACGAAGCGGGCTACGCGACGGCGGTGTTCGGCTTTGACCTGCGTCGTTATCGCGCCGCTCACGATACGCCGCCCGTTGCGACGGAAAATGTCAGTTCGGCGATGAACCGTTTGCTTGCCTCTGCGATCTTCTATGTGCAAACGGGGCAAGCGTTGCCTGTGGAGTTGGTGGCGTTTG
>JANWVM010000197.1 GCA_025056115.1 Gloeomargarita sp. SKYG116
GAACTCTACCTCTTTCGCTCGAGGATCAGCGCACCCAACGGGAAATGATGGCAGAAACGTTGGCGAAAGATGGTCTGGAAGTGATTGCCGCCGCTGATGGACGGGAAGCCCTGGAGAAACTTCGGACCACGCGCCCAGATGTGATTGTCCTGGATGTGGTCATGCCCAATATGAACGGGTATGAACTGCTGCGAGAAGTCCGCAAGCGCCCTGAGTTAGCCAAGGTACCGGTTGTGGTGTGCAGCGTCAAGGGGGAACAGTTCGATAAACACTGGGCGCAGCGTTTGGGGTCAAATGCCTACGTGGTTAAGCCTTTTGAACCGCAGGTGCTCGTTGGGACCGTGCGCAGTCTATTACGGTCGAGTCAGCAACGTTAATTTCAGGGCGGAATCAGTGTAAGATTGAAGCAATCAGCCGAGGAGTATAGATAGGGCCATGCGCACCGTTTTGGTCGTGGAAGACAGCGCTCCCCAGCGAGAGATGATTGTTGATTTGTTGCGGGACAATGGGCTAACCGTCATGGCCGCTAGTAATGGGAGTGAAGCCTTGGAGTGTCTCAAGCAAGCCGTGCCTCATCTGGTCATTACC
>JANWVM010000198.1 GCA_025056115.1 Gloeomargarita sp. SKYG116
CAAACCTCCTGCTGGTGCTGTTGGGACTGACGGTAGTGCTTTTGCCATAGCATCGCCAGGTACTGATCCCACGCTGCCGCCCGTTCCACCCACTGCCACCGGCTGTACCAACGGTGCAAACGCTTGAGCGGAAAATCTGCCGCCAACAGCTCTAATCGCCGCTGGGCGCCCATTTCCCGATAGCGACAAAAGGCTTGATAAGCACAGTGAGGTTCGCGGGGTTGCCGCTCCCAGACCGGTTCTTGCAGCGAAGGCATCATAGGATACAGTGTAATGCGGCCCCTGGTGAAACTCCAACCAGTATTTCTACTCAGGCGCAGGGAGGCAGCGTAAAACGTCCAAAAACGCTTGGGCCTCTGTAAGGCGTCGTAGCTATAGCCAGATTACAGGGGTCGCAGGGCGTAGCCCCGTTGGTGGTTCTCTCTTTAACACCCTAAGGTGGTCTTAGCTATAAAAGCCTCTCAAGGGAGTTGGCTGGAGAGATGATGATCAGGGCAACCAAAGACAGGGCTGCCTACTACGCAAGCATACATGACTTAGCTGCAATATCAAGCCAATTTACCGGTGAACCCCACTGTAAAGAGGTT
>JANWVM010000199.1 GCA_025056115.1 Gloeomargarita sp. SKYG116
GCATCTGCAGCCATTTCTGCGCGGGACAACTTGCGTGCGATTGATGCCACGGAAGAGCACGACCGTCATCCTCGCCCCAACAGGCAGCGCTATATGGCAACGGGCTTGGCTAGTATCTACTTTCCGCAGGACAAGATTAATCAGCTTGCTGCTAATCAAGTCAAGATTCAGTTACTAGAGTTTTGGAAAAGTGGTCTTGGGCAAGCACCTACCTCTACCCAGTTACAACAGCTTTATTCCAGCCAATTTGAGTGGGACACTGAAGACCTAGGGCAGGTCCTGAGACGGCGGCTAGAAAAGTTGATGGTACAGGGAGAAACACTACTAGCCAAGATCGAAAGATGGCGGAATGATCAGTACAGCCAAATAAATGCTACCCGATCGCGTGATGATCAGGACCGATTAAGGATAGAGATACCTCGGCGATGTGACGACTTACTGAATTTCATGCGGCCTGGAGAAACGAATAAGGAGCGGGGGGTTTGGCTTACAGCCTTGATTGAGCAAACACCAGATGTCGTCTGTGACATTAAAGATAGTATTGACGACTTTTTAAAGAAGATCCTGCAACCAGACCACCAGTACT
>JANWVM010000019.1:0-42456 GCA_025056115.1 Gloeomargarita sp. SKYG116
GAGAATTCCTTGGGCATCCGGTTCTTGCTGTTGATAATTCCCCGCCGCCAGCACGAACCAATCCAATCGCTTATCTAAGGTTTGCCAAACAATGTATTCCTGCACCCGATTGCGGGCATAGGCTTGTTTTTTCTCATACAAGTCAATCGCAGCGCTACTAGCGGCAATTTCAACAACCAATTCCGGCGCCCCTTCAATAAAATCATCGGCGCTGATGTTGGCTTGACGACCAGGGATAAACAAAACCGCATCCGGTTGCACTTCGTTACGCTCATCCAACCGCACCGTGGGTTCAATTGCTAGAACGACACCGGGGGTTGCCAGCTTGTACATCCACAACAGGCCAACGATATCACTGTGGGGTTCGCCATGACCCTTGACCCGCAGGGGCGACGCCATGTACACCACTCCTTCAATCAGTTCCGCTTTGACACCTGGCATCGCCGCATAACGCCGTTCAAACTCACTACGAGACAGGTGATCGCCATTTTCTAGGGGGGGAATGGGGGTAACCCCCTGAATCGTCATAGACACGGCTAGTCAAGCTCCAAGCCTTTCAAAGCACGGTAACGGACAATTTTTAACACTGTCTTAATCCTGTTTGTAAAACGTCTAAGACCTGCGACAGATTACCTTCTAAAAGTGCGGGAACATCCAGCCACAGTCCAGGAAAAATCTGGCTTTGGAGAATTCCTTGGGCATCCGGTTCTTGCTGTTGATAATTCCCCGCCGCCAGCACGAACCAATCCAATCGCTTATCTAGGGTTTGCCAAACAATGTATTCCTGCACTCGATTGCGAGCATAGGCTTGTTTTTTCTCATACAAGTCAATCGCAGCGCTGCTAGCAGCAATTTCGACGACCAACTCCGGCGCCCCTACAATGTAATCCTGTTCATTGAACCAGGAACTGCCGCTATTTTCCCAGCGCATCAGGGCATCTGGCTGCACTTCGTTGGCATCATCGAGAATGACTGTGGCGTCAATCAAAACCATTGCTCCTGGCGTTACCAGATCGTAGGCCATGAGCCAGGCTGTTATCAAGCTGTGGGGACGACTATGACCCAATGCCCGCAGGGGCGACGCCATGTACACCACTCCTTCAATCAGTTCCGCTTTGACCTCCGGCATCGCCGCATAACGCCGTTCAAACTCGCTACGGGAGAGATGATCCCCATTTTCCAGAGGCGGCACTGCCTCAACCCAATGAAAAACTGTCATACGCTGCCTTCAGATACGCCGGCGCTCATTAAGCTAGCACATCAGTTGTAGGCTGAGTTGCTTTGCCGCTTACCAGAAAACGTACCACAGCGCAAGAAATCTATCCCAAAATTAAGCAACGTATCGAATTATTGCAGGTGGGGGTGCAGGGGCCGCCGGCGTGGGGCGTTTTCGGTAAGAATACTCATAGACCGTTTGTGTGACAGCGAGCTTATGTTCACCTACGTCAAGCCGGCGATCCGTCAATTGCAGCCTGAAAATGTGGAAAATCGCACCGTGATGCGGGTGGTGTATGTGGTATTGGAACCGCAGTATCAAAGCGCATTGACGGCGGCGGCGCGGGAAATCAATACGCAACCGGGAAATTTAGCGGTGGAATTGCGGGGGTATTTGATTGAAGAATTGCGCTCACCGGAAAACT
Source organism: Gloeomargarita sp. SKYG116 (assembly GCA_025056115.1). Lineage (GTDB taxonomy): Bacteria > Cyanobacteriota > Cyanobacteriia > Gloeomargaritales > Gloeomargaritaceae > Gloeomargarita. The sequence continues at coordinate 1,641 of JANWVM010000019.1, forward strand.
ATCAGCAATTTCAAGCGGATATTGCCCAGGCGGACGTATTTATTGCGTCGTTAATTTTTGTCGAAGATTTGGCGCAAAAGATTGTCCAAGCGGTCACACCGTACCGAGATAAGTTGCACGCGATTGTGGTGTTTCCGTCCTTACCAGAAGTGATGCGCTTGAACAAGCTGGGGACGTTTTCCATGGCGCAATTGGGTCAATCCAAGAGTGCCATTGCCCAGTTCATGCGCAAGCGCAAAGAGGCCGGGGGCGCATCGTTCCAGGAGGGAATGCTCAAGTTATTGCAAACCCTGCCCAAAGTCTTAAAATACCTGCCCATTGATAAAGCTCAAGATGCCCGCAATTTCATGTTGAGTTTTCAGTATTGGTTGGGTGGGTCGAAAGAAAACCTGCGCAATTTCCTACTCATGCTGGCGGATAAATATCTGCCCCATGTGGAGGAAAAATTGGCGTTTCAAGAGCCGGTGACCTATCCCGATATGGGCATCTGGCATCCCCTGGCGCCCCAGATGTTTGAGTCGTTAACAGATTACTTGCGCTGGTACGAAAACCGGGCAGATATTGGCGAAGAATTGCGCGATTCTTTAGCGCCGACGGTGGGTCTAGTATTGCAGCGCACCCATTTAATTACCGGCGATGACGCCCATTACGTGGCAATGGTACAGGAGTTGGAGTGTTTGGGGGCGCGGGTGATTCCGGTGTTTGCTGGTGGCCTGGATTTTTCCAAGCCAGTGGAAGCCTATTTTTATCACCCCAAACAACCCCAAAAACCGCTGGTGGATGTGGTGGTGTCGTTAACCGGATTTGCACTGGTGGGGGGACCGGCTCGGCAAGACCATCCCAAAGCAGTAGAAGCGCTCAAAAAACTGAATCGTCCCTACATTGTGGCGTTGCCCTTGGTGTTTCAAACGACGGAGGAATGGCGGGCGAGTGATTTGGGATTGCACCCAATTCAAGTGGCGTTGCAAATGGCGATTCCCGAGTTGGACGGGGCGATTGAACCGATTATCCTATCGGGCCGGGATGGAGCGACTGGGAAGGCGATTGCCCTGCGAGACCGGGTGGAATTACTGGCGAAACGGGCGATGCGCTGGGTGCAACTGCGGCGCAAACCCAAGTGTCAAAAGAAAATTGCGATTACGGTTTTCAGTTTCCCGCCCGATAAAGGCAATGTGGGGACGGCGGCCTATTTGGATGTCTTTGGCTCAATTTACCGGGTGTTAGAGGCGCTCAAAAATAACGGGTATTTTGTGGATGAAATGCCCGCGAGCGTCGAGGAATTAATGGAAGCAGTTTTGCACGACCGGCAAGCGCTGGTGGGCAGTCCCAATTTGAACATTGCCTATAAAATGTCGGTGCCGGAGTACGAGCGATTGACGCCCTACCACGAGCGCATTACGGAGCAATGGGGGCCGCCGCCAGGTCATCTCAACAGCGATGGACAACATTTGCTCATCTACGGCAAGCATTTTGGAAATGTATTTATCGGGGTGCAACCGACGTTTGGGTATGAAGGGGACCCGATGCGATTGTTGTTCTCCCGTTCGGCATCGCCCCACCACGGGTTTGCCGCCTATTACACCTACCTGAATCACATCTGGCAAGCGGATGCGGTGCTGCACTTTGGGACGCACGGTTCGCTGGAGTTTATGCCGGGCAAGCAGATGGGACTCTCCGGCGATTGTTACCCCGACAATTTGATTGGGGAATTGCCCAATTTCTATTACTACGCAGCGAATAATCCGTCGGAGGCGACGATTGCCAAGCGGCGGGGGTATGCTACCACGATTAGTTACCTGACGCCGGCGGCGGACCAGGCGGGTTTGTACAAGGGGTTGCGGGAGTTAAAGGATTTGATTGCGTCCTACCAAACACTGAAAGATACAGGACGGGGCGCCGCTATTATTAACAGCATCCTGGAGCAATGTCGCCTGGTGAATTTGGACCAGGATGTGCCGTTGCCAGAAACCAGTGGCGAAGTGTTAACACCCGAGCAGCGGGATGAATTGGTGGGCAAAATTTACCGGCAATTGATGGACATCGAGTCACGCCTGTTGCCGTTTGGATTGCACGTAATTGGTCAACCGCCATCGGCCCAGGAAGCAATTGCGACGCTGGTGGCGATTGCGAAAGTGGACCGTCCTGAGGAAGGGTTAGAGAGTTTGCCGCGCACGCTCGCCCGCAGTTTGGGTCAGGATTTGGATGCCATCTACCAGCGCAGTCAACGGGGGGATTTAGAGGCAGTGGCGCTGTTGGACAAGCTACAAAATGATACCCAAAAGGCGATTACGACGCTGGTGGAAACAGTCACAGACCAGGAGGGACGGATTGGCCGGACGGCGCGGTTTAATTTCTTTGGGTTGGGGGCGCAAGAACCCTGGTTTCAACTCCTGAAAAAAGACTACCCCCAACTGGAGCAGGTGCAGTTGCAGCCGTTGATGAATTACTTGGCCCAATGCCTGGAACTCATCACAGCGGACAACGAGCTAGGGGCCTTGTTGCGGGCGCTGGAAGGAGAGTACATTGCGCCGGGGCCAGGGGGAGACCCCATCCGCACGCCGGAGGTGCTGCCGACGGGTAAAAACATTCATGCCCTGGACCCCCAATCCATTCCCACGGCGGCGGCCATTGCCCAGGCGCGGGTGATTGTGGACCGCCTGCTGGAGCGGTATCGCCAGGAAGCTGGGGGCGCGTGGCCAGAAAGTATCGCCATCACCCTGTGGGGCACGGACAACATCAAGACCTACGGGGAATCCCTGGCCCAGGTGTTTTGGCTGGTGGGCGTCAAACCCATGCCGGATGCCCTGGGGCGGATGAACCGGTTGCAGCTCATCCCGCTGGAGGAATTGGGCCGGCCCCGCATTGATGTGGTGGTGAATTGCTCGGGTGTCTTCCGGGACTTGTTCCTGAACCAGATGTATTTGATTGACCAGGCGGTGAAACTGGCGGCGGAGGCGGAAGAACCCCTGGAGTGGAACTTTGTGCGCAAACATGCCCTAGAGCAGGCCCAAGAGTTAAACATTCCCCTGCGGCAAGCGGCGACACGGGTGTTTTCCAACGCGTCGGGTTCCTACGCGGCCAATGTCAACCTGGCGGTGGAAAACAGCACCTGGGAGCAGGAAAAGGATTTGCAGGAGATGTTTTTAACCCGCAAGTCCTATGCGTTTAACGCCGATTCACCGGGGACGATGGAGCAAAACCTGCAATTGTTCCAAAGCAGCCTGCGCCGGGTGGATGTGACGTTGCAAAACCTAGATTCGTCGGAAATTTCGCTCACCGATGTGTCCCACTACTTTGATTCCGACCCGACCAAGGTGGTGGCCAGTTTACGCAGCGATGGCAAAAAACCCCAGGCGTATATTGCTGACACCACGACGCCGGATGCGCGGGTGCGGAGTTTGAGCGAGACGGTGCGCCTGGATTCCCGGACCAAGTTGCTCAACCCCAAGTGGTATGAGAGCTTGCTCAAGCACGGCTATGAGGGGGTGCGGGAGATTGCCAAGCGGCTGAACAACACGCTGGGGTGGTCGGCGACGGCGGGCGCGGTGGACAACTGGATTTACGAAGAAGCCCACAACACTTACATCAACGACCCCCAGATGCGGGAGCGGCTAATGAACTTGAACCCCCATTCCTTCCGGCGGATTGTCGGCACGCTGTTGGAAGTGCATGGGCGGGGTTACTGGCAAACCAGTGAAGCCAACATCCAACTGCTCCAACAGCTTTACCAGGACATCGAAGACCGGATTGAAGGGGTCGCCTAGTTGCGCTTCCTAGGCATTGACCTGGGCTGGACGTCCGGGCCGTCGGGACTCTGCTGCTTGGTGTGGAACGGGCAAACCCTGGTGCTGATGGACCTCGACCGGCGGCAACCGCTAGCAGACATCCTGGCCTGGGTGGACACTTGGGCGCCTGTGGGGCAACCGGCGGGAATTGCGGTGGATGCGCCGACTATCATTCCCAATCCAACGGGGATGCGCCTGCCCGACCGGTTAACGCATCAGTACTTTCGCAGTTATCACGCGGGATGTTATCCAGCAAACCAGGGGCGTCCCTTTGCCCAGCGCACGGTGGGATTTGGGCAAGCGTTGTTGGCGCGGCAATTTCGCCACGGCATTGACATCCAACCCCGTTCCCCTGACCGCTGGCAAATCGAGGTTTTTCCCCATCCGGCAGTGGTGCATTTGTTCAACTTGCCGCGCATTCTCAAGTACAAAAAGGGAGCCTTAGCCGAACGACGACAGGAATTAGCCAAGCTGCGGGATTTGCTATGGCAACTCCAACAAACGGAACCCCCTTTAGTCCTGACCGAATTGCCGGCTATTCCCCTAAACGGTTCATCCTTGAAGGTGGTGGAAGACCAGTTGGATGCGTTGGTGTGTGCCTATGTAGCGGCGTACTGGTGGTACTGGGGACCGCAGAAAAACCAGGTTTTGGGGAATGAAGAAACGGGTTATATTGTGGTGCCGCAGCGTCGACTGTTGCAGTCATCAACCTAGTGGAAGGGATAGCTGGACTTCTTCACCACAAGGTGTTGGCTTTAGCTGCAATTGGGAAACGATTTGCTGAACAGGATTATCCGGTAAAATTTCACGGCATCCTAGATGAATAAGGTCAGCATTACCGGCTGGTGGCTGTGAGAAAAGGTGTGGGGACAAGACAAAAACGGGAATGTTCATTTCTCTAGCAACTTCTGCAGCATTAAAGGTGCCACTCATGACTTCTCTGCCATCTTTGTATTCAATTTTTTTTCCAGAGGCGATAACTAGCACTGCATCCGATAAGGCACATACAAGACGATTCCGCGCCATGGCGTTGCGAGCTAACCATTTTTCGTGGGGGTCAAACTGCGAAAGGATTAGGTAGTTTTGAACTGAAGATGAGAACAAGTTCTTAAATTCATCTTTAGGCTGAAACTGGAGAATGCCTAGACTCAGAACAATTGTGGTTGTTCCGCCTGCTTTCAACGCCCCCAAATGAGCAGCGCTATCAACTCCCTTGGCATAACCAGAAATAATATTAAATCCTGCTTTTGCTAGACCTTTTGACAGTTCAAGGGCAACTTGAGTTACTTCATCCCCGACATTTCGGGAGCCAACAATAGCGATGCTAGCAGGTGCAGACAGCAGATGAAGATTCCCTTTGGCATAGAGGATTGGAGGAATATCTCGACGAAGCTCATACTTCTGGATGTAGCCCTTGAGCCTAGTAGGGTACAGATGAGATTCAGGATTTATGATCTGTACATTGCCCTGCTTCAATTTTTTATATAAATTACGTGCATCCTCATAATCCCTAATGTCTTGATTAACTAAACCTAGTAACTTTTTTATGTTCTTAGATGATAGTTTGGCAGGGTTATTTTGAAGCTGGATCATAAAATCGTTTAAACTCAGATTTTCTCTGGCAATTATCTCATAGATATCCCAAATACTTGCCGGGCCAACCCCCCTAGTTCTAGACAGACGAAACCAATCAAACTCGGCGCTACAGGTCATCGCTTAGTCCTCGTTTTTGTAAGTACAATCACGTACACATATTTTACATTACCTTGAGTCTTAATGGCTTGACATGCAAAGTTTAGGGTCTCGCCTGAGCGAATGAGATCATCGAACAAGAGGATAGATTGACCAGCGTATCTTTGGTCAACAACCTGAAAGGCTCCCTGGAGTTGTTCACGGCGGCTATCTGTATCTGAAATATCCTTTAATTCCATAGTATTTTTAACCTTTCTCAAGTAATCATTAGGAACTGGTAAGCTAAGCTCTTTACCGATTGCCTGAGCCAGTTCTATAACCGGCTGAAAGGGTCGGTTTTTGGAAGGTGGAATGGGAATGATTGATTTCAGAAACTGCAATTGAAACGGTGGATGGGACCGAATTCGAGAAGTCACTGTTTCAACAATTGGTTTTATTTGCGTTCTATCATCGCGATATTTTAATCGAAAGAGTGCTCTTCCTAAGGGGGTGTATTCTGTATCAAAACTACCGTCTGGCCTGGGCTTACTTGAAAGAGTATGGATATCTAATGCTTCACCATACTCCCATGAGCCTTCAATAACAATTGGATGAATATCTATCATTACCTGCTCCTGAACCTAAGAAGGCACTTCTTCCGCAAAACTTTGCACCCGTGTAAATTCAAATGGCCCCGCGACAGCGCCCCACACTTGGGCATCAGTTTCTGGGTCACGACCCCGGTCCCAACTCAGAAATTGCTGGCCATTGATCACAAATTCGCTATCCAAGTACGTGCGTTTGCCGCGCCGTTCGACCCAGCAACATTTACCCGGTTCCACCTTGCCATGAAAACTATGACCATCCCAGGTGACAATCATATTGCAACCAGGCAAGCGGGTCAGGTGTTCACGGGTGAGCGCTTGTAACCGGTCTTTTTGCCGAGACGCACCGTAAAATGCTGCTTCATCTCGTACCACGTAATTTTCGATTTCTAAATGGTCATTGACGGTGATGATTTTAAGTACGCGCACCCGATAGGGCCGGTGCAATTCATAGTCGTAGGCTTGTTCCACATACAGACTCAACCCGTCCAGCAACGACCAGGGCAAAGGACGCATACACACCCGGATATGGGCAAAAAAGGGCGGGTTCTCAAACGCCTGGGCCTGGTTACTAAAATCAGCAGCCAGCCAGCGGGCCAAGGTTTGCTGATCGGTCGGGTGGGTCATACACTACTATGAAAACAATCAACGCTAGCTAGATTGTACGGTTTGGGAGAGACGGGTGAACAACGGGTGGCGATTTTGGCTGGGCTGGCTCTTGATTCTGGCGGTACTGAGCAATATCGGACTCCAGGGCCTGGCGCAGGGGTTGTCAGCCTTCCTGCTATTTCTAGTGATCGCGCCGCCCCTGGTGCTATGGGGATTGCGCTGGTGGGTGCGCCGGCAAATCGCGGTCGGTCCCTGCCCCGTCTGTGGCACGTCACTCCAGGGGTGGAACCAGACCCAAACCCGCTGCCCCAACTGTGGTGAACGATTGCAAGTCAGCGGCGGTAAATTTCAGCGTTTGACGCCCCCCGGTACGGTAGATGTCGAAGCTGTAGAAGTTCCTGAATCGCCGAACTAATGACTATGTCGCTGGCAACATTACGTCAAGTACAAGCGTCAACCGGCGCCCAATTTCACCCAGATGGTTTCCCCTGGATATTTGGTCAAGAAATCAATACACGCAACCAGTTAGAAACCGGCGTCATTTTGTTTGACCGCACCCATTGGGGACGTTTATTACTTCAGGGAGCTGACCGCATTCGTTACCTGCACAACCAGAGCACCAATGACATTCAGAAGTTGAACGTTGGTCAAGGTTGCGACACAGTTTTTGTGACATCCACTGCCCGCACCATTGATTTGGTAAGCGCCTACATTGAACCGGAACAAATTCGTTTGGTCATTTCGCCGGGGCAACGGCAACGCATTATCCAATGGCTCGAAAAATACATCTTTTTTGCCGATCACGTAACTGTCCTTGACCACACGGATGCCACCGCCATGTTTACGCTGATTGGGCCAGGGAGTCACGAACTGGTCGCGCAATTGGGGGCCGCTGATTTAACCGCTCAACCGCTGGGCAATCACACTGTCATCGCCTGGGAAAACGCACCCGTTTGGACAGCAGTTGGCAGTGGATTAGTCACACCTGGTTACACAATCATTGTGCCGGTGGAAATGGCGGCTGACTTTTGGCAATGGTGCAGGCAACAGGGGGCGATTCCCTGGGGTGAACAGGCGTGGGAATGGCTACGAATTGAGCAAGGACGACCGGCGGTTGGTGCAGAACTCACGGAAGATTACAATCCTTTTGAAGCGGGTTTATGGCATTGCGTGTCCCTGCAGAAGGGGTGTTATATCGGGCAAGAAACCCTGGCGCGACTTAACACTTATCAGGGGGTCAAACAACAGTTGTGGGGCCTGAAATTAACCGCACCAGCCACACCAGGTACCCCGATTTATCTGGGTGAAGAAAAAGTTGGCGTATTGACCAGTTACACCCATTCTTTTCAGGAAGAACACCGAGGTTTGGGATATATTCGTACCAAAGCGGGCGGCGTTGGATTAACGGTACAAGTGGATGGAAAAACTGCTGAAGTTGTAGATTTACCGTTTGCTCACCGGGGTTATCTCGCCCAGTTGCAGGGGTAGTTGTTCAGTTGCGGGTGTTGCCGACCAGTCCGGTTCTGTGCCCTGGAGTAAGGCTTGCGCCGCTAGTAACAAGTCCTTTTTCAAGGGCTTGAGATGCTCCATTTCGTCCACGTATTGCGCCAGGACCGTCATGGGGTCTAAGACTTGGCTGAGATCGACATTTGTAACTCGTTTTCGAGGTTGTTCTGTCACGATTTCTGGCTGCAAAGCGACATAGTGGGCTGTGGCTAGCACTTCCCGCAGTTCTCTCTCATTGATCTGAGTGACTTGGTCAGCACGAATTCGATAAATTACCCGCACAATTGCATCAGTAATTGGGGCTTTTTTTACTGCGTCTAGAAGTTTGGTTTGCGGGTCTTTCGCCTGGGTTAAATCCACCTGGATGGTGTGCATGGGGCGAGTGGGCAATGGACAAAATTGCCAGCGCGTTTCGGTAGGTTCAATCTCAACAAGCACATATCCTTTGGCTTCGTTTTCTTCACCAAAGTCAACGCGCTCAATACTACCGGCATAGACCACCGGTGGTTCCTGGTACAACACTTGATGGCGATGGACATGCCCTAAGGCCACATAGCGAAAACAAGGCTGAGCCAACAATGACAAAGGCACGGTAAACGTTTTCCCTGGCGATAAAAATCGTTCTGCTCCCAGTATCGCCTGGTCCACCATCAGATGGGCTGCTAAGATGGCTGGTATATTGGCGTCCAAATGAAGAATTTCTCCTTCGAGGGCTTCCCGCAGCCGTGTCAGTAGTAATTGGTTAATCTGTTCCATTGACAAACCTTGTGTCTCCGGTTTGGTCAGCAGCATGGAGTGGGTAATCCAGGGCAAGGTAACAATTTGTAAGGGTCCATTGGGAGTGGTCAAAGTGTAGGTCGCTAAAGATTCCCCTACAATGACACCAGGCACATTCAGCGCTCGATAAATGGATAACGACGCCCCCCCTTCTCCTTGCTTATATTGGTCGTGATTGCCCACCAGCATCACCACCGGAATTTCAGCAGTCGTCAAGCGCAAAAATTGTCGAGCAAACAATTCCTGAATCCAGGGAGGCGGCGTTGCATCGGGAAAGGCGTCTCCGGTGAACAACACCACATCCACAGGCAAAGCTAACGCCTGATCAATCGCTGTTTCCAAGGCCCGATAAAAATCTTCTACTCGTGTGTTGATACCAGTTTGCGGATTAAACCGCCCATAACCTTGGCCGCTTCCCAGGTGAATATCTGATAGGTGTAAAATGCGGATACCCATGGTTGTTTATCCTGTTTTCTTCTATTATCGCTGAAACGAGGGGCTGCCGATGTCTTTGAGCACTTGCCCAATCAAATACAATGAGCCGCAAATGACCGGTGTATATCCGACCGTTACCCTAGCCAAAGCATCTTGAATAGCATCAGACGCCTGCGCCGTGACTCCTGGGCAAATTTGCTGGCTCAAATCACAGAGTATCGCCGGTTCATGGTAGCGGTGACCGGGAATCGGGACAAAACTCACCCTGTCCTTCGGACGTAAAAGTGCTGCTAAAATTGCGTTGGCGTCTTTACTGGTTAGTAATCCAATCACCCAATGCACCGGTGCTAAGTGCTCTTGGTCAATGTAACGACGTAAGGTTGCAGCGCCTTCAGGATTGTGCGCCCCGTCCAATAGAATTTGGCGGCCCTGCCAATCCACCCATTGCAAGCGACCTGGCCAGCGGGTATGCGCAATTCCCCACTGCACCTTTGCCACCGGTAAACACCATCCCTGCTGTCGCAATTGGTTCACAACTTCTAGCGCAATCATTGCATTTAACTTTTGATGTTCACCGAGCAGGGGGATTGAGTAGTCATCACCTTGGAAAGACAAGATATTTCCTGAGGAAGATGCTGGCGGTTCGACCACAACGAGCGGGCAATGCAGTTCTCGCGCACGATGGTCAATGACAGCCGCCGCGTCAGGTGGTACGGGCCCCCGCACCAGGGGACGATAGGGCTTAAGAATTCCCGCTTTTTCCCAGGCGATGTCGGCAACTGTCGGACCAAGCCGGTCTTGATGATCTAACCCAATAGAAGTTATCACTGTGACCAAGGGATTTTCTATCACATTAGTCGCATCTAGACGTCCCCCCAACCCCACTTCAATCACGGCAATATCCACCTGTTGCTCAGCAAAATAAACCCACATCAAGGCCGTAATGGCTTCAAATTCTGTGATGGCGAGATGATAGGTCTCTACCACTTGTTTGATCTGGGACAGAATCTGCCACCAGTCAGTTTCAAGAATGGGTTTCCCATTAATCTGAATTCGCTCTTGGTAATGCACCAGATGCGGAGAAATGTACAATCCCGTGCGATAACCGCAGGCGGTCAATACATGGGCGAGATACGCGCATACCGACCCCTTGCCGTTTGTGCCTGTGACGTGAATCGCCGGTACTTTTTGATGGGGTTGGCCGAGATGGCTGAGTAACTGCTGGATACGCTCCAAACCCAACGTGATACCAAAGCGTTGTAATTGTTGAAAAAATGTCTGGACGTCTGTCATGAACTAGCGCAATAACTGGTAGTAATCCTGAATCGTTTTGGGTGCAGACATCCCCTGCTGTAGGGCGCGAATCGCTGCAACCGTTGCCCGAGCGCCAGCCAGTGTCGTGACGAGGGGAATCTTATACGCCAAAGCGGTACGGCGGATCAACTGTCCATCAGCGTAGGCATCTTCCCCCGAAGGGGTGTTGAGAATAAGTTGAATCTGGCCATTTTTAATCCAATCAATGACATGGGGGCGGCCTTCATGCAGTTTGAATACATGGTCAACCGTTAAGCCGTGATTTAAGAGAATTTGGCGCGTTCCCTGGGTAGCTACAATTTGAAAACCTAGCTCTATCAACTCCCGAATGATAGGTACCGCTCCGGCCTTGTCACGGTCATTAAAGGAGGCAAACACTCGCCCGCTTAATGGCAAATTTTGACCCGCCGCAATCTGGGATTTGGCAAAGGCTTGACCAAAATCAGTGGCAATGCCCATTACTTCACCCGTCGAGCGCATTTCTGGCCCCAGAATTGTATCCGTGCCGGGAAATTTTTCAAATGGTAAGACGACTTCTTTCACGGAGTAATAAGGGGGGATCACTTCCTGGGTAAATCCCAAATCAGCCAATCGCTCACCCGCCATCACCCGCGCTGCTAGTTTGGCCAGGGGTACACCGGTCGCCTTCGCAATAAAAGGTACGGTGCGAGACGCGCGTGGATTTGCTTCCAATATGTAAACTTGTTCTCCTTGAATGGCAAATTGAATGTTCATTAAGCCCACGACCTGCAATCGTTCGGCTAAGGCATAGGTCCAGGTGCGAATTTGCGTTAATACGTTTTCCGGTAGTGAATACGTAGGCAACACACAGGCGGAATCGCCAGAGTGAATCCCGGCCTGCTCAATATGTTCTAAAATCCCGCCAATGACCACTGTGCCGTCCTGGTCTCGCAGGGCATCCACGTCCACTTCAATGGCATTTTCTAAAAACTTATCCACCAGAATTGGGTGGTCAGGTTCCACTTGTACAGCCGTTTTCATGTAACGTTCGAGTTCGCTGTCGGAATAGACAATTTCCATGGCTCGTCCGCCTAATACGTAGCTGGGACGCACCACCACGGGGTAACCGAGACGCTGGGCAATTTTGATGGCTTCTTGTGCGTTGTGGGCAATGCCGTTGGGGGGTTGTTGAATGTTGAGTTCGCGGAGAATTTGCTCGAATTTTTCTCGGTCTTCGGCAATGTCAATGGAGATAGGTGACGTTCCCCAAATGCGGGTGGGTAATTCGGGATGCTCGTTCAACGCCTGATATAAGGGTAAGGCTAATTTCAACGGGGTTTGACCGCCAAATTGGACAATGACACCCACGGGCTTTTCGGCTTCTAAAATATGCAGAACATCTTCTAGGGTCAGGGGTTCAAAGTACAGGCGGTCGCTGGTGTCATAGTCTGTTGAAACAGTCTCGGGGTTGGAATTCACCATGATGGTTTCGTAACCCTGTTCCTTGAGAGCAAAGGCGGCGTGGCAACAGCAGTAATCAAACTCAATGCCTTGACCAATCCGATTGGGTCCGCCCCCTAAAATCACGACTTTGGGTTTATCAGTCGGACGTACTTCGGTTTCCTGCTCATAGGTGGAGTAGTGGTAGGGGGTGTAGGCTTCAAATTCGGCGGCGCAGGTGTCCACGGTTTTATACACAGGAAGTAGCCCAATACGATGACGATGGGCGCGAATTTCAGCTTCGGTCTTGCGGGTGGCAAAGGCAATCTGACGGTCACTGAATCCCTTTTGTTTAATCAACCGCCAATCTTCGGGAGTAATCTTCTCAAACGGCGTAATTTTCATATAGCGCTCGGTGTTGAGCAAGTCTTCCATCTCTCGTAAAAACCACGGGTCAATGCCAGTGAGTTCGTAGATTTCTTCGACGGTTAATCCGAGCAATAACGCATGACGGATGTGGAAGATGCGGTCGGGATTGGGGATGCGCAAATTGGCCCGCACCTGCTCCAAGGTTGGCAAGACTTCCGAACGGTCACAACCCCAACCCGCTCGCCCCGTTTCGAGGGAACGAATCGCTTTTTGGAAGGACTCTTGAAAGGTGCGGCCAATCGCCATGGCTTCCCCAACAGATTTCATCTGCGTCGTGAGATGGGGCGCAGCGCCGGGGAATTTTTCAAAGGTGAACCGGGGGATTTTGGTAACGACATAATCAATGCTGGGTTCAAAGCAAGCAGGCGTTTTTTTGGTAATGTCATTGGTCAATTCCGGTAAGGTGTAACCGACCGCCAATTTAGCAGCGATTTTCGCAATGGGAAAACCCGTGGCCTTTGACGCTAGCGCCGAACTGCGGGAAACGCGGGGGTTCATTTCAATGACAATCACGTCGCCGTTCTGGGGATTGACGGCAAATTGGATGTTCGACCCGCCAGTTTCGACGCCGATTTCCCGAATAATCCGAATGGCGTAATCCCGCAGGCGCTGGTATTCCTTATCGGTGAGGGTTTGGGCTGGCGCAACGGTGATGGAATCGCCGGTATGAACACCCATGGGGTCCACGTTTTCAATCGAACAAATAATCACTACGTTGTCGGCTAAATCCCGCATCACTTCCAGTTCAAATTCTTTCCAGCCCAGCAGGGATTGTTCAATCAAAATTTGCGAGACGGGACTGGCTTCCAAACCGGCGCGGGCAATTTGTTCAAATTCTTCCTGGTTATAGGCAATGCCACCGCCAGTCCCCCCCAAGGTAAATGCCGGGCGAATAATTAAGGGATAAGTGTTAATTTGCTGGGCGATTTGTTGCGCTTCTTCCCAACTTTCAGCCAATCCTGATGGGCACACATTTAACCCAATTTTTTGCATGGCTTCTTTGAACAACCGGCGGTCTTCGGCTTTTTCGATGGCGCTGAGTTTTGCCCCAATCAGTTCTACGCCGTATTGCTCGAGCACTCCCATTTTTGCCAAGCGCACGGCCAGGTTCAATGCCGTTTGCCCCCCCATCGTCGGCAACAGGGCTTGGGGTCGCTCCTGGGCAATCACCTGGGTCAGCACTTCGGCGGTTAAGGGTTCGATGTAGGTGCGGTCGGCCATGTCTGGGTCGGTCATGATGGTTGCCGGGTTGGAGTTCACGAGCACCACCTGATACCCTTCTTCCCGTAGCGCTTTGCAGGCTTGCGTGCCGGAGTAATCAAATTCGCAGGCTTGACCGATGACGATGGGGCCGGAACCAATCAGCAGGATTTTTTCAATATCGGTGCGACGGGGCATGGACGTATCTCAACGCGGGCAACTTTCTCGGTACAAAACCATGTAATCCAAGATAATCTGCCGGGCGGCGGGACGTAAATCGTTTTTGAGGGTGCGATTGCGCTGGGTCTCATCGGCTAAACGCCAGACACGACACCACTCCCCTGGCTGGGTCATCACCATCTGCGCTCGGTTGAGAATCCGAATTAAAGCCACCGTTAAACTGTGCCGATTACGTAAACGAGCCTGGTCAAACAGGGACATGGCGCGCTCGGGTCGAAAGTAGTTATCCATCACCGTTAAATACGCCAGGGCAAACACTTCATCGGGAGTGAATTTAGACAAGTTCCATTCCCCATAACGAGTGCGCAGAAATTGCTCGTAAAGGCGGGCATTTTGTTTGCCTTCCACGCGCCAGGATAAGGCGTTAATTAGAGCGGCTTTGTGGTCCACAGGATGCTGGGGATTGGATAAGAATTCGGCCATCTCCGGTGTTAAAACGCCTTTTTCCCGCGCCTTTTGCACCAACGGAATATCCAGATAGGCATCGGCGATAGGAGTAGATGTAATCGGCGAATCGGCCCGCGCCGGTAATGCGACTGCCCCCAACGCCAGCCAGACAGCAAGAGTCGTACGCCGGATGTTCATCCCCATCGAGCCGCTGGATTTCCCTTAACTTAGCACAGGACTGGGGTTAGTTCCGCTGCGGTTCGCTGGTCACGAGCCGATACCCGAGGCGATGCACTGTGCCAATCTCGATACCGGCTGGTAATTTCTTGCGCAAACTGAGCAGGTGGGTGTCCAAACTGCGTCCTGTCGCCTGTCCCCACAGCCGTTCCTGTAACACCTGGCGTGGCACCACTTCCCCCTGCGCTTGCAGCAGTAGCGCCAGTAACCGAAATTCGTGAGGCGTTAAATCCAATTCCTGGTCCCCGTAAAACCCCCGTTGCGCCAGCAAATCCAGCGTTAAATCTCCACAGGTCAAAACTGGCATTCCTCGTTGCCACCGTCGCACCAGGGCTTGTACCCGAGCCATGAATTGCGCCAAGCCGAAGGGTTTCACGAGATAGTCATCAGCGCCCGCCTGTAACCCAGCGACAATGTCACTCTCTTGATTGCGAGCCGACAGGATGAACAGGGGGCCTTGGTGCTGCTGGCTCAACCACCGGGTCAATTTCAAGCCATCGTCCCACGCCTGGGGCCAGTCCAAATCCAAAACCCACAGTGCGCCGACGGTCGCCTGGGTATATCCTTGCGCGAGGCTTTCTAGGAGCGTGACGCGATACCCAGCTTGTTGCAAATGCCATCCCAGTAACAAGCGCAATTGCCGGTTAGGAATTAGTAAAACAACCCGCAACGGTTACACCTTGCCATCGCACCTGCACCCGGATTTTAGTAGAGCTGAGAAAAAAACGCCCAGGGATTTATGAGTCGGTTGGCCAGACATGAGCGGGCGCGGCGGGCTTTGGCAATTAACACGTTGCTGTTTTGCGTGACATCGGCTGTGCTGGGGGTCTTATTGGTGTCCAGGGTCTAGTCACGGGCCATTGCCTGGGTTGGGTGCCGTTTCTCGCCATGCTTCTGGCGTGGTTGATGTTTAGCTGGGGCAATTCCCGGGGCGCGTGGCAGGCCTTCCGTGATACGGCCTACAGCGCTTCCCAAATGAAAGGACTGCTCGGTTGGCTGGTTGCAAGCGGCCTGGCGTGACTGGCTTGGCGCTTGTAAGTTGGTTGCCTCTACCAATCACACAGAGTACGAATCTGTTGCCGGCATTGGCTGGTCGCGACTCGTAGGGTTTCCTGGGTGCGCTGGTATTCCACGGCGTTGCCCTGCTGGAGGTAAAGTTCCGCCGCCTTGCGCAGGTCTTCAAGGGCTTCTGGCACCCGTCGCTGGTTGTAAAGCAAAACGCCCCGGTTGTAAAAGGCCTCCGCATAGGTGGGTCGCAGTTCCAACGCCCGCGTGTAGTCGGCAATGGCACCTGTCTTATCCCCTAGCGCTGAACGGGCCAAACCACGTCCCACATAGGGTTCGGGGTAGTTGGGGTCGAGCCGAATGGCCTGGTCAAAGTCCTGAATGGCCCCCTGCTGGTCCCGCTGGATATAGCGCATCACCCCCCGCGTGGCGTAGGCCGCTGCATAGTTGGGATTGGCCCGCACTGCCTGGGTTAGTTGGTTCAACGCGCCGGCGATGTCCCCCTGGCGATACCGCTCACTAGCTAGAAGGTAAAAGTCATCGGCCCGGCTGGGATTGGGGTTCATTGCCACACGTACAGGGGCTGGGTTGGGTTTCACGGGTGTACCCGCAACGACCGCCGGACGAGGTGCCAAGCTGAGATAGGTGTTGATGGGAATCCCCAGATTAAAGCCCGTCTTGACATAGACCATTTCCGCTTGCCGCTCTAGTTGCCCCCCGTCAGCCCGTCCATGCACTCCCACCAACTTGGCTTGACCATCCAAAACCGGCCCGCCGCTCATTCCAGGCAGGGTGGGGTTGCTATAGACCAATCCATACCCATCGGCCAAAGGGCGGCTGGCATTGGCTGTCACCCGGCCAACAGTAAAGTTATAAACTGGTTCAGTAATCGCTGGCCCTCGCTGGGGAAATCCCGCCACGTACACTGGACTACCCTCGACCAGCCGGCTGGCATCTCCGAGCATGGCCACTGGATAGGTTTTGTCGCTGGTAAACTTCGCTGTCGCCATGTCCACCCCGGCCAGCTTTTGCACCGTGCTGTATTTCAAGGGGTGGCGTTGGCCGTCGGGCGTCACAATGTCATACTCATCCTGGACTGGCACGACATGGGCTGCTGTTAGTACAGTATATGTATTACCTTCCCGCCCCACCAGCACGCCAGAACCGGGATTGACCCCATCAATTAACACCGTAATGCCCTTAGCCACTTTAGAGACGGCGGTGGCCGGGTCAGCAGAATCCAGGGGTTTTTGCCCCAGGACAACCACTGTGCTAAACAGGAAACCCAATACGACTGCTGCGCTTTTCATGTTAGTTTGCTCCCGCCCCCTTTTGCCTTGCCATTATCATACAGCCTAGTTCAAGACCCTGTCGGCCCATGCTCAAATACCTGATGGGGTCGCCCCAGGGCAATGCCATTTGCCGCTAGCGCTTGCACCACTCGCCGTCGAAATTCCCGCTCTACTGCCCACTGGTGGCCCGGTTGGGTCTTGATCCACACCCGCAACAACAAACCGTCATGCCGAGCAGCGTCAATTCCCAATACTTCCGGAAATTCCAGCAACACCTGTCGCCATTCGGGGTCAGCATAAAACGCTTGCGTGACCTGCTTGAGCACCTGGAGCGCCTGTGTCGGGTCGGTTTGACAATCCACCAAAATTTCAAAATTCACCCGCGACCACAGGCGTGTCAGGTTAGAAACTTTCACGATACTGCTGTTGGGAATTGTGATTAAACATCCTTCAGAATTGCGCAACTGGGTGATGCGTAAGCTCATGCTTTCGACGGCACCGGTATATTCATCAATTTGCACCACATCGCCAATGCCAAACTGGTCTTCCCAGAGAATCAAAAGACCGTTGATGATGTCTTTAATGACATTTTGCGACCCCAAGGAAATTGCCAGCGCCACTAGCCCCCCAATCGCAAATAGAGAACTGACTGGCACGCCTATTGTATTGAGAATATAGCCAGCACGCACAATATAAATCACGGCCGTTTTTACGCCCCGTAGGGTCTGAATAGTAGTAGAAATGCGTAAAGAACGTCGGGTTAATTCCTTGGCATCAAACAAGTCGTAACTTTCCCAGACCTTTTGCAGCCGGTCAATTAAAAAATCAGCAATTTTACCAGCCAGACCGGTGACAAACCACACAGCCAGCCAAATAATCGGTAATCGCAAGATGTCCATCGCCACTCCTCTGGTTTGAGGGAAAATAGCCAGGATATGGGCTAACCCCGCCAACCAGATTGCCAGTTGTACCCATACGAGCAAATAACCGATGAATGCCACTAGCCGGTAGCGTTGCGTGTAACTGAAATGTAGTTGAATTAGGGGCAGGGTAGGCGTTGAGGATGGATTTGACTGCTCTTGAGTAATTTGTAGGTGTAATTGGCTTTGCCGGCGCCGCACCAACCTCTGTAAACCGAGAAGTAATAGGCTCACTGCAATGACCAGAGCCAGGATTTTGAGGGCTTGAATAAGTTGTTGCAGCAGCGCGTTAGGAGTTCGTTGCCGAATCGCCTCTTGCAAACGGGTTTGAATAATGGCCCGCCATTGTTCGGCTAGAGTGGATGCGGGTATGCCGTTGAAGGAGGCGTCCCACTGGGTCACAGTCATGATGGTGATGTGTTGCTGTTGTAGTCTGCTGCGCCCTAACAACACCACTTCATTGTTGAGCATTGCCACTGCAATCATCACTTGGGGGTCCTGCTGGGCAAGGGGGTTCTGGATGTAGGGTGCAATGATCCGCCGTAAATTGGCTTTGATGAGTTCTGCTCGCAGTTCCACTGGCATCAGCACCCCAGGATTATGCCGGTCCCGCACTGTCGGTGAGGCAATCGTGAACAACACCTGCCCGTCAAACACGACATCAGTGACCTCGATATTGCCATAGCGAGTGACACCCACAGGGGGTAAGTGAGAGGGAGTTGGTTGGGGCAGCGGTAACTGGGCGTGCCCTACGAGTCCACTCCCGATGACTAGCCCTGCTGCACACGTACCAAAGGTAAAAAGCAACCAATGCCGCCGGTTCATGACTGCAGAACAGGTAGGGTAAGTGTAGCTAGCGAAATCACTCCATCAAGGCTAACACGACTGTTGGGGACAAACGATGACAAAAAAGTCAATTCCTGTAGCTCAGATATTTCTGCTAGTCATTCCTTGAGTCACAAGGCGAAGCCTCGTTCTTGCTTTTCCTGGCATCTCTCTGACTAAGGTAGCTTAGCGGGTGCCTCTATATTATTCAAGCCAGTAGAGAATTTCCTAATGAGCAGGCAAAGATGATGAGGAACCAGAAACGGGGGATGCCCCTTTGCAACCGCTAATTAGCAATTGATAGAGGTGTCCCAGAACGACTTAACTATAGTGCATGGCGGTTACTTTCTACTGGTTTAGGGCCTATTCCTGCAGAGCGAACCAGGAATTATGACGCAAATTTGCATCTGTTCGAGCAAAACGCTTTGGCGAGAGAAACACGATCTGGTTTTCAGTTCTTAATCAGGTCGAAGATGCGGAACATAGGCAGATACATAGCTACTAGAACGGAGCCGACCAAGCCGCCCAATACAACAATCATCATCGGTTCCATGATACTAGTGAGCGCTTTAACCGCTGCCTCCACCTCCGCTTCATAAAAGTCGGCCACCTTAGTAATCATCGCGTCTAACTCTCCCGTCTCCTCACCCACGCTAATCATCTGAATCGCCATGTTGGGAAATACTTTTTCCTTTTGCAAGGCTACCGAGATCAAGCCTCCCGCCTGAATCTCCGACCGCGCTGCTTCAATTGCATTCGCAATGATCTGATTGCCTGCCGTATCCCGCACAATTTCCAGCGATGTCAAAACTGGCACTCCCGACCGGGACAACGAACCAAATGTCCGGCTAAAACGGGCCACTGCATTCTTGCGGATCAAATCACCAAAAATCGGTAGGTTTAAGGCAATCCGATCAATCACCTCCCGGCCAGCACGCGTGCTGTAAGCCGCTGTGTATCCAAAAATTGCCGCGGCGACGAGCGCTATAATTACAGCCAAGTTCACTGGATTACGCATCCAGTTACTCAAGTTCACCATGAACTGGGTAAAGGCTGGCAGTTGCCCTCCCAAACTCTCAAAAATCCCCGCAAAGATAGGAATCAAAAACAGCACCATCCCCAAAAATACACCCACTGCAATTAGGGTGACCGCAATGGGGTACGCCATGGCTGATTTGATTTGCTGTTCCAAGCGGGCTTGGTCCTCTAGCAATTTAGCCAACCGGTTTAACACTTCATCCAACACCCCACCAACCTCGCCGGCCTGAATCATGGCGACGTAGAGGTTGTCGAACACTTCTGGATGCTGGCGCATGGCCTCTGACAAACTGGTTCCTTGCTGCACGTCCGCACTCACCGCCGCCAGCACTTTTTTCATCTTGGGGTTGGTCTGTTGTTCCACCAGAATTCCCAGCCCTCGCACCAACGGCACACCAGCATTGACCAGGGACGCAAACTGCCGCGAGAAAACAGCCTTGTCCTTAACCGTGACCGGACTGAGGAACGAAATATCTAGCTCTGATTTGAATGGATCAAACGGCTGAGTTTCCTTGATTTCCAACACAAAGAATCCCGACTCGCGTAGCAGGCTGCGGGCTTCCTTAATGTCGTCCGCCTTGACGCGCCGTTCACGGGAACGACCTTGGGCATCACGGACACGGGCTAAATAAGTGGGCATCGCTAATAACCTCCAAACGACAGCAACAGCGAGGAGCTAGGTTGTCGATCGGGTCGCAGCAGCCGGTACAGAACCCCCGCCGATTAAACGCTGCAATTCTTCCGGCTTAGAGGTTTTGGCCATCACATCCTCATAGGTGCATTCACCCCGCTTATACAGGTCAGCTAACACTTTTTCCAACGTCTGCATCCCGTATTTGCCCCCCGTTTGAATAGCCGAATAAATCTGGGGCGTTTTCCCTTCCCGAATCAGGTTGGCAATCGCCGGCGTCACCACCATGATTTCCTGGGCCATCACCCGCCCGAATTGGCCTGGCTTGGGATTTTTACGACGTACTAGGGTCTGGCTAAACACCGCCACCAGTGACGTGGACAACTGCACCCGAATCTGCTGTTGCTGGTCCGGCGGAAATACATCCACAATCCGGTCTACTGTCTGGGCCGCCGAGCTAGTGTGCAGAGTAGCAAACACCAGGTGACCTGTTTCCGCAGCGGTTACGGCCAATTGAATCGTCTCCAAATCCCGCATCTCCCCCACCAGGATGACATCGGGGTCTTCCCGCAGAGCGGCCCGGAGCGCGTTAGCAAAACTGCGGGTGTCTTCATGCAATTGCCGCTGGTGAATGATGCTCTTTTTCGACTCGTACACAAATTCAATCGGGTCCTCAATCGTAATAATGTGTTCGGCGCGAGTGCTGTTGATGTTGTCAATCATCGCCGCTAGGGTTGTAGACTTCCCCGAACCCGTCGGACCCGTCACCAGCACCAACCCCCGCGGTTTCTCCGACATTTCCCGCACCACTGGCGGCAAGCCTAGGGACTCAAAACTGGGAATTTTCGATGGCAAGGCCCGCAGACAGGCAGCTACCGTTCCCCGGTCCTTATACACATTCACCCGGAAGCGCGCCAACCCCTTAATCCCGTAAGAACAGTCCAACTCCCAATTCTGTTCAAAAATCTTGCGCTGGTTATTGTTCAAAATACTAAAAATCAGGCGTTGACATTGTTCAGCGGTGAGGGGTGGGTGTTCCGTAGGAGTCAGTTTCCCGCTGATCCGAATGTAGGGGGGCAAGCCTGCCGACAGGTGCAAGTCCGACCCACCCCGCTGGATGACTTCCTCCATTAAATCTTCCATCATCAATTCCATAGCTATCCTCCTGTGCTCAATCGGTAAACCGTGGCGTCAAACAGTAGGGGCACTCCATCCACTCCGGCTTGAGGCTGGCTTGACAGTTGCGGCAAACCAGTCCTTGCTTGCGCTTGGCTTTTAATTCCGCTTCCAAGCCGGTGTCAGTGAACGTCACCCGCTCGACCTCCTCCAGCGTCGTTAATCCCTGCCGCACCAGTTCCAGGCTGTAAGCCAACAGGGTCTTCATGCCCTCGTCCACCGCCGCTTCCTTAATCACCTCAGTGGGAGCGTTTTCGGTGATCAGTCGTTGGATGCGCTCCGTCACCCGCATCACCTCGTACACCCCCACCCGGCCTCGATACCCTGCGCCGTTGCACTTGCTGCAAATGGGATGGCCTTGGGCCTTGGCCTGCCGGATTTGTTCAGGAGTTAGGGTGTTAGCGCGATAAAACGTTAACCCTTGCCCTGACCCGCTCAGGCCAAACCGAGCAAGTTCCTCCGCTGTGGGGCTGTAGGGAATACGACACTCCGTGCACACCCGCCGCATCAGCCGCTGGGCTAGCACCCCAATCAAGGACGCCGACACCATGTGGGACTCCACATCCATTTCTGCCAACCGGGCAATGGCGCTGGGAGCATCGTTGGTGTGCAAAGTTGTCAACACAAGGTGCCCCGTCAAGGCCGCTTCAATCGCTGTCTTGGCCGTTTCCTTGTCCCGCGTTTCACCCACCAGAATCACATCCGGGTCTTGCCGCAAAAACGCTCGCAAAATCGTTGCAAAATCAACCCCCTTTTCCCTTAGCACCTGCACCTGGGTCAAACCCGGCAACGTGTACTCAATCGGGTCTTCGGCTGTGTTGATGTTAATGCCAGGGTCATTGCGCTCAGCCAAGCAGGAGTACAAAGTCGTCGTCTTCCCCGAACCTGTCGGCCCCGTCACCAGGATTAACCCAAACGGCCGCTTGATCATCTCGCGCACAACCTGTAGCGTCTCCGGGTCGGTAATCAGCTTGTCCAAGCCCAGTTGGGTTGCCGAATTATCCAAAATCCGCATACAGACTTTTTCGCCGTAGCGGGTGGGCACTGTACTAACCCGAAAGTCAATTTTACGCCCCTGGAAGACCTTACGAATCCGCCCGTCCTGGGGCATACGCCGCTCGGCAATATCCAGATTGGCCATGATCTTGAACCGCGACGTCACTGCTGGGATGACTTGCTTGGGTAGATTCTCCCACCCTGGTTGCAATACCCCATCCTTACGAAAGCGAATTCGTAGATATTCCTCCTGGGGTTCGATGTGAATGTCAGAAGCCCGCTCAGTCAACGCCTTCGCCAGGATGTTGTTAGCTAAAGTTACAATCGGCGCTTCTTGAGAACCGGCTAGAGCGGTTGCCAAGTCAACGTCATCCTCGTCCTGAGCTTCCTCTAGTTGTTCATACTGCGATAGGTCAATATCTGTCTCAATCTGCACAGCCTGAGTAGCAACCGCAGCCTGAGCTGACTGCATTTCATCGACATATTGGTTGACTAGCTGCAAAAAGTCCTCACGGGTGATTACTCGCCGCCGCAAGCGCAATCCCTTCGAGCGGGTCAACCGGTTCAATTCATCCAGAGCTTGCAGATTGTCTGGGTTAACCATCGCCACCATTAAACTGGGATTTTCCCCTTCCTGGCGGGCTACCGGTAAAAACTCGTAGCGACGACAGATATCTAGCGGAATCAACACATCCACTAGCTCCCGGATTTGGGCAAGGGAGATGGGGGTCAGTTCTGGGTCCAGGGACTCTACCCCGTACAAAATTTTCAACTCAAAAAGCTGTTGGCGCTTGTATTGCCGCACCAATTCCACTGGTAGCGCCTTGCCAGTCAGCTCCTTGAGGACTTCGGGCAGGGGACGTCCCTGTTCACGGCTGACCTGCAAGGCCTTAATGACTTGCTCCCGGTCGGCAACGCCAGCTTTGACAATATCTTTGACGATCGGACTCGTTCCGGCTTGGCGGGTAACCAATGCCCGGCGGGCAGAAATCGGGGAGTTGACCATAACAAACCAAATTTATGAGGGTACTTGTGCAAAAGGCTGAGATAATCCTAGCTTACACGCTCTGTCGAATTTCCCCAAGATTCCAGCGAATTTTTTTGCAGTTGTTATGTGATAGGCTGTTTCTGGGTAATTTAGTCAAATGTTATTTTGACTAAGCCAGTGGAGGGTTAACCGAACTCGCGAGTGGGGGATGCCAGCGGTAAGGGAGTGCTAGTTTAGGATTATCCTTATGTCTAACGTTTAGTGTTACGGTTGGCTTTATGGTGAACACGCCTTTCCATCCTGAAGATGTCAATCCTGAGGCCACTACGGCAGAGACGGGCGACCTTGGGAGCGAGGCAGTAGAGGCAACGGAGACGGGAACCACCGAACCCCCAGCGACATTGGGTGACCTGAAGTTGGAGGAAGAGGCGACGCCGGAAGCGCTGGCTGCTCTACGGGAGGAGTTACTGCAGGAACGGGAGCGCTACACCGCTTTGAAACAAGCGCATCAGGAATTGGAACAACAACTGCAAGCTACGCAACAACAGCTAGAGGAAAAGCACAACCAGATGCTGCGCTTAGCAGCAGATTTTGAGAACTACCGGCGGCGGGTACAGCGGGAGATGGAGGAAGCCGTCTTCAAGGCTAAGGCTAAGGTTCTAGCGGAGCTGCTAGCGGTGGTGGACAACTTTGAACGCGCCCGGACACATATCCGTCCCGAAACCGAAGAGGGCATGACCATTCACAAAAATTACCAGGGCGTTTACAAGCAGATGGTGGAGGAGTTGAAGAAGATGGGGGTGGCGCCGATTCCCAGCGAAGGCCAGCCGTTTGACCCCACGCGCCACGAAGCCATCATGCAGGAAGCGAGTGATGCCTATGCCGAAGGTGTGGTTATCGAAGAATTGCGGCGGGGCTACTTCCTCAAGGTAGGTGAAGAAGAACGAGTGCTGCGCCACGCCCTGGTCAAGGTATCCACTGGCCCTAGCAATCCAACTCCGGAAACAAGCGCTGCTGACGGGCCATCCCAGGAGAATGTCTAGGCGTTTCCACTGTTTCAGGTTAAGATGAAGGGCAATCCCCACTGAGTTCACTCCCTAGGCCTGATTTTGCCGGTAGGGTGATCATCGTCACTCACTTTTGGGGAATACTAAAGACAAATGTTAACCTACGACTTTTGTCTGGTAGGCAGGTTGGGCTAGCGTCTATGGCCAAAATTGTCGGTATTGACCTGGGAACGACCAACAGTTGTGTCGCCGTGCTAGAGGGAGGACAGGCAACGGTGATTCCCAATGCCGAAGGAGGACGGACAACACCAAGCGTGGTGGGGTTTGGTAAGGCAGGGGAGCGCTTGGTGGGACAACCGGCGAAGCGGCGAGCGGTCACGGATGCCGAAAATACTATCTACAGCATCAAGCGCTTTATTGGGCGACGCTGGTCGGAAACGGAGGATGAACGCCGACGGGTGCCCTACAAGTGTGTACCTGGCAAAGACAGCACAGTGAATGTGGAAGTGCGCAACCAGGTGTACACCCCCCAAGAGATTTCTGCCATCATCCTGCAAAAGCTCAAACAAGATGCCGAAAGTTTTTTGGGCGAGCCGGTCACCCAGGCAGTCATTACTGTGCCGGCCTATTTTAGCGATGCCCAGCGCCAGGCAACGAAGGACGCAGGCACGATTGCCGGCTTAGAAGTGCTGCGCATCATTAATGAACCGACGGCGGCGGCTCTGGCTTTTGGCGTGGATAAGCAAGACCAAGACCAGACTGTGCTGGTGTTTGACCTGGGCGGCGGGACGTTTGATGTGTCTATCCTGCGCATGGGGGACGGGATTTTTGAAGTGGTTGCAACGGCGGGCAACAACCATTTGGGGGGTGATGATTTTGACGCCTGCCTGGTGGAGTGGATTCTGCGCGAGTTTCAAGAGCAAGAAGGTATTGACTTGCGGGAAGACAAAATGGCCCTGCAGCGGGTGCGGGAAGCGGCTGAGAAAGCCAAGATTGAGTTGTCGAGCGCCCTGAGCACGACGATTAATCTTCCGTTTATTGCCTCGGATGCTACCGGTGCTAAACACATTGACATCGAACTGACTCGCGCCAAGTTTGAAGAATTGACCCGCCACTTGGTACAGGCGACGTTGGAGCCGGTGGGGCAAGCGCTGCGGGATGCCGGATTGAAGACGCGGGACATTGACCGGATTTTGCTAGTGGGGGGATCCACGCGCATGCCAGCAGTGCAAAAGGCGATCCAAGAGTACTTTGATGGCAAGGCGCCGGAGAAATCAGTCAATCCTGATGAAGCCGTGGCGATTGGGGCGGCGATTCAAGCTGGAATCATCGGCAAGGACACCGTTGTGAAAGATTTGCTGCTGTTGGATGTGACGCCCCTGTCGCTGGGAATCGAAACCTTGGGCGGCGTCTTTACCAAAATCATCGAGCGCAACACAACAATTCCCACCAGTCGTTCCCAAATTTTCTCGACGGCGACGGATAATCAAACGGTGGTAGAGGTGCATATCCTCCAGGGCGAACGACCGATGGCAGCCGATAATAAAAGTTTGGGGCGGATGGAATTGACCGGTATTCCCCCTGCACCGCGCGGGGTTCCCCAAATTGAAGTGACGTTTGAGATTGACGCCAATGGTATTTTGCAGGTGACAGCAGTGGATAAGGGAACTGGCCGGAGCCAATCGGTGCGCTTGACCAATACGGGGGGGTTGACGGCGGAAGAAATCAAACGCATGACGCTCGAAGCGACGTTCAATGCGGAAGCCGATGCTCGTCGGAAAGCCTTTGTGGAACTGAAGAATCAGGCTGACATTTTGTTGTCCATGTATGAGAACACCCTGCGGGAGCACGGGGCCTACATCAATGAGGATGTGAAGTCGGAGGCGGCGGCGCGGGTGGGGCGGATCAAACGCATGATGAATGATTCCATGGTATCGTTAGAGGAATTTCGCCGAGAGTTGGATACACTGAATGTCAACCTCAGCCAAATGGGAGCGGCTGTTTATCAACGCACGGCTATGGCCGGGGGTAGCAGCGATTTTGAGCAGTTGGAGTAGCTACATACGCAAGAGCACTCGCCCCTGTACCCAGCGCGTCAGGCTGAACAAGACCAGAGAAACCACTAGTAGAACCAGGGCAATGGCGGTTGCTGCGGGGTAGTTAAACGCTTCTAGTTGTTGGTAGATATACACTGTGGCTGCCAGGGTTTGGTAAGGGATATTACCGGAAATCAACACCACCACCCCGAATTCGCCGATGCCACGGGCCAAGGCCAAGGTAAAACCGGTGACTAAGGCCGGCGTTAACTGGGGCAAAATGACCCGACGAAAACACAACCAGGGCGATGCCCCCAAGGTATAGGCTGCTTCCTCCACTTCAGGTTCCAGCTCCCACAACACGGGCTGTACCGTGCGCACCACAAATGGCAATGTGACAAATAGCTGAGCTAGTACCACTGCCTGCACGGACGCCGTGAAATTCAGGGGCAATAGATGCCCTAGCAGGGTTCCCTCATCCCACAACTGACCGATCACCCCCCCTTGACCGTACAGCGTCGCCAGGGTAATGGCAGCTACCACCGACGGCATGGCAAACGGCAAATCCACGAGGCTATCGAGCCAGCGTCGCCCCGGAAACTCGTAGCGCACCAGCACCCAAGCCAGCACCAGCCCTAACACCGTATTCACCAGGGCGGCTATCAACGCAGTCACCAAGGTAAGCTGGTAAGCGGCCAGGGCGACTGGGGCCGTCACCAATTGCCATAACTCCGGCCAGGTGTACTGCCAACTGCTGCCGATTAACGCTCCCAATGGCAGTAAGAGCAAAAACCCCAGGTAACCGTAAACGAACCCCGGCAACCAAAGCGTGTATCGCTTCATGGACCAACTCGTGCTGCTGCTCGTTGCGCTTGGTCGAACAACGCTCCATCGGCAAACAGGAGCGCATTGACCTTGGCCCAACCGCCGAAATCGCTGATTTTGTAAATACGATTCACCGGTTGGAACCGCTGGGCAAATTGCTTACGCACCTCTGGGTCATAGGGCCGATAGCCCGTCTCAGCATAAATCTCTTGTCCTCGCCGGCTGAACAGAAACCGTGTGAATGCCTCAGCGACTGTGCGAGTGCCCCGGCGGTCCACCACCCGGTCAATCACCGTCACCGGAAAGTCCACCTGCACATTAGGCGAAGGGGCTATGTAGGGAAAATCGCGGGGAATGGCCTCGTTCAAAAACAGCACCTCATTTTCAAAATTAATCATCACATCCCCGATGCGGTTTTTCACAAATTTATCCGTGGCATCTCGCCCAGAAGTCGCTAGCACTTTGGTGTTGGCGATTAACCGGTTGAGGTACTCCTGCGCCTTGGCCTCGCCGACGGTTTTCTGCACCGCTCCAAACCCGGCTAGGATGCCCCAGCGGGCATTTCCCGACGTCTTAGGATTGATCAGTAACACTTCCACATCAGGGCGGATCAAGTCACTCCAGGTGCGGATGTTCTTGGGATTGCCGGGGCGGGTGACCAACACCATCACACTGGTCGCCGGTATGGCCCGGTTGGGAAGTCGTTGTTGCCAGTCCGGTCGCACCAGCCCCTTTTCCACCAGCGGGTCAATGTTGCTCTGGATGTTTTGCGCCAGGATGTCTGCTTCCAATCCCCCCAAAATTGCCCGGGTTTGCGCTCCCGACGGGCCATAGGATTCTTTGAACGTCACCCGCTGACCTGTGCGCGCCTGCCATTGCTTCTGGAACTCGGGAATCATCTTCGCAAATACCGGCTTGGCCACCGCATAGGCCACCAAAGTCAATTCGGTTCCCCGCTGTGCCTGTACCCACCACGCCGGGAGCGTGCCTAGACCCACACCTGCTACCCCCGCCATCGCCATCAGTACGTAGCGTCGCTTGGTCATAACCCTCAAAACCCTATAGGAATACTGGTGATTTTAGCACGAGACGAGGGCACTGGATAATATAGCTAGGCGATTGATGGTTGCTATCCCCTGGGTCGCAGGGCGTAACCCCGTTTTGGTTTTTTCGGTTGTCTCCTAGGACCAACTAAAGGAGATATGGTGTGGCTGGTGATTGGCATTAATTTGGTCGTTTGCTGGGGCTGTTGGCGGCTGGTGCAGTTCCTGGTGGGGTTGCGGCGGACGCTGGTGGGGGTTACCCGGGCGATTGACGGGGCAGAGCGAGTCACCCACCATTTTTTAGTTGGGGCGCCGGCGGCCATTCGGTTGGGGCAGGTGGGGGCGCAGGCGGTACGGCAGCAATTACCTCAGTGGCGTCAGTACGGGCAACGGGTGCAGCAGGCGCTCACGCTGCTGGTGTGGTTACAGCGGGGTCTGCAGGCCTTTCAATCCAGCACCAGTGGCAGTTGTCGCCGGTAGGCAATCCCACTAGGGTCCACGCTGAATTGGCAGGGTAGGATTTCAACGCCCTGGCGAACGGCTTGGCGTAGGAGTTGGCCGTAGATGGGGTCAGCCTTATCCCCCGGCGCAAAATGGGTGCAGTCGCTCCGGCCGATGAAGTAAATCAGGACTGCTCGCGCCTGGGGCACTAACCGCAGCAACTCCCGTAGGTGTTTTTGGCCGCGTGTTGTCACTGTATCGGGGAATAGGGCCAGTCGTCCCTGCACCCAGGTTGTGTTTTTGACCTCAACGTAGATAGGCCGTTGCCCCCCAGTGAGACAAAAATCGGCTCGACTGCCCTCGCTACCGTAGGGGACTTCCCCCTGAATGTAGTGGTAGTCATCAATTTCTGGCAGGCCATGTTGCTCCAACAACCGTCGCACCACCGGATTGGGGCGGGCGGTATTGATATTGACCCAGGTGGGTTCCGTATCTTCCACATGAATCAACTCCCAGGTGTATGGCAGTTTGCGTTTAGGATGGGGTTGGTGGGAGACGCACACGGGGCGTCCGGGCACTGCCACCCCTGTCATCGGGCCAGTATTCGGACAATGGGCGGTGATCACTTCCCCGGTGTCGAGGCAGATATCGGCGAAAAACCGTTGATACCGTTTTTGCAAGCGACCGGTCAATAGGGGAGGATAGGTGTAAAGCAGGGTCATGGCTCAGTGGCTGCAGCGTCAACCGCACCAGCTTACAGCAGGTTGCCCAGGAAACCAAGCCGCACCCGATCCAGGTCAACATCTGGGATTGGCGACAGCATTTGGCCAGCCTTGACGCCGATGGAACCAACTCGCCACACTGGGATAGGAGCGCCCAGGAGTCTGTTGCGATGGACGGGTTTTGGACGAATGTCGGACGGTACATGAGCTACTTTGTTACCGTCATTTTGGGAGTCCTGTTGACAGCAGCCCGTAGTTTGCAACGCTTAAGTCAACGGCCGGTGACTGCTATTGCCACCGTCACGCTCTTGGCCAGCGGTGTCAGTTTGGTGTATTTCACCCTGCTAGCCATGTTGGGGTACTGAAAAGGGAGAAGGGCCGGTTGCCCGACCCTTGTGCGCCCTGTGGAACGTTTGCTCCAGTCGCTATCTTCAGTGTCTCTGGAAAACCCCACTCCAGCAGTGATGGACGCCTAGCCCCGCCAGTGCCGTAGATCACAGGGAGTGGGAGGGTATTCTCTCAACTGCGGATAAGAGCTTGTAAACGCTCAGCCAACCGGTCGGTCACGTCCTGGACTACCTGGCGAGCCGTTTTGCGACTGGCACAGTAGGCATCCCAGTAGTCATTCAGACACAGGGGTTCTCCAACCCGCACCGCCACCCAGCGTTGTCCCAAACGCACCGGCTGATTTTTTCCCCGCAAATGGTTGATGACAGACCAGAGGATTAATACAGTCTCGGCAAAACGGTCTGCTGTGGGTTTTTCGCGCACATAATCGCCGGTGACACTGGTGAGTTGCTCCACCAACTGCATGTGCCATAGACGCAGTTCCGCTTCCTGGGCAATCCGGTCAGCGAGCCAGCGAGCCACAGGCGCCAGTTGCTCTAAATCCTGCCGGTACATCCATTCCCGCCCGACCGCTTCCAAGCGCCGACAACGGTCCGTGACTGTGCCCTCCCCGGTTACCCCAAAAAACGACTCCGTCACCTGCAACGCTACATCGCGCAAGTGGTCCAAACGCAGGCGCAGACGGTCATGCACAGATAATTCAGCGGCAAGGTTCGGTTGCGGGTGATGGTAAAACTGGGCATAAAACGTTTCCATCTGGGTGAGGAGATAGTCAGCCAACTGTAGCAACCGGGCGTAGAGTTGGTCTTGGCGAGCCATGGAGTCGGACGGTAGCGTTGTCACCGCTGGCAGACCACAGTAGCGCTCCATGCGGGCCAGTAATTCCCCTATCCGTTGCCAAGGTGGTTGCACAAAACCGTACTGGATGCCAATGGGAATCACCACCACCGGCACCACCCGGCCTTGTTTTGCCAAATCCTCCAAACCCCAGAAACCAATTTGCGCCAGTCCCAGCTCCAATGGCCCTAAACGCTCGCTATGGTTGTTAATCCCGCCTTCAGGGGCAATCGTTAAGGGCATGTCGCCCCGCACCAGCACTTCCCGGATAGTTTTGAGGGCTAGCCGGTCGCTGCGTCCCCGCTGAATCGGAATCCCCCCCAACCGCGAAAATAGCCAGCCCACCCATCGCCCTGCCCACAGGGGAATTCCCCGGTCATAGACAAAGTAACTATGCAATGGCAGGCGCAACGGCACACCCATTTCCCGCGCCGCCTGGGGAACCGCTCGCGCCAGTAGGTATAGCATGGCGTAGGGATCATCGAGAGTCGGATGCCGAAACGCCAGCAAAACCCGCGCGTCCCCCTGCTGGAGCCGGGCGCACCAAGGCACCAAGCGCTTAGCTCCCTCCACTCGTACCTGGGTAATCTGTAACCGGAAGCGCAGCCATGCTGGCAAGAGAAGCCGAATCAGCCCACTAACCCTGGGGTCGTACTGGGGGGGAATAAACTGCAACCCTGGTTGGGCACCCCGCATCTAGGCACCCCGATAGCGCAACAGTGTCCCGTGGTCCCCTAAGATAAATCCCTGCTCTGGTCCAAAGAAGATGATCCGGTAGAAATTCGCGGGGATGTCAGCTGCTTCTTTATCTTGTTGCCACGTTTGTCCCCCATCGTAGCTAACAAACAAAGTCCCACTGCCGCCCACGACCCACATCTCCTGGTCGGTTCGGTAGGCCATATCCAGCAGGCCAATCCCCAACAAACCCACATTGCCTTCTGGCTGAATCGGCTTGCTCCAGTGACCCTCCTGACCATCAGGATTGAACCGCAATTCCCCCGCCTGGCTGAGCATCCACAGGCCCCCGTCTGGCGTAAAGCCCATACTCTGGACGCGCCGAGAACTCTCGCGATTGTGCTGCACCCAAGCCGTTTGTCCTGGTTCCCATGTGGAATAGAAATTGCCCTTGGTCGAAACCGCCGTGTATCGTCCCTGGGGGTCCCGGTCCAAATCCCGCGCTGCGCCGAGGGCCTGTTCCACTTGGGCATGCCACGTCTGACCGCCATCATCGGTGCGGTAAATAGCTCCCAAATCCGTCGTCATCTCGGCTTGACCCGGCCCCAGAGCCACAATCGCCACTGGTACGCCTGGCAAACGCGGGTCCAAGGGAATCCGTACCCAGGTTTGACCACCATCAGTCGTGTGCAACAGCAGCGGAGGTTTACCCGTTACCCAGCCCTCGCCAGCTTTGATACTCACCCCAGTCAGGCGATACTTCCCTTCCCCCAAATCCAACGTGCGCAGTTGCCAGGTTTTGCCCCCGTCGGTAGTCTCCAATAACGTCGCGTCTGTCCCCACCAACCATCCGTGCTGGGGTTCTTCTGGGTCAAACGCAATATCCATCAACGTTGCCCGCGTCGGCAAATCAACCTGCTCCCAGGGATGGACAGTCAATGGCGCTGGCCCTCGACTACACCCCAGCAGCAACAGGCAGCATAAAATTCCCAACAGTCTTCCCCAGTTCATTTCAACCCGTAGAAGCTCATCAAAAACAAGAAACCTAGAATCAGACCGCCGAAGATCAGCAAGCTCTTTTGGCCTGGCGTCAGGGTATTGACCCCCAACCCGTAGCGATAGTTTTCAGGAAAACCCACGGCTTCTTTGGTACCGATATTGGCGAATGCTGCTTTCTTGACGCCACAAACCGGACAACGCCAATCGGGCGGCAATGCCTTGAAGGGAGTTCCCGGCGGGATGCCTTTATCCGGTTGTCCTTTTTCCGGTTCGTAGATGTACCCGCAGGCGCGACACTCGTACCGGTCTAGGTCCGTCGCCGTTGTTTTCGTCATGACCTACCCTGGAATACCGATGATCATTATGCCATAGGCCCAGCGAATCACCGGCACCACGGCTCAGGCGAATCAGCGCAGCACCTGTCTAACCCTCACTCCCCTGCACCCACCAATAACTGCCGCTGCACTTTTTGCCTTTCCCCTATTGTTAAGAAGTGTAAAAAGCATTAATGTAATATAGAGATGCTTACACCTCTCTATTTCTGCAACCCTATGAACTTACCACACCTGCCCAGGTCGCCGATAGTAAAATCGCTATTAGAACCGCTTTTAGAAGACTTTACGTACTGGTTTAGCCAGGCGCAGCAGATGCTTGAGCGAGAGGCGCTGCCATTTCTATCTGCCGAACGGCGTCAGGAACTGCTCCAGCGGATTACCCAGGCCCAGTCGGAAGTTCAGGCAGCCTATTCCCTGCTCAATAGCACTGGCGTGGGGGTTGATACCACCATCTTGATGGCCTGGCACCAGTTGGTTCTGGAATGTTGGCACCTGCGTTTGCAAGCCCGTACTCACTCCCAGCTTTGACGAAGATGATGCTCCTACATTTGCTTTACGTCGTTCTCTTTACCGTACTCGCTGTCTTTGCCCTGGGCAACTTGTTGCGCAGTTTAATCATGCTCAGTCTGGAATCCCAGTATCCCCGGCAGCGGTCAGCCTCTCACCCCGAGTTATTTGATGGGGAAGGAAATCCTATTGAGGAACCCTTGTTGGTGGTGCGCAGTGTCAATTTGGAAGAAGCGCGGCAGCAGCTAGACCGGCTCTACGAAGCCGACGACGAATCGTAGGTGCTCCAAACCAGCGCCACATTAAACCACCAGAGCACTTGAATCTGGGGCCGAAACCAGAGGGTGTCTACTAGGCCGTGGGTCATCGTACCAGCCATGCCTGCCAGCAAGCCCATCAGCAAAAACGTTTGGGGGTATGGATAGGCGTACCGGCTCGCCAGATTCCGCCAACTGCGCCGGAGAATACTAGCCGTCAAGGCGACAAACGCGCTCAAGCCCACCAGACCCGCTTCCACCGCAACCTCTAGCGGTACCGAATAGGCCCCCAGGGCATTGAAGTTCGGTCGCTGGTAGAGAGGATAGATCAGGTTAAACGCCCGGTTACCTGGCCCAATGCCCAACCAAGGATAGTCGCGAATCATCGCCAACACCGCTGCCCAGACGTTCAAGCGAAAATTATTGCTACTGTCCGCCCGTCCCGCAAAAATGCTCAAAAACCGCAACCGCAACTGTTCCGAACGCCCCAGTATCGCCAGCGCACCAGCAACAATACAGCCTGTTCCCAGCCAGAAAAGCCACTGTTGCCAGAGAGGATGATGTTTACGCCAGCGCCACCAGCCCCCAACCACCAGCAATCCGAAACACCCATAGACAGCTGCCAGACCTAACCAGCCGCCCCGACTGCCAGTCAGCACCAGGCAACTGCTCAGCGCCACCACCAATGTCAAGGCCAACGCCCGCTGCGCCCAGGTGCGCCAGGCAAACAAGCAACCCAAACTCATGCCCACTCCTGGCACAAGGTAGGCTGCCAGCAGATTAGGGTTGCCAAAAACGCTGTAAACGCGGGTCGTACTGGCTAGGGGCGATTCTGGATCAATCCAGGTGGCCAGGGCTTCTGCACCGAAAAACCATTGTCGCAACCCCACAATCGCCACCCCCAAGGCCACGAGCAGGTGCCACACCATCAGCGCTTGGCCCCACCGCCGCACCCCCCGCAAGAGCGCTCCAAAGGTGCTCAGATACAGACACGCCTTGACCCATCCCACCAGCGCCGCCCGCTTTACCGGAGAAAAGGCAGTCGCCAGCGTCAGGGTCACGCCATACAACAATGCTGTTACCCCCATGCCCTGGGGAGGAGACCACCACAGCGACCCTAGCCAGAGCACCACACCGCCTAGCAGGAGCACCCCAAGCTGGTCATTACTCAACAGCGGCAAACCCACCAGCACCAGGGCAACCCAACCCGCCAGGATGGCGTCCCAACGACCAGCCAAAGCACTACGACTAGCCCAAGCAGCCCCTTGACCCCACCAGCGAGTGAGGTAACTCGTTTGCCACCACGCCAGCATCAGGCTCGCCGCATCTGCTTAGCCATTTCCAGATACATACTCATGTTTGGCCCAGGCCGTCGCCGATTGGTATTGACACTCGCTGCCGGCGTTGCAGTTGTGCTCATGGAAACCACTGGACTCGCAGTCATCGCCGGTTGGGGGCTGGGAGCTGTCACTGCAGGCGACTCACTGCGTTTGCCCAAACTCTTGGCCTCTTCAGGGTCCAGGAAAAACGTTTTATCTTCCCGAGGCTGGCCCGATCGCCGGCCAAACAACCCCAAAACTGCTGCAACCGGCCGCACCAACAAAACCGTAAAAATGGCACCTAGCAATTGACCTATCCAGGTGAATAACCGGCCAGCAACCGACAAGATCCGATTAATCACGAGCAACATACCCTTTCCCTCTCAACAACAGCTAGTTGTCTTTCATCCTATCCTAAGATTCTTCATCAAGCTTCATCAAACGCTTCAAAATCCAACAGGTGCAGGTAAGGCTCGACTAGCTCTGGGCGTTGGAAAGCAATCTTGCGCAGTAAGTGCCAATCCTGCAAGCTAGCAAAGGCATCGGGATAATTATCTTCTTCCAATCGTTTCGCCAAGGCTGCCACGTCAGCGGGCGTCAGTTTTTTGATGGCTGGATCGACTTGAATTCTTTCTTTCATCGCATCGCCCTCCCCATGCGGCTAACAAGCCTACGTTTATCTTAGCCAATCCCGACTTCATGGCAGAATGAAGCTATGGTGTATTTGGATTACAGCGCTACCACGCCTCCCCATCCCCAGGTGATTGCGCGGGTGCAGGAAGTGATGACCCACGCCTGGGGCAATCCTAGCAGCATTCATCGGTATGGGCAGCGGGCTGCATTAGTCATAGAACGGGCGCGCCTAGCAGTGGCAGAGTTACTTGGCGTCACGCCGGAAGAAGTCATTTTTACCTCAGGAGGGACTGAAGCCAATCACCTCGCCATTTTTGGGGTGGCACAGCAGTACGACCAGCCGCAACACATCATTACTTCGGCAGTAGAACATCCGGCGGTGAGCGCCCCTTTGACGGCATTGGCGCGGCGGGGATGGCAAATCACGACCTTGCCAGTGGACTCGACAGGGCGGGTTGACCCCCAAATGCTGGAGTCCCACTTGCAGCCCAACACCGTTCTGGTCACGGTGATTTACGGCCAGAGCGAAGTAGGGACCTTGCAGCCGATTGCGGACTTGGCGCGGGTTTGTCGTGCGCATGGCGTTTTATTCCATACGGATGCAGTACAGGTCGTGGGGCGGTTACCGGTAAACGTCCCTGAATTGGGCGTAGATTTGTTATCGCTCTCGGCGCACAAGTTTTATGGGCCGCAGGGGTGTGGGGCACTTGTGGTACGCCGGGGTATTGATTTACAACCCTGGTTATACGGCGGCGGGCAAGAACGGGGTTTACGGTCGGGCACACCACCCGTGGCGCTGTTAGCCGGATTAGAAGTGGCAGCGCGTTTAGCCATGACCGAATTCTTACCCCAGCAGCCCTACGTTTCCCACTTACGGGATTACCTACGGCGCCGGTTGCTCGAATTGCCCGGCCTGCAGTTAACAGGTTCCTGGGAGCAGCGTTTACCGCACCATGTCAGCGTCGTTTGGGAGCAGGGCGACGAAACCCACACGGGTCAAACGCTGGTGCATCTACTCAGTCAGCGGGGCATTGCTGTGAGTTCCGGTTCCGCCTGCGCCAGTGGCAAAACCCAACCGAGTCCGGTGCTCCTAGCGATGGGGTATGACGAACGGTTGGCTCGTTGTGGCCTGCGCTTTAGCCTGAGTCACTTGACCACCCCATCCGAAATTGATTTGGCTGTGGATATTCTCGCTGAAGTCCTCCAGCAATTGACGCCAACCTTATCCTGTCGTTAACCGGTCGCCGACTTGGGCATATTCCTGACAACCAAAGATAGCTTCAGGGTGCGTATAAAACTTGAACTCCAGCAGGTTATAGAACGGGTCTATCAGGAAAAACGTGTGGTGTTCGAGCGGGGAACCGGCAAAACGCACTTTCGCATCTTGATAAAAAGATAAGCCTTGTCTTTTTGCCCGGTCGTAACAGGCTTGCCATTGGTCGAGCGCCGGAAAGACTAGGCCAAAATGACGGGGATAAATCCCTTTTTGGGGGCTAATGTCCTGGGTCACATGGGCTACGAGTTGATGGTTGTAGAAATTGAGAATCAAGCAATGGGGCGTTTCCCGTCCGGGTATACAGCCCAACCCCTGCACATAAAAGGCTTTCGTTTGCAGAATATCTCCTACCGGAAATGCCAGGTGAAAAATGGGTTGGTCCATGGTTACTAGACAGTATTCTGGGCTAGCCAGCTATCCAAGTCAGCCATACTGCAAAAATCCAGCAGCGCCTCCCCGAGCGCTTCCAGTTGCTCTAGCGACAACGATTGAATCTGCTGGATTTGTTCGGGGGACAGGGAACCAACCTTACGATGTAACAGACGCAGTACCAAAGCAACAGCTTCCGCCTGGCGCCCTCTGGCTTCACCCGCTTGCGCTCCCTCTTGAAAGACTTCTTGGTAAAAGCGCGTTTGTTGCAATGGCGCCAAACCCAATGCCTCCATCATTCTGCGGCCCCCCTGACCCGGAAATTTGCGCACGAGTGCTTCCACTACCCATTCTAGCCACCGCTCCTGCTCCTGGGCGATAATTGCTTGGCCGATGGCGATTGCTTGCTCTGGTGGAGCGACAATCAGGCGCAGGAGTTCCATTCCCAGAGATTGCTGGGCAGGGAGTTCATTTAGATAAACGCGCTGTACCCGCCAGTAGGTTAAATACGCCATCATTTCTGGAATTTCCCGTTCGGTATGGCGGTTGGGATACAACACTAACACTCGCCACGGATGCACCGGCTGATATTGCAATAAGTAAGTGGCCAATTCATTTTGCAAACGGTAGTAAAATCTGGCGTCAGGTTGCATCTGGGCTTCAACGACGATAAAAGGCAAATTGGCGTCATCGGTCTCTGGCAAGAGCAAACCATCTAATCGAAACCCAAACTCTTTCAGTTCAACTGACTGAAATTGATAAGGAACTGGTGGTGCGGGTAAATCCAATAATTCAAAGGCCAGGCTAGGAGCCAGTTGGAACAGTTTGTAAAAGAGATTGTCGGTACGCACAGTATTTGAGCCATCAACCCTATCCATCCTCTAGTGATAGAAGGGCATTGTCAATGGTTATCGCAGAGTACCTTGTAAAATAAAAAGGCATTTCACCTTGCCTGCATACATGGGGCTAATCATTTTGCTGCTACAAGCGCCGGCAGTGGCCTTGTTACTCGCGCGACTATTGACCGGATTGCAGCGCTCTGCTCCTCTACGACCAGCGCCCGAAATTCCCGCCTATCTAGGGCAAGTCAGTGTGATTATTCCCACGCTAAACGAGGTGCAACGACTCGGGCCATGCCTAGAAGGCGTTAGACGCCAGGGCTACAGTGTGCGCGAGATTCTCGTGGTGGACAGCCACTCACAGGACGGTACACGGGAGTTAGTCGCCGCGCAACAGGCCCATGACCCGCGTATCCAGTTGTTATCGGACCCGCCGTTGCCTGCCGGTTGGGTTGGGCGTCCTTGGGCTTTGGATTGGGGATGGCGGCAGAGTTCTCCCCATAGCAAGTGGATTTTGAATCTCGATGCCGATACCCGCCCGCAAATGGGTCTGGTGCCCGCCCTATTGGAATTAGCCCATCGGGAAAACTACGACTTAATCACGCTGTCACCCCAATTTCTACTCAAGTATCCAGGGGAATGGTGGCTGCAACCAGCGTTGTTAATGACCCTGATTTATCGGTTTGGGGCAACCGGTGCTCGGGAATCTTATCCTGAACGGGTCATGGCTAACGGGCAGTGTTGTTTGGTGAAACGACAAGTGCTGGAAAATATGGGGGGTTATGCAACCGCAAAAGACTCTTTTTGTGATGATGTCACCTTTGTACGGCAGGTAGCAGCACAGGGCTATAAAGTCGGATTTTTGGATGGGTCGAAAGTCTTGCAAGTGCGGATGTATGAAGGAGCCAGAGAAACCTGGCGTGAATGGGGGCGTTCTTTGGATTTGAAAGATGCCACTTCCATTCAACAACTCTGGGGCGACCTTTGGTTTTTAACGGCTGTCCAAGGATTGCCTTTATTTATCGTTATTGCTAGTCTTTTTTTACCTGTTCATCCGGTACATCAAACCCTTTTAGGGCTGAATTTATTTTTATTACTAATTCGCTGGGCAATGCTGTTTGCCATTCGACCTGTATATACAGGCTGGAATTCACAAAGCTGGCCGTTTTGGTTATCTCCGTTAGCCGACCCGCTCGCTGTTTTGCGTATTTGGCTATCTGCTCTGACGCGACCTAAACACTGGCGTGGCAGGAATTATTGACCCTTTAGACGTATCAGTGCCTGGTGAATCAACTCTGCTGAAACTTGGTCCGTTATTTCTGCGCGGCCAATGGCTTTCGGCAAAATAAATCGCACGGTTCCCCCTTCAACCTTCTTATCCCAATTCAAGGCATTTTTAATGGCTTCAATGTCAACATCAGGAGCTAGCTGTATCGGCAGTTTTACCTTCGTGATTAATGCTTTCTGGCGTTGTTGTTCTGTTTCCGACCACCATCCCAATTGCACGGCTATATCACCTGCGGCAATCATGCCTAATGCCACTGCTTCCCCATGCGTATAGCGCCGGTACTGAGTAACTGTTTCAATCGCATGGCCAATCGTATGACCGTAATTGAGTAGCGCCCGCAACCCACTTTCTCGCTCATCTTGACTGACAATGGTGGCTTTGGTTTGGCAGGAGAAGTACAAGATTTGGGTTAGGGTTTCGGGTGGTAAATAACGGTAATGGGATAGACGAGATTGCTCTTCTAGCAGTGTAAATAGTTGTGGTTCCCAAATCACGCCGTATTTAATCACTTCCGCCATGCCAGAGCGATACTCACGGGGGGGCAGAGTTTGTAGAACCTGTGGGTCAATAATGACAGCTTTCGGTTGATAAAATGCACCGATTAAATTTTTACCCATCCGATGATTGACACCAGTTTTTCCCCCAATTGCTGCATCGACCATAGCGAGTAACGTTGTGGGAATTTGCACAAAGTTTATCCCCCGCAACCAGGTCGCTGCTGCAAAACCTGCCATATCACCAATCACGCCACCACCCAAAGCGATAATCGTCGAGCGGCGCTCTAAACGATATTGCACACAGTATTCGTAAATACGTTCCACTGTTTTGAGCGTCTTATAGCGTTCGCCAGCTGGCACAAGACAAAATTGCGCATCAAAACCAGCCTTATGTAAAGCTGTCAATAGCTGTTGTCCATAGTGCTGGAAAATGACCGGATTAGATACAACGAGCACCTTACCTTTCAAGCCAATATCCACCAGCCATTGACCTACTTTCTTGAGAGCATGAGCATCAATGCTAATAGGGTAGCTGCGGTCGCCAAGCGCAACAGTAATCGTTTTCATGGCCGGTCGGGAAAGAATAGTAACTTTACAATCGCTGTTACTAGCCCTAGTAGTAGTGTTCCGAAAGCACTCCGGCTAATCAGTTCTTCATTGGCGATGCGTTTATCGAAACCATCGAAGCGGTCATCAATTCGTTTGATTTCGACCTTCAATTCTGTTTCTAGCCTTCGCATCTGACTAGTTAAACGTTCCTCTGCAGCCTTGATCTCGGTCTCCAAGCGCTGGATTTCGCCTTCCAGTTTCGTCTCAACTCGTTTGATCTCTCCCTTGAGTTCCATAAACTGGACTTCAGTTTTTTTATCCAGGGCTTCGATTTTCTTGTCCAGGATACCAAATTGGGTGTCTATTTTCCTGTCCAATTGATTGAACAGCGACAGGATAAGTTCTTTCAGTTCTTGATTGGTTGGTTCACTCATGGGTATTCTCCATCAGGTTCTATCAGGGAAGAAAAGTAGCTTGACAATAGCTGTTACTAACCCTAGTAGTAATGTTCCAAAGGCGCTCCGGCTAATCAGTTCTTCGTTGGATA